>CAZYPI010000034.1:0-18471 GCA_964649335.1 uncultured Rikenellaceae bacterium | reverse complement strand
TTCAGCTTATACCTCAACACATATCCCTCATCCCGCCGCACATATCTGGCATAACGGGGATCACGCGGCACCAGTTCGTTCGTCACCCGACGGTCGTAAAACTGGGCTGTTTTATACTCCAGCTTGTCGGCGCCCGTCTCTCTCACCAGTGTCCGGATTTTTTCTTTTTCATGCAGATTGTGTCTGAAATATATGAATTGAACGATGATCAGAGGTTTCCTGTATCCGCGGCCGTTTCTTTCCTTCACCAGCATCCGGATTCCGTTCACCACCCTGTCAAAGTCGCCTCCTCTCCTGTATTTTTCATAGGTTTCCTGTGAGGCCCCGTCCAGTGAGACAATCAGGCGGTCCAGTCCGCTGTTCAGTATCTCCCGGATGATTTCCGGGGTAAAGAAATGTCCGTTGGTAGATGTGGAGACATAAATATTTTTCTTTTTGGCATAACGGACCATATCAAACAGGTGCGGTGCCAGGAAAGGCTCTCCCTGAAAATAGAGGATGAGATGGTTGAGATGGCGGGCGGTCTGGTCTGTCAGTTGTGTGAAGAGCTGCCAGTCCATCACTCCGCTTTCCCTTTTGAGTGTGCCGTTTCCTACAGGACATTCCGGGCAGGAAAGGTTACAGAGGGTTGCCGGCTCCACAGAGAGGGTATGAGGCATCCCCCACACCACCGGTTTACGGAGCCATCCGGACAGGCACAACCCCAGCCGGATGGCGGTCAGGTTGATGATTCTTGCCGGCGTGAGCGTCCTGAAGAAATGCCACGCATCCCATAGCACCGGTACCGTACCGTTCATACGGCCTATTTATTATCGATGATATCGAACAGCTCGTCGAGGTTGGGGGTAAGGATGATCTCGGTACGCCTGTTTTTTCTCCGGGCTTCGGGGGTGTCCCGCGGATCCACGGGCAGGTATTCCCCTCTGCCGGCCGCCGTAAGCCTTTTGGGGTCGATGGAGGAGTTCTGAAGCAGGATGCGCACCACGCTGGTGGCCCGTTTCACGCTCAGGTCCCAGTTATCCTGTATCTGGCCTCCGTGGCTGATATAAGGCACATTATCCGTATGTCCTTCGATGGTGATGTTGATACCGGGATTTTTCTCCAGCACGCGGGCCAGCTTTTTCAGAGCTTCCCGGCCGCGCGGGTCCACCTTGTAGCTGCCGGTTTTGAACAACAGCTTTTCCTCCATGGATACATAGATCTTGCCGTTGCGCCGGGTGACGGTCAGCCCCTCATCCCGGAACCCCAGCAGTGCATCCGACACTTTGGATTTCAGGGCCGTCAATACCGAATCCTGGTGATGAACCAACCGTTCCATCTCCTGCAAACGGGCATTGCGCTCATCCATCTCATACCTCAACTGTTCCAGCTGGGCCTGCTGGGCCGTCAGCGATTTTTCATACTTACGCAGAGCATCCTGTTTTTTCTGCAGCTCTTCCTGTGTGCGCTGCAGCTCCTGCAACAGGCGTCGTGTCTCTTTTACATTCCCCTTTACCAGCTCATCCTGGGCGATCTTCAAGGTCTGATAATCCTTGCTCAATTGGGCATATTTATACTGCAGATCCTGCAGTTCCTCCGCCACGGACAGGCTGTCCTTACGAAGCTCTTCCAGTTGTTTTTTCAGACTCTCGATGGTGAAGGCAAGTTCATTGTTCTTTACGGTCAGCCGCTCGTTATCCCCTTTCAGCAGATCCCGCTCTTCCCTGAGTTTCTGCTGCTTGGTCTTCAGGTCATTGTATTGCTTCGTGGATACACACGAATGGGTTAACAGCATTCCCGCCGCCAGGAAACATATCCAAAGAATATTCGTAAAAGATTTCATATTATCAGTATTTTTACAAAACAAAGATAGGAAATAGGTTCCGATTAGAAAACCGCAAAATAATCCGGTCAAACCAAAGAATATTATTACTTTTGTAAAGAAAATCGTTTTCGGGTACTATGTCGGCAAAAGGCAAGAATTTGTTATACTCCATTGAAAGTCCGGACGATCTGCGCAGGCTTCGTATGGAGGATCTTCCCGGTCTGAGTAAAGAGTTGCGGCAGTTCATCATTGATGTGATCTCTTCCAACCCGGGACATTTTGCCTCCAGTCTGGGAGTTGTCGAGCTGACGGTAGCCCTGCACTATGCCTACAACACCCCCTACGACCAGCTTGTCTGGGATGTGGGCCATCAGGCTTACGGCCACAAGATCCTGACCGGCAGAAGGGATGTGTTCCACACCAACCGGCAATACGGCGGCATCAGCGGATTCCCTACACGTGAGGAAAGTATCTACGACACATTCGGCGTAGGTCACTCCTCCACTTCCATCTCGGCGGCGCTGGGCATGGCGGTGGCTGCCAAAAAGAGACAGGAAGACCGCAAGGTGGTGGCCGTGATCGGCGACGGTGCTCTCTCCGCCGGTCTGGCTTTTGAAGGGTTGAACAATGCCGGGGCCCAGAATGCCGATATCCTGGTGGTGCTGAATGACAACCGCATGTCCATCGATCCCAATGTGGGGGCACTGAAGGAATACCTGCTGGACATCACCACCTCCCCCGCCTACAACAAGATCAAGGATGAGTTATGGAACCTGCTGGGCAAGCTGAGCAAGGTAGCCCCCAAGAGCCGCTCGCTGGCACAGCAGATCGAACATGCTCTGAAGACCTCCCTGCTGCATCACAGCAATCTTTTCGAATCGCTGAATTTCCGCTATTTCGGTCCGGTGGACGGCCATGATGTGGTTTATCTTGTCCGCCTGTTCAGGGATCTGCAAAAGATCTCCGGCCCCAAGCTGCTGCATATCATCACCAAGAAAGGCAAAGGCTTTCCGCGTGCCGAAATGGACGCCACCTTGTTTCATGCCCCTCCGGGCCGCTTTGACAAAGTCTCCGGCAAGATCTTTACCATACCCGGTTCCGGCAGGAAAGGTCATAAGTACCAGGATGTTTTCGGAGAGACCATGATCGAGCTGGCGGAAATAAATCCGGAGGTCGTAGCCATCACTCCTGCCATGCCCACCGGGTCCAAACTTACAAAAATGATCACAAAGATGCCCGGCCGTGTCTATGACGTAGGCATTGCCGAGCAACATGCCGTAACTTTTTCCGCCGGACTGGCCACCCAGGGGATGCGCCCTTACTGCACCATCTACTCCACCTTCCTGCAACGCGCCTACGACCAGGTGATCCATGATGTGGCCCTGCAAAAGCTGAATGTGGTCTTCTGTATCGACCGCGGCGGACTGGTCGCCGGCGACGGAGCCACCCACCATGGTATCTTCGACCTGGCCTACCTGCGGGTGATCCCCAACATCATCATTTCAGCCCCCATGGATGAGGTCGAACTGAGAAACCTGCTGTTCACGGCTCAAACCGGAGATTACGGACCTTTTTCCATCCGTTATCCGCGGGGTGCCGGCGTGCTGCACAAATGGAAAAAACCCTTTAAAAAAATCCCGGTGGGCAAAGCCCGCAAGATCCGCTCAGGCAAAGATATCGCCATCCTCTCCATCGGACACCCAGGAAACTTCGTGATCGAAGCTTCCAAACAACTTGCGAAGGAACATATTGAAGTGGAACATTACGATATGCGGTTCGTCAACCCCCTGGATGAACAGGTGCTGCAAGAGATAGCCCTTCGCTTTGACGAGGTGGTCACCGTGGAGGACGGCGTCATATCCGGAGGCTTCGGCAGTGCCGTCATCGAGTTTTTCAACGACCATCACCTTCCGGTGCATGTCACCCGCCTGGGAATACCGGATTATTTCGTCAGCCACGGCAAACAGGAAGAGCTTTACCGGGAATGCGGGTTTGATGCCTCCGGTATATACAAGACGGTCAAAAAAGTGCTGTCGGAACATTCCGTCCGGATTACCGGGAAAAAACATATCTGATAAGTTTTTCTCTGCTGCTGACAAGAAACTTGACGAAATCAAAACAAATTTTTATCTTCGCAAACCGTTTGGAACGTTGAACGATGAATGTTGAATGGTGAACGATGAAAACGAAAAAGAATGTTCTTTGAAAAAATATTTTCCATTCAAGCTTCATCATTCAAGCTTCGAGCTTTAATTCGCCCAGGTGGCGGAATTGGTAGACGCGCTGGTCTCAAAAACCAGTGGTAGTAATACCGTGCCGGTTCGATTCCGGCCCTGGGTACCATCAATCAGGGAAAACCCTCGCAGTGAGGGTTTTTTACTTTTTTCGGTTATGGAAGACAAAGCATTAATAAAGCCTTACGGCGCCCGCCAGCCGCAGTTTGACAAGCGGTATCTGGAGATGGCCCAAATCTGGGCAAAGAATTCGTATTGCCGGCGCAAGCAGGTGGGTGCTCTGATCGTGAAAGGGCGGATGATCATCTCCGACGGCTTCAACGGCACGCCGGCAGGCTTCGAAAATGTATGCGAAGACGACACCGGAAAAACCAAGCCCTATGTCCTGCATGCCGAAGCCAATGCCATCACCAAAGTGGCCAAGTCCGGCAACAGCAGTGAGAATGCCACCCTATACGTCACCACCTCGCCCTGCATGGAATGCTCCAAACTGATCATCCAGTCCGGCATACGCAGGGTGGTTTTTTCGGAGCTGTATCATGACGACTCCGGACTGCAGCTGCTGCGTAAAGCCGGCATTGAGGTAGTACACATACAAACAGACTGACCCATGGACTCAAAAAACAGAAGACAAAACCTGTATCTGCCCATTCTCCTGTCGCTGGTGCTGACGTTAGGCCTTCTGGTCGGCATCAAAATGCCGCACCCCCAACAGCCTTCGGGGGTGGTCATTTATCCCAAAGGGAACAAGCTGGACCAGATCCTTTCCTATATTGTTCAGAACTATGTGGATTCTGTGAATGTCAACACCCTTGAAAATGCAGCCATCCCGGCTATCCTGAAAAAGCTCGACCCTCACACCGTCTATATCCCCGCCAGCGAAGTGGCCCAGGTCAATGAGCCGCTGCGGGGCAACTTTGACGGCATCGGTATCTCTTTCAACATGCCCGATGATACCGTCATCGTCATCTCGGTAATCCACGGAGGGCCCTCCGAGCGCATCGGCATAAAACCCGGCGACCGCATCATAAAGATCAACGATTCGCTGGTGGCGGGACAGCATGTTGACCAGAACGATATCGTCAAAATGCTGAAAGGGCCGCGGGGGACGAAAGTGACCGTTTCCATTCTGCGAAAAGATGTCCCCGAGTTGCTGCAGTTTGAGATCACCCGCGACAAGATCCCCCTGAAAAGTGTGGATATCGCTTACATGATCAATGACAGCATCGGCTACATCAAGGTCAGCAAGTTTGCCCGCACCACGAACAACGAAACGGAGTCGGCTCTCAACACCCTGGAAAGCCGGGGCATGAAAAAGCTGATCCTGGATCTCCGCAGTAACGGCGGAGGATATCTGGATGCCGCCATCCATGTGGCCGACCAGTTTCTGCCCAAAGGAAAACTGATCGTTTACACCATGGGCCGCAACCAGCAGAAACAGATGGTGTATGCCAGAAACGACGGGTTGTTCATGAGCGGGCAGCTCGTCGTGCTGATCGACGAATGGACCGCCTCTGCCAGCGAGATCGTTGCCGGGGCCATCCAGGACAATGACCGCGGGACGATCATCGGAAGACGTTCTTTCGGAAAAGGGCTGGTGCAGGAACCTTTCATCCTGCGCGACGGCTCGGTGCTGCGGCTGACGGTGGCCAGGTACTACACCCCCACCGGCCGATGCATCCAGAAACCTTACAACAAAGGAGTTGAGGAATATTACAACGACATCAATGAACGCTACCTCAAGGGGGAATTCGAATATGCCGACAGCATCCATTTCCCGGATTCGCTGAAATATACCACCCCCGGCGGCAAAACGGTCTATGGCGGCGGCGGCATCATGCCGGACATCTTCGTCCCGATGGATACCTCCGGCATATCCCGGTATTTTCTGAAGGTTCGCAACAAAGGACTTATCTACCGTTATGCCCTGCAATATACCGACCGGCACCGGGACAAATTGCAGAACTATAAAACGGCGGATGCACTGGAAGCTTACCTGGACAAACAAAACCTGTTGCACTCTTTCATCCGGTATGCAAAACAAAAAGGAGTGGCTCCCGATACCGAAGGCATCACGGTTTCCAAAGATCTTTTGCTCACCCAGATCAAGGCTTATATCGGACGTGATGTGCTGGATGACGCAGGGTTTTATCCCATCATCCGGAACGTGGACACGACACTGAAACGGGCTATAAAGTACTTAGAAACCGGCTCATAATCCCAAGGGAAGCTTCTTTTTCCTCGATGAAACCCATGTGTCCCGAATTTTTCAGGGAGACAACCTGTATGCTTTCCGCCGGTTTTATTTCGGACACCATTTTACCGTAAGGTATATACTGATCTTTTTCTCCCAGGATCCACAACCCCGGCAGGGGAGGCTCTTCCAGTATTTTTTCACGGCCGGGCCGCAGCATCATCCCCTTCAGCATGGCGATGATCCCTTCATCCGGCGTGTTCCGGGCAATCTCAGTGGCTTTGGTCACTTCCTCCCTGAACTTTTCCACGTTTTCCGGGGCAAACGCTTTCGGGACATTCACCTGATAGATAAGATGTTTCTTCCCCTGTCGCACCAGTGCTATCTCCCGTTGCCTGTTTGTCTTCGTCTCATCCGTATCGGGCAGGGGATGAGAATGGAACAGGCAAAAGCCGGTTAAGAGCGAAGCATATCTTTCCACAAAAGCCAGTGTGACATACCCTCCCAGTGAATGGCCAACCAATACCGGTTTCCGGATGTTTTCTTTTTCCAGCACACCGGCTACGGCATCCGCCAGCAACTCCATCGTATGAACTTCTGCCACCGTTGCCGACCGTCCGTGTCCGGGCAGATCGATACGGATCACCCGGAAGTCTTTTGCCAGGGAAGCGGCAAAATCCCCCCAGATGTCCAGTGATTCAAGATAACCGTGCAGCAACACCACGGGCCGGCCGGCACCCTCCACGGTATAATTGATTTTTTTATCATTTTTCAAAGATTCCATAATATCTTTTTATTTCATTGCAGGTTTCGCCGGAAAATTAAAAAATTTTATTACTTTGAACAGCAGGATTTTTTCATAAAAAAAAATTTAGAATCATTTTAAGTAAATATACAGAATTTCTTAATTAGCTGAATTTGTTTATTTTATATATGTTTTTCAAAAACCCGTACGTGAAAAAAAAAAGAATACGTAAAAACTTTATGTTCACTAACATATTATATACATTTCATAGTATATACATTTGCACCTTATAAAATTAAAGTCTCGTTTGTAAACACTTTTTAATTTTACGTCTATGAGGAGGTTTTTAGGTTCTTCCGTCTGGAAAAAATTCGTGATGGCCTTACTGGGGCTTTTCCTGATCCTTTTTCTGCCTGTACACCTGGGAATAAACTTTTTATTATTAAAAAGTGACCCGGAGCCTTTCAATAACGCGGCTCATTTTATGGCCACATTCTGGTTGATCAAAGGATTTGAAGTATTGTTGCTTGGTTCATTTCTGCTGCATATTTTTTACGGCATTGTGATCCAAATACAGAATTGGGTATCAAGGGGGATGGAGAAATATAAGATCACCAACTACTCCCAGACCTCTTTTTTCTCAAAGTTCATGATCTGGACAGGTCTGATTATTTTCATTTTTCTGATTATTCATTTTATAAATTTCTACTTCATGAAAGTGGGTCTTGTACAGGGAGACCCTGAAAATTTTTACGGTGTAGCACATGATCTGTTCCGTATACCCGGTTATGTTGTTTTTTACGAGGTGTCTTTTCTTATCCTGGGCTTTCACCTGGCTCATGCTTTTTGGTCGGCTTTTCAGACCCTGGGCTGGAGTACGAAAGCACTCACTCCTGTATTAAAAACCCTGGGGACGCTTTATGCCATTTTCATCCCGTTGGGGTTTGCAATCATTCCTCTCATCATTTATTTTTCGTGAACAGAAAATAGTAAAAAGATAATATCATGGTCAAATTGAATTCTAAAGTACCTGAAGGACCTATCGCTGAGAAATGGAGCAATTACAAGGCTCATCAGAAACTTGTCAGTCCGAACAACAAGAGGAAACTGGACATCCTGGTTGTAGGGACAGGGCTGGCGGGAGCTTCGGCAGCAGCCAGTCTGGGGGAGCTGGGCTTTAATGTCAAGATTTTCTGTTATCAGGACAGTCCCCGGCGTGCCCACAGCATCGCTGCACAGGGAGGCATCAACGCTGCCAAAAATTATCAGAATGACGGTGACAGCATATACCGGCTTTTCTATGACACGGTAAAAGGAGGAGACTACCGTTCGCGGGAGGCCAATGTATATCGTCTGGCCGAAGTGAGCAACAACATTATCGACCAGTGTGTGGCCCAGGGAGTGCCTTTTGCCCGGGAATACGGGGGTCTTCTTACCAACCGTTCTTTCGGAGGAGCCTTGGTCTCCCGTACTTTTTATGCCCGTGGCCAGACAGGACAGCAGTTATTGCTGGGTGCTTACAGCGCCCTGGAACGGCAGATAGCCCGGGGGACTGTAAAAATGTACACCCGCCGGGAAATGGAAGACCTGGTGGTCATCGAAGGCAAGGCCCGCGGTATTATCGTCAGAAACCTGATCACCGGTGAGCTGGAACGCTATTTTGGCCATGCCGTGGTACTGGCCACCGGAGGCTACGGAAATGTTTATTTCCTTTCCACAAACGCCATGGGCTCCAATGTCAGCGCAGCCTGGCAGGCTTATAAAAAAGGGGCTTACTTTGCCAATCCGGCTTATGTACAGATTCATCCCACCTGTATCCCCGTCCATGGAGATTACCAGTCGAAGCTAACCCTTATGAGCGAAAGCCTGCGCAACGACGGACGTATTTGGGTGCCAAAGAAAAAAGAGGATGCCGAGAAAATACGTAAAGGAGAGATGAAACCCGGCGAGATCCCCGAAGAAGAACGCGATTATTATCTCGAACGCCGCTATCCCGCTTTCGGCAACCTGGTGCCCCGTGATGTAGCTTCCCGTGCCGCAAAAGAAAGATGTGATGCGGGCTACGGTGTAGGCCCCACAGGCCTGGCTGTTTTCCTGGACTTTAAAGATGCCATTAATCGTCTGGGACGCGATGTGATTGAAGCACGCTATGGAAACCTGTTCCAAATGTACGAAAAGATCGTTGACGACAACCCTTATGAAACACCGATGATGATCTATCCGGCTATCCATTACACCATGGGAGGGTTGTGGGTAGACTATGAGCTGATGACCACCATTCCGGGTCTGTATGCCATCGGAGAGGTCAACTTTTCCGACCACGGCGCCAACCGGCTGGGGGCCTCCGCCCTGATGCAGGGCCTCGCCGACGGTTATTTCGTCCTGCCTTATACCATACAAAACTATCTGGCCGATGAAATCCGTACCCCCCGTATGCCCACCGACCTGCCTGAATTCAAAGAGGCCGAAGAGTCTGTTAAAGAAAGACTTACACGCCTTATGGAGATCAAAGGCAACCAGCCTGTGGACAAATATCACAAAGACCTGGGCCATATCATGTGGAATTATGTAGGCATGTCGAGGACTGAAAAGGGACTGAAAGAGGCCATCGACAAAATACGGGAGGTAAGAGAAGCATTCTGGAAAAACATCAGGATCCCGTTGACGATGCAGGAGCTGAACACCGAATTGGAAAAGGCAGACCGGGTAGCCGATTTCCTCGAGTTGGCAGAGCTGATGGCCCGCGATGCCTTACATCGCAAAGAATCGGCCGGCGGCCATTTCCGCGAAGAGTATCAGACCGATGAAGGAGAAGCTTTGAGAAATGATGAGGAATATATGTATGTTGCAGCCTGGGAATATAAAGGAGAGGGGCAGGAACCCGAACTACATAAAGAGCCCCTGGAGTTCGAATTCATCAAAGTGCAAACAAGAAGTTATAAATAATTTTTTCTGGAATCATTAATCTGGAGACCATGGATTTTACATTGAAAATCTGGAGACAAAAGAACAACAAGGCAAAAGGAAAATTCATTTCTTATAAAATCGGCAATGTCTCTCCTGACGCCTCTTTTCTTGAAATGCTGGATATTCTGAATGATCATCTCATTGAAGAGGGAGATGACCCTGTGGCTTTTGACAGTGACTGCCGGGAGGGCATTTGCGGTATGTGCAGCCTGTACATCAACGGCCGGCCTCACGGCCCCGACCATGGGATCACCGTTTGTCAGATGCACATGCGCAACTTCAGGGACGGCAGCACCATTACCATCGAGCCCTGGCGGGCCAGGCCTTTCCCTATCATCAAAGACCTGATGGTGGATCGTTCCGCCTTTGACGAGATCATCCAGGCCGGAGGTTATATCTCGGTAAATACAGGAGGGGTGCCTGACGCCAACGCGATCCCCATTGCAAAAGAAAATGCCGATCTGGCCATGGATGCCGCAGCATGCATCGGTTGCGGAGCGTGTGTTGCCGCCTGCAAGAATGCTTCGGCCATGCTCTTCGTAAGTGCCTCGGTATCTCATTTTGCATTGCTGCCGCAAGGACGGTTGGAAGCCAAAAAACGTGTAAAAGCCATGATTGCAAAGATGGATGAACTCGGCTTCGGCAACTGTTCCAATACGGGCGCCTGCGAGGCCGAATGCCCCAAAGAAATCAAGCTAACCAACATCGCCCGCCTGAACAGGGAATATTATACCGCTCATCTGTAAAAAACTTCCAACATGAAAAAAAGAGGGAGCCTACCGGTTCCCTCTTTTTTTCAGGATTCTTTCCCGTCAATCATTCATTATGGCCTCTATCTCTTCCACTGTTTTCGGGATCGGTTTGCCCAGCACCACGGCATCCTCTTCCTTTACCAGCACATCATCTTCTATTCTGATGCCGCCGAAATCCAGGAAAGCATCCAGTTTATCATAGTTGATGAAATCGGCTAATTTCTTTTCGCTTCGCCATTGTTCGATCAATGCCGGGATAAAATAGATCCCCGGTTCGATGGTAAAGACAAAACCGGGTTCGAGTTTCTTTGCCAGTCTGAGAAAAGCCATCCCGAATTGTTTGCTGCGGTGCACTTCCTCATTATATCCGACATAATCTTCTCCCAGTCCTTCCATATCATGCACATCAAGGCCCATCATATGTCCCAGTCCGTGCGGGAAGAAAAGGGCAATGGCGCCCAGGCTGACGGCCTGGTCTATGTCGCCGCGCATCAGGCCCACCTCTTTGAGCCCGCCGGCAATAATCCGGGAAGCCATCAGATGGAGGTTTTTGTTGGTGATCCCCGGGCGGGCGGCTTTGATGGTCTCGGTGTTTGCCTTGAGGACGATCTCATAGATATCTTTTTGCCGCTGGTCAAACTTTCCGCTGACGGGAACGGTGCGGGTGATGTCGCTGGCATAATGCAACAGCGATTCCGCACCGGCATCGGTCACGATCATACGGCCTTCTTTCATGACATTTCCATGGTAATGGTTGTGAAGGGTCTGTCCGTTGATGGTCAGGATGATGGGAAAAGAGATCCCGCTGCCGCGGGCGGCGGCGATGCCCTCGATAGTCCCCGCCAGCTCGCGTTCCACCATGCCGGGACGTGCCATTTTCATGACGGTGGTATGCATCTCATAAGCGATATCCATGGCATACTCGATCTCCCTGATCTCTTCATCGCCTTTGTATGAACGCAGATTTACCACGGCTTTGATGAGCGGTACGGAAACCATCTCCTCCAGCTCTGCGGGAGTTTTACCGGTCATTTTCGACAGGAACAAAATATTATCCCCCCTGTAGAAAGGCAGCAGATGCAGGGTTCTGTTTTTTTCAAGCGCCTGTTTCAAAAATTCTCCCAACTGGTTCAAAGGAGCGGTATGAGCCACGCCCACCTCTTCGGCCTGATCGTGCAGCGTCGGTTGCTGCCCCATCCAGATGATATCATCCATGTCCACATCATCCCCGAAAAGGTATTCCTTTCCCTCATCCAGGTCTATCACCCCCGTGTAACCGGCATGATCCAACCCGAAAAAATATAAAAAATTACTGTCCTGCCTAAAGCGGTAAGTGTTGTCCGGATAGTTCATGCTGCTCTCAAAATTTCCCGGAAGAACAATAATTCCTGAATCAAGCTGCTCCTTCAGACCGTTACGGCGATTGACGTAAATTTCCTTTTTGAACATGATTTTTTCTTTTAAAAACAGCGTAATTTACACCATTCTCTCCATTATGAAAAATAAATTTTATTACGAAGGGACTTTATTTTAAATAATATTTTTTATATTCGCCTGTCATACTTATTTTTATCAACATATTTTCAACCGTCTTTCAACATGCCTTACCGAAGATTGCCCAACACCGATGCTGCCCGCCTGAAGGCATTACGCATTGCCAACAGAAAAGGAGAGGAAACTTCACCGTTGGACCTGGCCTTTCCTCAGCCGGTCTATTATCAAATCCGGTCTTTTCTGCCGCGGTATGAAACGGCACTGAATATCTACTCTGCCAGAAAACAACAACTTTCCGAGCAGAACAGACAACTGCATATGGTCTACAAGAAAGCCCGGATGTTCCTGTCCCATTTCATACAGGTTGCTTTTTTTGCCATACAACGGGGAGAGTTATCCGCAAAAACCTTAAAATATTTCAATCTGGAAGATGTCAGATCGTTGCCGGCCCTGCAGTCTTATGAAGATCTGGAAAAATGGGGCAGGATCATACTTAAGGGAGAAGAAAAGCGCACTGCCGAGGGATTTTCCCCGCTCACGAATCCCACGGCCGCCGTGGTAAAAGTCAGATATGAACAATTCATGGATGCCTATCACACCTATAAAATACACCGCAAAACGCGCAATGCCGCCCGTGATGACATCCTGCGCATCCGGAAGGAAGCCGACCGATTGATCGCCACGCTTTGGGACCACATTGAAAACTCATTCAAAGACCTGCCCGACCCCATGAAAAGGAAGAAAGCGGCTGAGTACGGGATCAGCTATGTTTACCGGTCCAATGAACCCAGGCACATCGACTCATTCTGAGATCCTGCCTCCGGATGTTTTTCTTGTTCCTGCCGGCTGCTGACTTTTATAAAACAGATACAGGAAAAGAACCACTCCCAACATTCCGGCATAGAGGGTCAGATCGCTGCCTGTGGCGCCCACATGATCGAGTTGCTGTTCCACCTTTTCGGGTCCCATAATCCAGTAAGCCGTTACCGCCATCCCATTGTTAATAAAGTGTGCCAGCACAGGCACCCAGATCGTTCCGCTCCAGTAATACATATATCCGAACAATACACCCAGCAGCCAACGGGGAACAAACCCGAAAAACTGAAAATGAAAAAAACTGAAAAGAAAACCGGTGATCAGTATTCCGGCATGAACATTTTTTGTCCACCGGATAAACAGCGGCTGGAACACTCCCCGGAACGTCAATTCTTCACCCAGGGCAGGGATGACCGCTATCAATAGCATATTGAATAAGTAAGCTCCCGGCGAATTCATCTTCAGAAACAGTTTGGTCAGGTTCTCTGCGCTCTGCTCCATATTCCGAAGTATATTTTCCAGTCCTGCCAGGGATTCCGGGAAAGAGAGATTGCCGTTCCACTGTGCCAGAAAATTATTGACCGGCACCAGGAATACCATGATAAAGACCACGGATATCCAGGCGGCGGGAGCCGTTCCCCTGCCGAAGCCATAAAAAGAGGTACTCTTTTCGCCATAAAACAGGAGAAAGACAAACGGAGGAACCAAAAAAAGTGAGAGCGACTGGATTAACTGCAGATATTTCAACACCCTGATATGGGCCGGATTATTCAAATCATTCATCAACGATGCCACGTTGGTGACATTCATGTGAAACAGGGGGATGGCCAGCAGGGTACCTACGAAAGAAAAAATCAGCAGTGACGCCAGCATGAGAAAGACCATGAAAAGAATCTGCACAAAAGGGTGGCTGTATTTCAGAAAATCAAGCTTCATTGGGAGGGTATTTCAATTTTTATAATTTTACCCGCTAAAATAATCATTTATTGCTTTGACCAGGATCGGAGACATTCTTTTTGAAGATATTCCGGTAATGCTTGCCCCCATGGAAGATGTTACGGATCCCTCTTTCCGTTTTCTTTGCAAGCGGTTCGGGGCGGACATGGTGTACACCGAATTCATCTCTTCCGACGGGTTGATACGCAAAGGGGCCAAGAGTGTAAAGAAACTGGAGATCCTGGATACGGAACGTCCGATAGGCATTCAGTTATACGGGCACATTCCCGAAGCGATGCGTGAAGCGGCGGTTATGGCCGCGGCGGCCCGGCCGGATGTGATCGACCTGAATTTCGGCTGCCCGGTCAAAAAGATCGCCCGCCGCGGTGCCGGCGCCGGCATGCTCCGCAATATCCCGTTGATGCTGGAGATCACCCGCCTGGTCGTAACATCTGTAAAAATACCGGTCACCGTCAAGACGCGCCTCGGTTGGGATGAGGAAAACAAAAATATCGTCACCGTAGCCCGGCAGTTGCAGGACGCCGGCATCAGCGCCCTGACCATCCACGGCCGCACCGGTACACAGATGTATAAAGGCCGGGCCGACTGGACCCTGATCGGCGCCGTGAAAAAGGATCCTTATATCAAAATCCCCGTCATCGGCAACGGCGATATTGACTCGCCGCAAAAAGCCAAAGAGATGATCGACCGTTACGGGGTGGACGGCATCATGATCGGCCGGGCCGCCATCGGCCGCCCCTGGCTGTTCCGGCAGGTCAAACATTATCTCAAAACCGGCGAATTGCTGCCGGACCCCGGCCTCACCGACAAAGTGAAACTGGCCAAACTGCACTTGGCAAAATCACTTGAATACAAAGGATCGCCCCGGGGCATTTTCGAGATGAGGAGACATTTCGTTCATTATTTCAAAGGGCTGCCGGACTTCAAGCCCCTCCGTATCCGGTTGTTGACTTCCGTCGATCCCGGCGAGATCACGGATATTCTGGATGAAATAAAGAAAAAATATGCCGGGATAGAAACATGATACTTTATTTTTCCCGGTCTTTAAGAACATAATCCCACCCAAATCCGATCATCATGAAAAACCGGGAGATTTTTTAAATAAATATTTAAATACGTATTTAAATATTTATTTAAATACATATATTTCAGGATTGCTCGTTTTTTTCAGGGTAATCAATGTTATAGTGCAATCCGCGGCTTTCGTGGCGTGCCTGTGCCATTTTGATGACGAGATAACCCACATTGATCAGGTTCCTCAATTCGCACAGTTTACGTGAAAGAACGGATTTTTTATACAACTCTTCGGTTTCGCGGTAGATAATTTCCAGGCGTGTCAGGGCCCGTTGCAGCCGCAGGTTGGAGCGCACAATGCCGACATAGTTGGACATGATCATCTGCATCTCCTTATAGCTCTGGGTCACCAGGATCATCTCTTCGGGGTGTGAGGTCCCCTCATAGTCCCATTCCGGGATATCTTCCTGCCACGAATATTCGTCCAGCCGGGTCACGGCATCCTGTGCGGCATGGTCGGCAAACACCACGGCTTCCAGCAACGAGTTGGAGGCCAGGCGGTTAGCGCCGTGCAAGCCGGTAGAGGAGACTTCCCCGATGGCATAGAGGCGGTTTATGCTGCTGCGGCTGTTCTTGTCCACGCGCACCCCACCGCACAGGTAATGGGCTGCCGGAACCACCGGGATCATATCCTTACGCATATCAATGCCAATGGAAAGGCACTTTCTGTGGATATTCGGGAAACGTGACACCAGCTCCTCCGGATCGAGATGGGTACAATCCAGATAGACAAAGTCATCCCCTCTGACCTTCATCTCATTATCGATGGCCCGGGCGACGATATCCCGGGGGGCCAGACAGCCGCGCTCATCATATTTCTGCATAAATTTTTTCCCGTCGGAGGTCTTCAGCACAGCACCGTACCCTCTCAACGCCTCCGTGATCAGGAAAGAGGGCCTGTCTCCGGGGTGATAGAGCGCCGTGGGATGGAACTGGACAAATTCCATATTCTCAATGATGCCTTTGGCGCGGTACACCATGGCCACGCCGTCGCCCGTAGCTACCGGAGGGTTGGTGGTGGTCTGGTAAAGATTGCCTACGCCGCCGGTAGCCACCACGGTAGTCTTTGCCAGTACCGTCACCACCTCACGGCTTTTCAGGTTCAGCACGTAGGCTCCGTAGCAGGTGATATCGTTGTGCCACCTTTTGACCAGCCGGCCCAGATGGTGCTGGGTCAGCAGATCGATGGCAAAGCTGTGCTCCCAAATTTCAATATTCTTGTTTTCCCTGACCCGGTTTACAAGGGTCTCTTCGATGTTCAGGCCCGTAACATCTTTATGATGAAGTATCCGGTATTCGGAATGCCCTCCCTCGCGGGAAAGGTCCAGCTCTCCCTTGCTGTTCTTGTCAAACTCCACCCCCATTTGCATTAGTTCCCGTATCTTTTCCGGCGCTTCCCGCACGACCATTTCCACCACCTCCCGGTTGCAGAGACCGTCACCGCTGACCAGGGTGTCTTCCACATGCTTCTGGAAAGAGTCTTCATCCGATAATACTGCCGCAATACCGCCCTGGGCATATTTGGTATTTCCTTCATCTATCGTAGCTTTCGTAACGATCAGCACCCGCCCCCTTCCGGCAGCTTTCAGCGCAAACTGTAATCCGGCCAGGCCGGATCCGATCACCAAAAAATCTATCTTGTATTTCATGACACGATTTATTCCTTCACAAAGATAGATACAAAAAGATCACTATGACTCACTTTATTACGAATTATCGTTCCCAATCTCCGAAAAGAGGATATTTTCGATTACTTTTGCACAATTAATTCAAAAAAAGAAGACAATTATGAGTCAACCGGAACTGTTTAAAAAATTGATCGCCCATGCCAAGGAATACGGTTTTATTTTCCCTTCCAGCGATATCTACGACGGGCTGGGGGCCGTATATGATTACGGACCGTACGGGGTGGAGTTGAAAAACAACATACGCAATTACTGGTGGCTTTTCATGACACGCCTGCATGAAAATATTGTAGGCATTGATTCGGCCATCTTCATGCACCCCACCATCTGGAAAGCTTCGGGACATACGGATGCTTTCAACGATCCCCTGATCGACAACAAAGATTCCAAGAAGAGGTACCGTGCCGACCAGCTTATTGAAGAATATATTGAAAAGCAGGAAGCAAAAATAGAGAAAGAGGTTAAAAAAGCCGCAAAAAGATTCGGGGATTCTTTCGACCGGGAGATGTTTTTGAGAACCAACCCGAGGGTACAGAAAATAAAAGAAAAAATCGAAGAGGTTCACCAGCGTTATTTAAAGGCGCTGGATGACAACGACCTGGGCGAACTGCGGCAGATCATCCTGGATTGTGAGATTGTGGATCCTGTCAGCGGCACCCGCAACTGGACCGAGGTACGGCAGTTCAACCTGATGTTCAGCACACAACTCGGCTCGCTCAGCGAAGGGGCCAACACCATCTACCTGCGGCCCGAGACGGCCCAGGGTATTTTCGTCAACTTCCTGAATGTGCAGAAAACCGCCCGCATGAAGATCCCTTTCGGCATTGCACAGACCGGAAAAGCTTTTCGCAATGAGATCGTGGCCCGTCAGTTCATCTTCCGCATGCGCGAGTTTGAGCAGATGGAGATGCAATATTTTGTCAAACCCGGCGAAGAGCTGAAATGGTTTGAGTACTGGAAAGAGAAAAGGATGCAGTGGCACCTGTCGCTGGTCGCCGACAAGGAGAAGCTGCGTTATCACGATCATGACAAACTGGCCCATTATGCCAACGCCGCTACGGATATCGAGTTTGATTTCCCCATGGGTTTCCGTGAAGTGGAAGGCATTCACTCCCGCACCGACTTCGACCTGTCGCGTCATCAGGAGTTCTCGGGAAAGAAAATGCAGTACTATGATCCCCAAACCGGCGACAGTTATGTCCCTTATGTCATAGAGACCTCTATAGGTTTGGACCGGATGTTCCTGATGATCCTGTCGTATGCATACCGGGAGGAAAAAGTGCCGGATGCCGACGGGAACCTGGAAGAGCGTGTTGTCCTGAAAATTCCGCCGGCCCTGGCGCCCGTACAGGCAGCCATCCTGCCCCTCGTGAGAAAAGACGGGTTGCCGGAGGTGGCCCGGGAGATCTTCGACCTGCTCAAGCTGGAGGTCTATTGCCAGTATGACGAGAAAGACTCTATCGGACGGCGCTACCGGCGGCAGGATGCCATCGGCACCCCTTATTGCATCACCACCGACCAGCAGACCCTCGAAGACCGTACCGTCACCCTGCGTGACCGGGACAGCATGAAACAAATCCGGGTGAAGATAGAAGAACTGCCCCGCATCCTGAGTGAGAAGGTCAGCATGCGGAACCTGCTGAAAAATTTTATCTGATTTGGATTATTAAATTTCAATGACAAAACGTGTCCTCATCATAACCTATTACTGGCCTCCGGCAGGAGGGGCGGGTGTACAGCGGTGGCTTA
>CAZYPI010000033.1:16321-18474 GCA_964649335.1 uncultured Rikenellaceae bacterium | reverse complement strand
CCATACCTGGTAGGGTTTTATATCTTTGGCTATGCCGCTGTATCCGATGGTGTCGGGTACGGTCAGATAGTTGTTAAAGAAATCTTCGGCTTCGGAAAGCGAGTTGAATGATCCGTTCAGGTGGAAGGAGTTCTGGTAGTTGTCCGTGCCCAGGTAAACCCATTCTATGGCCGTGTTGTCGGGAGTGGTCTGTTCGTCCACGACGACATCGGGCCCGGGCGTGGTGTTGGATTGCACCAGTTTGCCCTGTGAAAAGGAGTACCCGATAGAGTAATAATATGTCCCCGTCTCATATAATTTCGAGTTGATGGTTACCTTCCCTGAGGTCACGGGCCCTTCCTCTTTCTTTTTGCATCCGGCGGCGGCCAGGAGCAATATCAGCGACAATGTTAAAAGATACCTCATGATCTGTTCTGTGTTTGGTTCCGGAGGTAAAGGTAGCAAAAATCGTTCCCAAATTTCCTACGTAGGTAACTACGTAGGAAAATTTTTGTTGCGTTGGAGATATTATTCTTCGGGGAATATTTTGATGGCGGTCAGCGAGAACTCCGCGGACAGAAAGAGATGGAGTTCCCTTGACTTTTTTCCGGAAATTGTGTAACTTATGCTGAAAATTAATTTCATCCCTGTCCCCTAACTTTCTTGTTGATGTTCCGGGAAGGGTTGTTGACCGTAAAAATTTAAATATTATGAAAAGAGTTCTTTTTTTCGTTATTTTATTTTTTACAGGGGCTTCTTTGCCGGCCCAAAAGTATATCGAAACCGGTGTGGAATATCCGCAAGCATATTTGCAGGCTTCATTCGACGCAATGGGGGAGTCGGTAGCCCTGGGTGACGGGGTTTTGTTTGTTGGGGAGCCCGGATATGACAACGGCCGCGGACGTTTGAATATATATCGGTACAACGGAAAGGAGTGGAAAAGGATTCGTGAGATCACTGCACCCGGCGGGGCGGGCAGTCGTTTCGGATATTCCCTGTCGTTGTACGGAGATACACTGGTTGTGGGAGCCCCCGGGGATGATGCGTGTGGTGAGGATTGCGGGGCGGTTTACATATACGGCAAGCCTGCCGGCGGATGGGAGGAGCTGAAAAAAAGCCTGCGGTTGCTTCCGCCGGAGCCTGTGGAAGGAGGAGAGTTTGGTAAGGCTGTTGCTCTGTGGCGGGGGTTGTTGGTGACAGGGAGTCCCAACAAAAATATACAAGGAGGATACGGGAGTGTATATCTCTATATCAAAGGGAAAGAGTGGGTTGAGAAAACTCCTTATGTCCGGCTTTATGCTTCGGACGCAAACGGGGATAATACCGGCTATGGTTTCGGAGTGGATGTATGGGACGATGTGGTGGTAGTGGGAGCTCCCCTGAAAAGATACGGTGGAGGGGTCTATCTCTTTGAACAGCCTGAGGGTGGATGGAAAGATATGAACGAGACGGCCCGTTTGCGGGATGGCGGCGGCAACAACCGCGAGAGGATGGGTTACAGCGTGTGTATACGTGAGGGTGTGGTTTTCGCCGGCACATACAGTTTAGGTATTCAGGGGGAGGTTTTCGTGTTTGAGCGTCCTGTTACCGGATGGGAAGACAACATGCTTCCCACCGCTCATCTGACGGCGTCTGACGGCAGCATTTATGATTTTTTCGGCTATGCGGTGACGGCTGATACCATGGGACAGGAGGTGGCCGTAGGGTGCAGGAACGGGGCGGACAATGGGGCTGTGTATATCTTCCGGCGTCCTGCCGCCGGCTGGAGCGACCTGCATGAGGAGGCCCGGCTGGTGGCGTCCGACGGCCGCAAGGGGGACGATTTCGGCAAAGCTGTGGCGATGTGGGGCGATTTTCTTGCGGCGGGGGTGCCCGGCAAGAACCTGGAGGGGACAGGCAGCGGGGCTGTGTATATCTTCAGGAAAAAAATCGCCTGGCAGGACCTGCAGGAAGAGCAACAGCGTTTCCTTCCGGAGATATATCTGTCGTCTCAGGGAGATGAGTTGGGTCAGACGTTGGCCCGGTGGGGGGAGTATGCTGTGGCGGGGGCTCCCGGCTATGACCAGGGACGAGGACGTGCGTATGTATATCACCGTGAGGGTGATGTGTGGCGGCGTGTGGCTGTGCTCACGGCTGCTGCTGCCGCTGCCGGCGATCGTTTCGGTACGTCAGTG
>CAZYPI010000033.1:0-16311 GCA_964649335.1 uncultured Rikenellaceae bacterium | reverse complement strand
TTGGTGCCGAAGGATATAACGAATATAGCGGCAGGGTGTATCTTTTCGAGCGGCCGCCGGGAGGGTGGCACGATATGACGGAGACCTGCCGTCTTGCTCCCCGCACGGTGTCGAAGATGGGTTTTGGTGAGGCAGTTGCCGCCGGTGACGGCTTTGTGGTGGCAGGGGCTCCTTTATACAACGGCAGTGGTTACCTGCGTGGGAGGGCCTATCTCTTCGAGCGTCCCGACGGCGGCTGGACTGATATGCACGAGACAGCGCGACTGATACCCTCTGACAGCAGCGATTACAAAAAATTCGGATGGTCGTTGGCTGTCTCCGGTACGACGGTGGCAGTGGGAGCTCCGGGGGATAAACAGCAAGGCAGCAATGCCGGTGCCGTTTATATTTTCGAGCGTCCTGCCGCCGGCTGGCAAGATTTGACCGAGATGCGGAAAGTGACGGCTCCCGAAGGTGCCGCCGGTGATAAGTTCGGGACGGCGGTGGCGTTGGACAGTACCCTCCTTGCGGTGGGAGCGCCGGAGGAGGATGATGCCGGCAACTCCAGCGGGGCGGCATGGCTCTTTCCTCGTCCCGGCGAAGGATGGCAGGAAGAACTCCGGGCGGTGAGGTTGGGTCTGAACGGCAACCATGCTTTTTCTTATTTCGGCACTGCGATGACCGTTCTGCAGAACGAGGTGGCAGTGGGGGCCCCCGGCGAAGATATTAACGATTATAATGAGGGGGCGGTATATATCTTCCGAAAGCCTGACGGCGGATGGCGTGACACCGCCGTCGCCGAGCGGGTGGTGGTGCCGGGTATCAATGCGGGAGCTCGTCTGGGCAGGGCCGTAGCGTTGGGGCCCCGTTGTTTGCTGGCGGGAGCTCCTTACGACGACCGGGCCGGGATAATGGCAGGTTCGGTGACGTATTTCCGGGAATATGATCCGGTGAGGATCACATGCCAGCCGCACGATACAACAGACGTGTGTGCGGAAACGACGGTGTCGTTTACCGTGGCGGCGGAAAATGCGGAACAGTACCGTTGGCAGGTGAGCCGTGACGGAGGCATTACTTTTTCCGCTCTGACGGATGATACGGTCTATTCAGGCACGGCTACGGACACCCTGAGAGTTCTTTTCATTCCCCCGCCCGACAGTACTCGCTACCGTTGTGAGATCAGCAACGCTGCGTATCATATCTTTACCGATTCGGTGCTCCTCACACTCGATGCTTTGCCGCCGGCGGTGGAGGTGCGTGATACGTTGGTGTATCTCGATACCAACGGTGTGGCGACACTGAATATGGCGACGATCGTGACGGACGTTGCCGACAACTGTGGGGTGGCGGATACACTGGTTGAGCCTTCTTCTTTTTCCTGTAATGACGGGAACCATAGCCGGCGGGTACGGATTCGTGTTACGGATGTGTACGGTAATATGACCACCGACTCGGTGTGGGTGACGGTGCTCGATACCGTGGCTCCCCGGATGACCGTGCATAACGACACGGTATGGCTTGATGAGAACGGCGAAGGGGGCGTGACGGCTGCCGGGGTGATTACGGCACTGTGGGATAATTGCGGAATCCACGACACCTTGTTTTCGGTGTCCGGTTTTACCTGTGATGCGGCGGGGACAACCGTTCCGGTAACGCTGACAGCCGTTGATATCCATGATAACAGGACGGAAAGGACCCTGGAGGTGACGGTGCTTGACACCGTAGCTCCGGTGCTGGATGTTCAGAATGCGGAGGTAACCGTCACCGATGGCGACACGGCTGTCCTCAATGCCGTTGCCCTGGTGACGCGGGCCTATGATTACTGTGGCGTGGCTGATACAGTGGTAACGCCCCGGCGCTTTACCGCCGGGGATACGGGAACAGTGACCGTTACGGTTCTTCTGACGGACAGGTCGGGCAATGTTACCCGGAAAAATGCGGAAGTCACCGTTTTTTATCTTACCGGGATTGAAAGCGATAGGGCAGGTACGACCGTATCCCTCCGCCCCAATCCTGCCGGCGGGCACCTGCTGGTGGATGCCGGTGATGCCGGGATCCGGCGTCTCGAAGTGTACAATCTTACGGGGGCTCCTGTGGCATCCTGCAGCGGGGAGGGTACGCTCTTCCGCCTGGATCTCTCCTCCCTGCCGGCAGGGGTGTACCTTCTGCGTGTTACCACCACCCGGGGTGTGTCGGTGAGGCGTTTTGTGAAAAAATAGGCTGCCGGACCGAAAGACCTTATCCCTCGAGGACGGCTTTGATGCCCGGCAGTTCTTTGCCTTCCATGTATTCCATCATGGCGCCGCCGCCGGTGGAGACATAGCCCATTTTGTCTTTGAGGTTGTATTTGTTGACGGCTGCCACCGAGTCGCCGCCGCCGACGAGGCTGAAGGCTCCTTTTTCCGTAGCTTCGGCGATGGCCAGGGCCACCTTTTTAGTGCCTTCGGCGAATTTCTCCATTTCGAAGACGCCCATGGGGCCGTTCCAGAGGATGGTTCTGGAGCTGAGGATCACCTCCCGCACCTTTTTGATGGTTTCGGGGCCGGCGTCGAGTCCCATCCATCCGCCTGGGATCTCATCGACAGGCGAGACGCGGGTGTTGGCATCGTTGCTGAAAGCGTCGGCGATGACATTGTCCACGGGCAGATAGAGGTTGACCTTTTTCTCTTTGGCTTTGTCGAGGAGGCGGAGGGCCAGGTCGAGTTTGTCCTCTTCGACGAGGGAGTTACCTGTTTTACCGCCCTGTGCTTTGACGAAGGTATAGACCATGCCGCCGCCGATGATCAGGTTATCCACCCGTTCCAGCAGGTTTTCGATGATCAGGATCTTGTCCGACACTTTGGCGCCGCCCATGATGGCCGTGAAGGGGTGTTCGGGGTTGTGGAGCACCTTGTCCATGTGTTTCAGTTCGTTTTCGATGAGGTATCCGAACATCTTGTCTTCGGGGAAGAATTTAGCCACGATGGTGGTGGAGGCGTGGGCGCGGTGGGCTGTGCCGAAGGCGTCGTTGACGTACACATCGGCGAGCCGGGCCAGTTGAGCCGCAAACTCTTCATCGCCTTTTTTTTCTTCCTTGTGAAAGCGCAGGTTCTCCAGCAGGAGCACCTCGCCGGGCTGCAGCGAGGCTGCCAGCTCTTCGGTTTCGGGGCCGATGCAGTCGGGGGCGAACTTCACCGGGCGTCCCAGCAGCTCCGACAGGCGGGGAACGATATGTTTGAGGGAGAATTTTTCTTCGTAAGCATCTTTGGGCCGCCCCAGATGGGACATCAGTACGGGCATACCTCCGCCGTCGAGGATCCGGTTGATGGTGGGCAGTGCCGCCCGGATGCGGGTGTCGTCGGTGATTTCATATTTGTCGTTGAGGGGCACGTTGAAATCCACACGTACCAGGACTTTTTTCCCTGAGAAATCGTAATTGTCAATGTTTTTCATTTTTATTAAATTTTTAGGATGATCGGATCAAAAAAAAAGATTTACAAAAATAATAACATCCTGTTGGCTGAAAAATGATTTTTGTGGTGTGGCGAAAAAAAATCCCTATTTTTGCCTGGTTAGAAAATTTATCATGCAATTCAGGGATATACCCGGTTTGGAGGAGATCAAGGAGCGTTTGCGCCGGACGGTGCAGGACAACCGGATCAGTCATGCGCAGTTGTTTTACGGCGAAGAGGGGTCGGCAGCGCTGGCGCTGGCGCTGGCGTATGCCCAGTATATCACCTGTCTGAATAGGGAAGAGGATGATTCCTGCGGCGTTTGTGCTTCGTGTGTCAAGTCGCAGGAGCTGGTCCATCCGGATATATTTTTTTCCTATCCGGTGGTGAAGACGGGGACGGATGAAAAAACCCGGACCAGCGATCAGTTGATAGAAAAATGGCGGGAGGTGATTCTGGAGAACCCCTATATTGGTCCGGCACAATGGTTTGAATATCTGGGGGTGGAGAATAAACAGGGCTGGATCTACACGGGCGAGAGTGCCGGGATCATCCGAAAGATCAGTCTGAAATCGTTTGAATCGGAATACAAGGTGTTAATCCTCTGGTTGCCCGAGAAGATGCAGGCCGGGGCTGCCAACAAGCTGTTGAAGTCGATAGAAGAGCCACCGGAGAAAACCGTTTTTTTGCTGGTATCCATCGAGCCGGAGCAGATCCTTCCGACGATCCTTTCGCGTTGTCAGTCCCTGAAGGTCCCCGGCGTCGATAGCGGGAGTATGAAGCGGTTTTTGCAGGGACGGTACCGTTTGACGGAAGAGGAGTTGGAGAGGGCCGTAAGCCGTGCCGGCGGCAATGTACAGGAAGCCCTGCGGCTGGTACGGGAAAAAGAGGAAGGAAATGAGTTTCCCGAACTATTCATGCAGTGGATGCGTCTCGCCTGGACGCCCGATGTGACCGGACTGACCACGTGGGTGGAGGAGATGGTTTCGCTGGGCCGGGAAAAACAAAAAGCTTTTCTGAAATATGCCCTGTATCTGTTGCGGGAGAATCTGTTGCTGAATCTGCTGCCTCCCGGGAAAATCACAGGCCGGATGACAAAACGGGAATATGAGTTTTCCAGGAAGTTTTCGGCGTTTATACGCCCGGAGAATATAGAAGAGTTATATGCCCTGTTGCAGGAGGCTTTCGATCATATTTCCGGAAATGCTTACGGCAGGCTGGTCTTTATGGATGTTTCCCTGAAGTTGCACCGGCTGTTAAAAAAATAGTTAAATTTGTTCCCTCGGGCAAAAAACGATATATCTCACCTGCGGTGTGAAAGGTGCATGGCAGGTTAACGGTTGAAGTTATGGAAAAGAAAGTGTTGGAAGGACGGGGGTGTTTGCTGGATGCGCAGAACGGGTATGCTTATCATTCCGATATTTGCTGTAAACTGACATCATATAACTGGCTGGAGGATATTCCTGCGGATGCTTTTGAGCAGGATCTGGCAGAGGTACATTTCAAGAATACACGAAAGGGGATTTACAGGAACGTAAATCATCTGAAGCTGGTAAAAGGGGACATTGTGGCGGTGGAGGCATCGCCCGGCCATGACATCGGCATTGTTACGCTGACGGGTGAGCTGGTGATCAAACGGCTGCGCAGTGACCAGATCGACCCGAAAAAAACGGAGTTCAGGAAGATCTACCGCAAGGCCAAGCCGGCGGACATTGAAAAATGGAAAGAAGCCATCAGCCTGGAACATGAGACGATGATCCGGGCCCGCCGGTTTGCGGCCGATCTCGGGCTCAACATGAAGATCGGGGATGTGGAGTATCAGGGGGACAAGACCAAGGCCATTTTTTATTATATTGCCGACGAGCGGGTGGATTTCAGGGAGCTGATCAAGGTGTTGGCGGAGGCTTTCCGGGTGCGTATCGAGATGCGACAGATCGGTGCCCGTCAGGAGGCAGGCCGCATCGGAGGCATCGGTTCGTGCGGCCGTGAGCTGTGCTGTGCTTCCTGGATGAACAAGTTTGTCTCCGTGTCCACCAGCGCCGCCAAATACCAGGAGCTGTCGCTAAACCCTCTGAAACTGGCAGGACAGTGCGGAAAGCTGAAATGCTGCCTGAACTATGAACTGGATGTTTACCTGGATGCCCAGAGAGATTTTCCCCGTGCCGATGTGATGCTGGAAACCCTGGAAGGGAATTATTACCATCAGAAAACAGACATCTTTAAAAAGATGATGTGGTACTCCTCTGAGCCCAATTCGTCGGTGAACCTGATGCCCGTACCGGTGGAAAGGGTAAGGGAGATACAACGCATGAATAAAGAAGGGAAAAAACCGGACCAACTGCTGGATCACCGCTATCAACAGGAGGAGAGGGAACCGTCGCTGAGCTTTGAGAATGTGGTGGGGCAGGACAGCCTGACCCGTTTTGACCGGAAAAGCGGCAGGAAAAAGAAAAGAAGGAAAAAAGGCAGGAACAGGAATCAAAAAAACAGAAGATAGATTTTTTTATGAGATCAAACGGGGTGTACGGCAAAAGGGAAGGCATCCGGGGGGGGATGTTGTTTATACTGGCGGTGATCGTACCGGCGGCCGTGCTGCTTCAGGGTTGTGATCCCGGCAGGGTCTATGAAAAGAACCGGGAGATACCAGGCCATACCTGGAAAATGAAAGAGCCGTTACGTTTCAGGGTGCAGGTGGACGATACGGTTTCTTCCCATAACATATATATTAATATCCGTAACTATTCCGATTATCCTTACAGCAACATTTACCTGTTTGTGCATGTGACCTCACCGGCGGGGGATGCCCTGACGGACACGGTTAATTTTTTATTGGCCGACAAGCGGGGCAAATGGCTGGGGAAAGGTCTCGGGGACCTCTATTTTTTACGTTTGCCCTACAGGCGGAATATCCGTTTTCCATACCGGGGGGTTTATATTTTTGATATTGAGCAGGGGATGCGCACCGACCTGAAGGGGGTGCGGGATGTAGGCATACGTGTCGAACGTGAGAAAACCAATACAGGTGGGAAAAAATAAGCTGGCACGCTGGGCTGAGATGGAACAGATGGATTTTGTTCTGCAGCCCCGTTTTGAGGAAGTGTATCGTAAAGATTATGTCCTGAAAGGGAGATGGGGAAAGGATTTTTTCCGTAATGACCATCCGGTGGTTCTGGAGCTGGGCTGTGGCAAAGGAGAATATACGGTGGGTCTGGCAGAGCAGTTTCCCTGGAAAAATTTTATCGGCATGGATATCAAAGGGGCCAGGATGTGGCGCGGAGCTGTCACGGCCCGTGACAAAGGACTCGGGAATGTAGCTTTTGTCCGTTCCCGCATCGAGTTATTACGTTCTTTTTTCGCCCCCGGAGAGGTGGCTGAGATATGGCTTACTTTTCCGGATCCGCAGCCCGGAAAACGCCGGGAAAAGAAAAGACTGACCCATCCCCGCTTTCTGGAGGTTTACCGGGAGATCCTGCAGGAGGGCGGTTGTGTGCACCTGAAAACGGACAATACGAACCTTTTCCGGTACACCCTGGAGGTGATACGGCTGAACGGATTCCCCCTCGAAGAAGAAACCTTCGATCTGTACGGAGAGAACAAAGAGGGGAAGGTGTTCGGCATCAGGACTTACTATGAAAACCGGTTTGTGGAGGAGGGGAAGAAGATCTGTTACCTTCGTTTTATCCCGGAAGGGGATGCCCCTGTAAAAAATCCCGTTCATGAAGGATGAGGATTTTTTTGAGAAGGTATATGCGGTGGTACGGCAGATCCCGCAAGGCCGTGTGACCACCTACGGGGCCATTGCCCGTTATCTCGGATCGGGCCGGTCGGCACGGACGGTGGGCTGGGCCCTGAACCGGTCTTTCAGCAGCGGCGCCTTTATTCCCGCACACCGGGTGGTGAACCGGCAGGGCATGCTCACCGGCAAACATTTTTTCGGCTTTGAGGATACCATGAAACAGCTGCTGGAAAGTGAAGGCATTGAAGTGATTAACGATCATGTGGTGCGTTTCCGGGAATTATTTTGGGATCCTTCGGAAAATTTAGGCCGGTAAAAGTGTAATCTGTGTAAAGATTATTTATATTTGTGCCTTTATTTATTTTAAATAAAAATTAGGAGCATTAAAGATTTAACGGAATAAAAAAATGGAAATAACCAAAGAGAGGGTTCTGGAGATACTCAGGAAGATCAAGCATCCCGAAACGCCCGGGGATATTGTTTCCAACAACATGGTAGAGAATTTGCGTATTGACGGTGGTCAGATCATTTTCACTCTTTCTCTGCCCAAGCCCAACGATCCTTTTTTTAATTCTATCAGGAAGCTGTGTGACAGGCAGTTAAAGAAAGAATTCGGAGAAGATACGGAGGTATTGATCACGGCACCGGTAAAGGTAAATCCTTTGAAAACCGGGCCGGAAGTGTTGCCTGAGGTAAAGAATGTGATTGTGGTGGCTTCCGGAAAAGGGGGGGTAGGTAAGTCGATGGTGGCGGCCAATCTGGCGGTAGCCCTTACTGCTCTGGGATGGAAGACCGGTTTGCTGGATGCCGATATTTTTGGCCCCAGTGTACCGAAGATGATGGATCTGGAAGGGTCGATGCCGCGGGTGCACAAGGTGAACGGGGTGGATATGATCATCCCGCTGGAGAAGTACGGCATGAAAATATTGTCCATAGGTTTTTTCATTGATACGGATGATGCGTTGATCTGGCGGGGTGCCATGGCCACCAGTGCTCTGAAGCAGTTGTTGCAGCAGGGTGACTGGGGTGAGCTGGATTATCTCATTGTGGACCTGCCTCCCGGCACCAGTGATATTCATCTGACGATGGTGCAGGAGATCCCGGTGACGGGAGCTCTGATGGTTACCACGCCGCAGGATGTGGCCCTGGCCGATGTAGTTCGGGGGATCGCGATGTTCAGGAGTGAGAAGATCGATGTGCCGGTGTTGGGGCTGGTGGAGAATATGGCCTGGTTTACGCCGGAAGATATGCCGGAGAAGAAATATTATATCTTCGGGGAAGGCGGAGCACAGAAGCTGGCTGAGAAATATCAGGTGCCCGTTTTGGCAAGCATTCCCATTGTGCAGAAGATCCGTGAGAGCGGAGACAGCGGCAAGCCCGTAGCGCTGGATGAAGACACCATGCTGGGCCAGATCTTCCGCGATCTGGCAAACCGCTTTGTAGAACAGGTGGATAAGAGAAACAAAGAGCTGCCTCCTACAAAAAGGGTAATGATACAACATTAACGGAGGTAAAGCAAAAACATATGTACAATAAAGAGCGCGTAAAAAACCAGGTGCTGGCGGTAATTGAGCGGATGAGACCCCATCTTCAGGCCGACGGCGGAGACATCAAAGTATTGGAGATCACCGATGACGGGATCGTCCGGGTGAAGCTGCTGGGGGCCTGCCGGAAATGTCCGTACCGGCGGCAGACCCTGGCGGGAATAGAACAGGCGGTGGTGAAAGAAGTAGCTGAAATAAAAAAGCTGGAATCGCCCGGTTTGTGATTTTGTCCGGCGGTATCCCGGGAACAGCAGTCTTGTGCCCGAGTGTAATTTATTTGCAAAAATCAGCCCCGTAAAATACTATTTTTATAGTTTTACTGTTTGTTTGAAAAAACAGGGTCCATTGGTTAAAAAAGTATTTTATTTTTTGTTTTTTACGTTACTGCTGGGGATTTCGGGTTGTTCGGTAAAAAAAAACACGGGAGCCAGCCGTGCATATCACAATCTGGTTTCCCATTACAATATTTATTTTAACGCAAAAGAGAGTTACAAGAGCGGACTCCGGAAGGCCTGGAAACAGATCAAGCCGGATTTTACCAAGATCATCCCGGTGTTTCCTTTAGAGACGGAAGAGACGGCCAATCTGGTCTCTGCAGATATGGACCGGGTGGTGGTGAAAGCATCCAAGCTGATCACCTATCATTCCATCACGGCCAGGCCAAAGAAGAAAAAGGGCAAGCTTACGGAGAAGGAGAAAGAGTTTTACAATCTCCCCGAATACAACAAGTGGGTGGATAAGAGTTATCTGTTGATGGGCAAGGCACAGTATATGAAGAACGATCTTCCGGATGCCCTGACCTCTTTCAATTATATCATCAGCAAAAAATATCCGGATGCTGATGTTATTCTGGAGGCCCGTCTCTGGGCCGTTAAGGTGTACGACCGGATGAAGGATTTTGTGAGTGCCGGGGAGATACTCAAGGAACTGGAGAAGGAGGAAGGAAAGATCCCGGAATCATTGCTCGGTGATTATCACCGGATCAGGGCCAATCATTTTCTTTTGCAGGACGACCGGGAGGCGGCCATTACCGAGTTGGAAAAAGTGCTGGAGAACACCCGGAAAAAGTACCAAAAGTCTTTTACGGCCTATCTGTTGGGACAGTTGTATGAGGAGAGGGGTGACGATGCCAATGCGGTGAAATATTACCGGATGGTTTTTCATCTGAACCCGCCTTATGAGATGGCTTTCAATGCCCACATACGTATTGCCGAAGATTCGGAAGCTTATGCCGAAAACCTGAAACAGATAAAAAAGGATCTGAGAAAGCTCCTCAGGGATGAGAAAAACAAGGAATATCGCGATCAGATCTATTATGCTTTTGGCAAGGTGGCCATGAAAGAGAACAAAGTGGATGAGGCCATTGATCAGTATAAAAAATCGGCACATGTTTCGGTTTCGAATAATGTCCAGAAAGGACTCTCTTATCTTGCCATTGCCGAAATTTACTTTGGGAGGAACGATTATGACAATGCCCAAATATTTTATGACAGTACCGTAGCATTCCTGCCGGAGGATTATCCCGGTTATGAGGATTATCACACCAGGAGTGCCAGTCTGAACCGGCTGGTAAAATACACCCGGGAGGTGACGTTGCAGGACAGTTTGCAGCATCTGGCTGCCATGCCTGAAAAGAAAAGACTTGCCGTCATTGACGGGATCATAGAGAAACTGAACGAGCAGCAGCGGCTGGAGGCTGAAAAACTGGCGAATCAGAACTACTCGCAGGGACAGGCCATGCAAACCGATATCCGGTACCGGAACGAGCTGAACAGAACGGGGGAATGGTATTTTTATAATCCCAGTGCCCTGGCTTTCGGGAAATCCGAATTTGTTAAAAGATGGGGCAACCGGAAGCTGGAAGATAACTGGCGGAGGAAAAACAAAGTGGTGGTATCTTTTGCAACGACCCAGGAGGAGGATACGGCTGCTGTCGGGGAGGTGGCCGGGACAGTGCAGAAAAACAACAAAATGAGCCGCAGTTATTATCTGAAACAGATCCCGCTGAATGACTCCATGATGGTGATCTCCAGGGATAAACTCCAGGAAGGGCTTTTTGAGTCGGCCATGATCTTTTATTATGACCTGAAAGATTATGATAAGGCCACCGGGAACCTGGAGCGTCTGGTCAGGGAATTTCCACAGAGCACCTATCTGCTGGCAACTTATTACACTCTTTATAAGATTTACGGTGAAACGGGCAAACCGGCCCTGGCCGACAAGTACAAGAATTTGCTGATACAAAAGTTTCCTGACAGCGAGCAGGCCAAAATACTGAAAGACCCCTTGTACCTGAAGAAACTCAATGAGAAGATGCTGGAAGAGGACAAACAGTATGCACAGGTGTATGATTTGTTCAATGCCGGGGAGTATCAGGAGGTGATCCGCCGGTGTGATCATGCCCTGCAGGGCAATCCGCGGGAGGATCTGAAGTCGAAATATATGTTCCTGTGGGCTGTGGCAACGGGAAAAACGAGTGATCCCAGAACTTTCAAGAAGGTATTGCAGGAGGTGGCCGATTCGGTGCCGGACAAGGAGATTGCTGCCCGGGCCAAAGGGCTGATCGCTTATCTGAATCAGGAACATCCCGTGCTCAAACAGGAAGAAATAGAGAAAACGGCTAAGATCATTTATCATTTTAACGGGGATGAAGATCACCTGCTGGCTGTTTTTGTGAAGGATCCTTCGGTGAATGTCAATCAGCTGAAGTTTGAGATTATCAATTTCAATACGGATCAATATCCGCAGACCGAGTATCAGGTGGCTGCCGATAAGGATATTATCAAAGGGATGACGGTGATCACGGTGAAACCCCTGGGCAAATACCGGGAGGCCGGAGATTATCTGAAGGCGTTCAAGCAGTATAGTGATCTGACATCTTATATGCAAAACCCGGCAGTGGAGATCTTCCTTTTCTCCGTCTCCAATTTTGAGATATTCCTGAAAAATAAATCGCTGGATCCTTACCGGGTTTTCTATAAAAAATATTATCTTCGGTAAGTCCAAAAAGCCCTCTCATGCGGCCGGGGCGGTTTGTTATTACCGGCCGTTTTCCGGGGGCGCAGGAGCTCTGCAGCCTGGGGCGGGAGACAATGATGTAACAGAGAAAAACTATGAGAAAGATAAAGATATTATGGGTGGATGATGAGATTGATCTTTTGCGGTCGCAGATTCTTTTTTTGCAGGACAAGGGGTATGAGATAGATACGGCCACCAACGGGGTGGATGCGGTGGACAGGGTCAGGGAAGAGATGTATGATGTGGTGTTGCTGGATGAGCAGATGCCGGGGCTGAGCGGACTGGAGACGCTGGAGCAGATCAAAGAGTCGTTTTCGGATTTGCCGGTGGTGATGATCACCAAGAGTGAGGAAGAGGATCTGATGGACCAGGCCATCGGCTCGAGGATCGCCGATTATCTGATCAAGCCGGTGCGTCCGCGACAACTGTTGTTGACATTGAAAAAGCTGACGGAGCGGTCGAAGATCCGCGAGACCCACTCTTCCTCAAAGTACCAGGCCGAGTTCATGCAGCTCTCGCAGAAGATCATAATGGCGGGCAGTGCCGCGGAATGGGTTGATATTTATGAGCGTTTGGTTTTCTGGGATCTGGAGCTGGAGGATGCCGGCTCGGGGGAGATGGCGTCGGTGTTGTCGGATCAGCGTGCTGAGGCAAACCGTGAGTTTGGCCGTTTTATACAAAAGAACTATCCCCGGTGGTTCGGGGAAGGAGACAGCCCGGTGTTGTCACCCCAGGTTTTTCATAAATGGGTCTTTCCGCAGGTGAAAGCCGGCATGAAAACGGTCGTGGTGGTGGTGGATAATCTGCGTCTCGACCAGTGGAAGGTGCTTTTCAGTCTGATCCGTGAATACTTCCTGTTGGAACAGGAAAACGTCTTTTACAGTATCCTCCCTACCGTGACACAATATGCGAGGAATGCCATGTTTGCCGGCCTGATGCCCCTGGAGATCCATCGCTTGTATCCCCAGTACTGGCGTTTTGACGAGGAAGAGGGGACCAAAAATGAGTTTGAGGAAGTGTTGCTGGCGGAACAGATCAAGCGCGAAGGGTTGAATATCAAATATGCCTACCGCAAGGTACTGAACCAGAACGAAGGGAGAAGGATCCTGGAAGAGGTGCCCAATCTTTTGAATAATGACCTGGTGGTACTGGTGTATAATTTTGTGGATATGTTGTCCCATGCCAGGACGGAGATGAATATGATCCGTGAGCTGGCACGGGACGAAAAAGCCTTCCGGGCGCTCACACGCACCTGGTTTGAACATTCTTATATGTATCCGCTGGTGCGTCTTCTGGCCGAAAAGGATATCCGGTTATGTGTCACCACCGACCACGGGAGCATTGATGTGGAGACGCCGGTGAAGGTCGTGGGAGACCGGGACACCACCACCAACCTGCGGTACAAACTGGGGAGGAACCTGAACTATAACCCCAAAGAGGTTTTTGCCGTCCGGCAGCCTGAAAAGATCCATCTACCCAAAGATCATATTACCTCTACGTATGTCTTCGCCCGGGAAAAACAGTATTTGGTTTATCCCAAGAACATGAACTATTACATCCGGTATTTCAAGGGTACCTTCCAGCATGGCGGCATTTCCCTCGAGGAGATGCTGGTGCCGTTTGCCGTGTTGAGCCCGAAATAATCACCGATTCTGCTATGACGAAAAACCGTTTCCTGATACGGGATGAACAGGAGCTGGATGCTTTGGCGGCGGATTTGCTGAAGAGATTTCCGGAGCGCAGGATATTTGTCTTTTACGGGGACCTGGGGGCCGGCAAGACGACGCTGATCAAATCCTTCTGCGAAGTCCTGGGCGTGGAGGATACGGTGCAGAGCCCCACCTTTGCCATTATAAACGAATACAATGCCCCGGAGTACGGCCCGGTGTATCACATGGATTTCTACCGGATAGAGAAACAGGAAGAGGTGTTGGATATCGGCCTGGAGGAATATCTGGAGAGCGGACATTATTGTTTTGTCGAATGGCCCGGAAAAATTGAATTTCTGCTGCCCGGAGATATTGTCGCCGTATATATCCGGGTGCTACCTGACCAGTCAAGGGCGATAGAAGTGGAGAGGGGTATAAAATAATTCTCTTTGATATTCCCCGGGAAAGTATTAATTTAGGAATCCCGAAAAATTGAACTTATCACCATGGTTGAATCAAGTAATTCCTTACGGTATTCCCTGAACAAGGAGGGTTTGCTGCCGCAGGAGGAGATGCTGGAGACCACCCTGAAGAAGAGATCGCTGAGCATAGGCATACCGCGCGAGGAGGATCCTTATGAGAACAGGGTCTCTCTCACGCCTGAGGCTGTGGAGATCCTGGTGCATGACGGCCATCAGGTGGTCATAGCCCGTGATGCGGGCTTGCAGGCCAGTTATACGAATCATGACTACAGCGAATGTGGGGGGATGATCGTGGAGACCAACCGGGAGGTTTTTCAATCGGACATTATTCTGAAGGTTTCTCCGCTCACACTCGAAGAGATCGGGCAGTTGAAGGGAGGACTGACGGTCATCTCTTCGCTTCATCTGACCAATCATACGGATAAATATGTTCGCAAGCTGATGCAGAAGAAGGTGACGGCCATTGCTTTTGAGAACATACGGGATAAGTATGAGCATTATCCTGTGGTACGTTCCATGAGCGAGATCGCCGGACTGGCGTCTATCCTGATCGCCGGTGAGTATATGAGCAATGTGCACCAGGGCAAAGGAGTCCTGCTGGGGGGCATCAGCGGCATCACCCCTGCCGAGGTGGTAATCCTGGGTGCCGGCACGGCGGCGGAATATGCAGCCCGGGCAGCGCTGGGACTGGGTGCGGTGGTGAAGGTGTTTGATAATTCGTTGCACAAGCTGAAGAGATTGCAGAATTACCTGGGACAGCGGATACAGACGTCGGTCTTTCATCCGCGGGTACTGACCAAGGCCCTGAAATCGGCCGATGTGGTGATCGGCGCCGTGCATCTTACGGGCGCCGAACGTACCCAGTATTATGTGACGGAAGAGATGGTCAGGGGCATGAAGAAAGGGTCGGTGATCGTGGATATAAGTATCGACCAGGGGGGATGTGTGGAGACTTCCCGGTGTATGGACCTGGGGAACCCTGTGTTTACCAAACACGGCGTCATCCATTATTGTGTGGCGAACATCCCCTCGCGGGTGGCCCGTACGGCCTCCATTGCCCTGAGCAATGTGTTCGCTCCCATCCTCCGGGATATCGGCGATGCCGGAGGTATAAAAAACCGGTTGCGTGAAGATGCGGGGTTGCGCAAAGGCGTTTATATCTTTAACGGGATCCTCACCAATGATGTCATCGGCAGGAGATTCGGAATATTATCCAAGGATCTTGACCTGTTGCTCGCTGCTTTTTAATAGATTTGCCGTTTTTCCATTCAAAATATTTCTGCCGTGATCATCATATACAGGACGGTTCTCTTTTTTTACGGGCTGGCCATTTGTGCTGTTTCCCCTTTTAACCGGAAAGCACGGGCCTGGTGTGCCGGCAGGCGTAATTATTTCAGACGCCTGAAAAACAACTACAGAAAGGAGGGAAAGACCGTCTGGATGCATTGTGCCTCTCTGGGGGAGTTTGAGCAGGGACGGCCTGTGATCGAAGCCCTGAAAGAAAAAGACCCCGGCATCTCGGTGGTGCTGACTTTTTTTTCGCCCTCGGGTTATGAGGTACGGAAAGAGTATCCCGGAGCCGGTCATGTTTATTACCTTCCCCTGGACACACCCCGCCATGCCCGGAGGTTTCTGGAGATTATCCGGCCGGATGCGGCTGTTTTTGTGAAGTATGAGTTTTGGTATTTCTATCTGACCGCCCTGAAGAAAAGAGGGATCCCCGTTTTTCTGATCTCAGCCATCTTCCGGCCGGGACAGTGGTTTTTCAGGGGTTATGCCCGTAAATTCAAAGGCTTGTTGCATAGTTTCACAAAGATCTTTGTTCAGGATAAGGATTCGGAGCAATTGCTGAGAGAGCATGGCATACAGCATGTTCAGGTAGCGGGGGATACCCGTTTCGACAGGGTGGTGTCCATTGCCCGTGTGCGGAAAAAGATTCCGGTGGCGGAGCACTTCACGCAGGGACAACCGACGGTGGTGGCCGGGAGTACCTGGCGGGAAGATGAAGAGTTTCTTTTTAAATATATCAACCGGCGGGTGAGACCGTACAGGTGGATCATTGCGCCCCATGAGATTTATCCCGGGCACCTGAAACAGATTGCCGGCGCCCTGCAGGTGCCGTTTGTTTTTTTCAGCGAGGCGGAACAGAAGGATTATACCCGGGCGGATGTGCTGGTGATCGACAACATCGGGATGCTCTCATCGCTGTATGCCTATGCTGATGTGGCCTATATCGGCGGAGGCTTCGGCAGCGGCATCCACAATATTCTGGAGGCGGCGGTTTTCGGTGTGCCTGTGATCTTCGGCCCCCGGTACGGGAAATTCAGGGAAGCCCGCGAACTGGTGCGGCTGGGCGGGGCTTTTTCCTTTCGGAAAGGAGAGCAACTGGATGCTTTACTGACAGATTTTTATGAAAACCAGGATGCCCGGCACCGGGCAGGAGTGACTTGTCAACAATTTGTTAACAATTCT
>CAZYPI010000032.1:0-18478 GCA_964649335.1 uncultured Rikenellaceae bacterium | reverse complement strand
AATTGCGCAATAGAGTTATTGAAAATAGCTCTATTGCGCATAAGGCCAAAGGCCGCATTGGGTTAACCCTGACAAGAAAATCAACCATTCCATTTTGATGGAATGCTAAGATTTTCTTCGTCAATTAGGCGATGGGATTTTTCTATCGCTTAATTTAGGTTTATTGTTTCAAGAAGCTTTTACAAATGTTGATTTTTTGTGCTTTCCAGAAAAAATGCGATATATTCCGGTATTTTGGTACCCAGATAATAGGGAAGATTCATCAGGAAATAGGGAATGCCACCCGGTGTTTTATGCTTTTCTATGCTGAATGGCCCGGAATATAATCTGATGGCATAAGGATGGTTACAATGTTCTAAAAATTGATGCAGGGATCTAAGTCTGCCTTGTTTCCCGGCTTTAACTTCAACCGGAATAATATATTCTCCATATTGATAAATGAAGTCCACTTCGGCATTGCTGTCTTTTGATTCCCGTACCCAGAAATGTGGTTTATAGTCCGTGTGATCATGTTGTGATATTAACTCTTGTCCTATAAGATGTTGAATTATTTTCCCCTGATGAAAATGATCCAGGTTTTTCAGGAGTATCATGTTGTCTTGCAGAAGCAATATGTGATTCAGCATGCCTGTATCGATAAATTGTAATCTGGGCCGTTTTTTAAAATTTGAGACAATAGGTGGAGCCATGCTCGTAGAAGGATAAATCAACCTGATAATCCTTGCAAGATCAAGTGCACGCAATGCCTCTCCGACTTCCCGTGATCGGTAGCGTGAATGACCGAAACCTTCAAACTTTATCCTGTCTTTTTCGTAAGGAGCGGTATTAATAACGTGTCTGATAACCTTCTTTTCGGTTTCATTTCGTGCATATTTTTCCACGTCGTCTTTATATGATTGCCATAAATTTTGATAGGTATGTGATAAAATCGCAATATTTTTATTATCCAGATAGTTACTGACTATTTCGGGCATGCCGCCTATGATGGCATAATCATGAAACAGCTTCAATAGAATATTATGAGAATATTCGGGAACGGGAATCTTGTTTATAATATCCAATGCCCGGTAGTTATTAAAAGCTCCTAAATATTCCTGGAAATTAAGGGGATGCAAGTATAAATAATCAATCCTTCCGACCGGAAAACTCGGCGTTTTTCTCATGGCAAACTCCAGCAAGGATCCTGCAGCTATTACATAAATATCAGGTTTCTCTTCATAAAAATACCGTAGCAGTTGAATAGCTTTTGGATATTCCTGTATTTCATCAATAAACAGCAATGTTGATTTTTCTTCCGGAATAACCTCTTTCAAAAGATAAGCAGCATTGAGTATTTTTTCAATATCATCCGTATCAAATATCTTTCTGTCTGATTCGCGTTCCAGGTTGAGTTCAATGTAGGTAGAAAAGGTCTTTGCAAAAGTCCTTACTAAGGTCGTTTTTCCAACCTGCCGTGCCCCTCTGATCAACAAAGGTTTTCTTTGTTTCCCTTTTTTCCATAAAACCAGTTTTTGATATGCTTTGCGATCAATATTCATTTGTTTGTAATAAAACGTAGTCAATATTTAGTGGGAATTGTAATAAAGCGTATGCAAATATAAGAAGAATTTGTAATAAAGCGGTACTTATTTGTGATTGTCCTCTGTTTTTTCAGTAGTCCTCACTTAAATCTCCTCCGTTCTCCTTCATACGAAAAAGAATTGGCATATATATCACGGTAGATGAAAGGTGTGGAGTAATTAAAACGGGATGGTAACTTTAACTTTTTGATTTGTAGAATAACCTTCCCGTGATCAGCAGACCGGCGAATACAAAGAAGGCAAACACCAGGCTGCTCATGGCCAGTTGCATGCCGCCCGAGAGGATATGGCCGCTGGTGCATCCTCCGGCCATGCGGGCGCCGAAGATCAGGATAAACCCGCCGGCAAAGGCCCAGAGGACCCTCTTCAGGGCGGAGGGGCCTTTGTATTTTTCCCAGCGGGAGTGGATCAACGTGAACCTGAAATCTTTTTTTACCAGCGAGATGATCAGGCCGGCGAGGAAAGCGCCGGTCAGGAAAATAACTTCCCAGTGTCCCGGTGTGCTGATCTTTTCAAAATAGGTGTTTCCGGTAGTTCCAGTCAGCAGATCCGCCACATAGGGATAACTGGTAGATGCGCCGACAGACCGGTTGGTGGTGGCTTTCAGGAAAACCAGCACTTCCAGCAGTGCCAGTCCGATGCCGGAGTAGATCCATTTTTTATCCCGGCTATTCTCACTTTTATTAAGCCAATAAGCGATGGCGATGAAGCCGGCGCCGGTGATCACCACCATGAAGCCGTAGAAGAAACTGTTGCCAAAGATGGTATGGTAGGACGGTGTACCGAGATCGGGTCCGAGAATATTCCGTATGGACGGAAACACAATCGTATAGATCCATCCGCCGGCCAGTCCGCCGAGGATACCGGTGACAGCGTCCAGCGAGCCTTCACCGGCAGAAATGGCCAGGGTGCCGGGGCAGTAACCCAGGATGGCCATGCCGCTGCCGAAGATCAGTCCGCCCAGGACAACACCTCCCACAACAAAAGGTTTGACATGCCAGGCGGTAATACCCAGTCCCGCCGTTAGGCTCAGCAGGATGGCCCCCAGGCCTACGGCCAAAGCAATGGCTTTGGCAACGGAATAATCCTCCAGGGTGGCCATGCCGCTGATAACATCATATCTGTTCAGACGGGCATATTGCAAGATAGCCCCGAAAAGAAATCCGAAAAACAAAATTAAATAAAACATAATCAAGAATTTTAATGAAAGATAATTTTGTCAGAAAGATAAAAAAAAAACAGCCCCATACCAGATAATACGAGGGCTGTAAAATAAAAAAATCAATCCTTTTTCACTCTTTTTTTGTCGAACAGGTGGTGTTGATCCCGAAAACCACATACAGCGGACAAAAACCGAAAAGGCTTGTAAGAACAAAAATGCCGGCTAAGACCATCAGGACGATACCCAGCGTACCGGTGATGGTATGGGTGAAAAACAGAACGGCAATAATGGCAGCAACGATCAGTCTGATGATGATATCTGCCTTTCCCATATTCTTTTTCATGGTCGTAAAGTTTAAGTTTAACAATCTGTTATTTACATAAAAAATTTATTTGCTATAAGCATTTCCTTGATACCGTCCAGTGAGCTGAGGACGCCACTGGCTTCATAAGGTATATAGACGGTTATGTTGTCTTTTCCTGACACCATGTTCTCGAGGGCCTCCAGATATTTGGATGCGATATTGACCCCGAATGCAGGGTGCGGTTGTATTTTCCCAGACGCTCGATGATCATGATCTCCGACTGCTGAACGATCTTGAAACCGGCAATGGCGAAGATCAGCACAAATAGGGCGGGGGCAGAAGGAGGTAGGGAAAGAAACGGGGCGATGTTTAAGGGTTCCTGTGTCCTGGTTTACCAGGTAATTTATGATATAATGATTCAGCCGGAATCTCCTGCTCCGGGAAATGAGGTCCCTGCCATGATACCACCAGGTTCTTGGCCAGTCCCATCTGGAAATATTTTACCAGGATCGGATGCCATCCTTTATTGAGAATGATTTTTATATCCATTTTATTGGAACGATGACCACCGTCATTGTTGATGATCTCTTTTCCGTTGATGAACAGGATAGCACCATCGTTGACGATCAGGGAGAAAGTATAAATTCCGGTCTCCGGAACTTTCAGATATCCTTCAAACCAGTAACCGAAAGGCCGCTGGTCTTTTACGGCATTTACATTAAATGTTTCGATGATCCCGGAATCGCTTACCGGATAATCCATGACCCGGGCAGCACTTTCTACCGGTTGATCGACAAAATGATATTTTAATCCCGGAGCCAGACCGGTTACCCTTACTGCTTCCATCGTCTGTATGGGGATGAAATGAATTTTCAGCGGATAACCCGGTAAGATTCCTTTGGCATAGTTTCTTATGCCCAGCACGGATGCTTTGTCAATGAGGATGGTACCGGTATATAATTTTGATTTTTCAGTGGGTACCGTTCCATCCAAAGTATAAAAGATCTTTGCTTCCGGATTTGCAGAGGAAATATTTACCGGCATTTTTTCATGAAAATAGATGTCTTCGAAATGAAGGGTTGGGGCATCCAGCCAATGGAATTTTTTCACGGGAAAATAAGGCTGGTCAGCCCGGCTTACTCCCCACGATGTGTTGGGTTTATTTCCCATCACAAAGACCAGGGTGCCGCCGTTCATGATGTCCTTGTGCTTCAGATAGGTTCTGGAATAAGCATGCCCGTTGAGTGTGGCAGACTGGATGTACATGTTCTTTGTTCCGTTGTTTTTGCCTATGATCTCAAATTTCTTTCCATTCTCCAGATTTATGGTTACTTTACTGAAGAGGGGCGAGCCGATCACATAATAATCCAGTCCCGGCGTGACGGCGTAGAAGCCCATGGCGCTCATCACATACCATGCCGACATTTGGCCACAGTCTTCGTTGCCGGCTATACCATTTTGTTTTGTTGTGTAAAGGGTGGTAAGAATTTGTCTGACCAACGCTTGTGTTTTCCAGGGGGCTCCTGCATAATCATATAGGTAAGCCATGTGATGACTCGGTTCGTTGCCATGAGCATATTGCCCGATCAGCCCGGTTACATCCCTCACATTGATCTTGGATAAATCGGTCTTTTTGGTGAAACAGGTGTCCAGCCAGGCTTCAAAGACCTTGTCTCCCCCCATCAGCTTTATCAACCCGTCCATGGCCTGAGGCACGAAAGTTGTGTATTGATAAGCATTGGCTTCGGTATAATGACTGACCGTTTTCATAGGATCAAATGGAGAAACGAATTCGAAATTTCGTTTTTTTCCCCGCATAAAATTTACCGTGGTATCAAAGAGATTTTTATAGAAATCTCCCCGTTGACCGAAATAAATCAATGCCGAATCGTCTTTGAAATCTTTTGCAAGACGCGTGATGCACCAGTCGTCATAGCTGTATTCCAGTGTGCGTGATACCGACTGGCCTTTCAGGTCACAAGGGATATATCCATATTCCAGGTAAAGTTTTTTCCCTTTGCGGTGCAGATCGTTGGCCAGTTTTTTCATGGCTTCGTAAGCTTTGGGTACATCATAATCCCGTATTCCTTTCACATAGGCATCAGCTATTACCGACAGGGAATGATACGCGATCATGGGAGGTTGTTTTCCTTCGGTGCTGTTGAACTCCATGATCAGCATGCGGCCGGTATGGTCGTAACGTGCCAGAAAAGTGCGGATGAACTGGATTGTTCGTTTGGTATTGATGATGGTAAAGAGAGGATGTAACGCCCGGAAAGTATCCCATAATGAGAAGTTGGTGTAATTATCAAAGCCGGCGGCCTTATAAATTTTTCCGTTGCTACTTCGGTATCGTCTGTCAACATCCATCCGGATATTGGGATGCATCATGGCATGGAAAAGAGCGGTATAGAAAATCATTTGTTGTTGATGCGTACCCCCTTTCACATCTATCTTCCCGAGTTCTTTGTTCCATGCTTTCCGGGCTGCTTTCCTGATCCGGTTAAAATCCCAACCGGGGATTTCCTGTTCCAGATTTTTACGGGCTCCCTCAATGTCTACGTAAGAAATACCCACTTTGAGCAGGATCGTTCCATGATTCCGGGTATCAAAATGAAAAATACCGTTTATTTTATCTCCGTGAAAGGTTGTTGTTCCTTCCAGGCTTTTTCCATTATCCGTTACCTCAAAACGATGAAAGGATTTCGAAAACCGGGCTGCAAAATAAACACCGTTGCTTTTTCCGGTAATCTCATTATTGTCAATATGCAGGGTGCCGCTGCCCAGTTTCATGACGATACCGGCACGGTGTGATGCCGGGAAGGTATATTTGTGCAGACCGGCTCGTGTAGTTGCTGTCAGCTCGACCGTGATGCCGTAATCATCCAGAAAAACCTTATAATAATCCGGAGATGCTTGTTCATTTTTGTGTGAAAAGTGGGATTGGAATGTGTGTTCCATACCGTTATTTTTGTAAACAATAGGCATGAAGATGATCTTCCCCGGAACACTGCTTCCTCCGCCGGCCATCCCGCTTATGTGTACATGACTAAAACCGTAAATAGTTCCTCCGGTATTATTACCGGTGTAATGTATCCATGGGCCCAGCTTTACCATCCCGTAAGGAACGGAAGAACCGAGAAAAGTATTCCCGCTGCCGGTTGTGCCAATGAAGGGATCCACAAGAGAGACATAATCTTTTACCCCAATAACGTCGTGTGTACAGTTGGTTAGTATTAAGCCGGTAATTAAGGCCGGGATAATCCTGGAAAAACGTAATTTTTGCATATATGTAAATTTTTCTTGTAATAGATTAACCGGCTTGAAAGAACATTATCGTTCGACAAAATGAATATCATTCACTTTTCTCCCGGAACAGCATAAGGAATAAGTGAAAAAATGTCACTTATTTGTTTGTTTTTCCCGGTTATTCTGGTATAAAAATATCTGTTTTTCGTCTGACGGAATCATATCTGTCATATCAAAGTGCAGGATACCCCCTTTTTCAATCTCATCATACGTTACATAAGAGCGATCCAGGGATTTTCCGTTTAGTTTCTTTGATTTTATATAAATGTTTTTATCCGAAACGTGACGTGCTTCTATGGTGAAAATATTTCCATCGGGCAGATGCAGGTTTACCTGCTTAAACTGTGGGCTGCCGAACCAGTATTTCCCGCTAACGGGGTTGACCGGATAAAAGCCGGTGGCGCTGAATACATACCATGCCGACATCTGTCCGCAGTCTTCGTTCCCGCACAGTCCACGAGGCGAATTGAAGTAAAGGGAGTCTATGATTTTGTTTACATAGTATTGTGTTTTATAGTCCTTTCCAATAAAGTCATACAAGTAGGCTGCATGATGGCTGGGTTCGTTACCCTGGGAATACTGCCCGATCATTCCGGTCACATCCTCCGTATCTTCTCCTAGCAGTTTGGACGTTTGCGTAAACAAGCTGTCCAACATTATTTCAAAGCCCTTTTTTCCCCCCATCATTTTGATCAGGCCTTTTATATCCTGAGGCACGAAAAAAGAATATTGCCAGGTATTTCCTTCCACACACAAGGGATTGCCGTATTGGGCAAAACGTGGGATAAATGGTTTATACCAGCTTCCGTTACTGTTTTTTCCACGCATCAGTCTGTAACGTGAATCGAAAATATTTTTCCAATATCCCGACCGGGCCATATATTTTTTGTAATCTTCTGTTTTTCCAAGTTTTTTGGCTACTTGTGCGATGCACCAGTCGTCAAAGGCATATTCGATGGTTTTGGATACCGTTCCGCTTTTTTCCTTGTCGGTCGGAACATAGTGATATTTCCGGTAATATTCCAAACCTTCTCTGTTAGTATTGGAGGCATCAATCATAGCATGGTATGCCAGTTCTCTGTCAAAGTTCCCGATGCCTTTTAGAATGGCGTCCGCTATTAAAACAACTGCATGATAGCCCGTCATTGAACCTCCTTCGTTGCCGGCGATCTCCCAGTAGGGGAGGCTGCCTGTCTGTCCGTACATAGCAAGCATAGAACGGATCATGTTCTCGTATAATCCGGGATGCATCAATACCAATAAAGGGGCCTCGGCCCGGAAAATGTCCCACAGCGAAAAAACCGAATATTGGATATATCCCCTGGCTGTATCTACCTGATTCAGATAGTTCTTGTAGGTGCCATTCACGTCAGAAAAACGGTACGGAGCCAGATAACAATGATATAAGGAGGTATAAAAAGTGGTTTTCTGTGCTTCGTTGTTTGAAAGTATTTGTGTTTTTTTCAACACTTCATTCCATTTTTTTCTGGCAGCTTTCCTCATGGCATCAAAATTCCATCCATAGGATGCGGCGGTCTTCAGATTGGCCAATGCCCCGGTTTCATTGGCAGAAGATATGGAAACTTTAACCAGTAACCGGTTGTTGGAATTACCTTTAAAAGAAAATACACCGGCAAGATGGGCTCCGCAGGCACTTTTTTCTCCGGTAATACTATCCGCATTGAAAAAACGGATTTTCCGGATGGGTTTTGAGAATTTCATGGCAAAGAAAACCCGTTGTTCATCCGCCCAGCCGGTGGAAAAACGGTAGCCGGCCACCATATCCGGAGCAATTTCATGAATGTATCCTCCGGTAGGTTTATCCCGGTTAATATTAAAACCCAGATTTAGGATAATATGTTGCCATTCTGTCTTTTTATGAAAAGTGTATCGGTGTATGCCAACAAACTCACTGACAGTTAGTTCGACATCGATATTGTCGTCTGTCAGATTCACAAAATAATATCCGGGAGTAGCTTTTTCGAGGTTGTGAGAAAATCCGGAACGATATTTTAAGAGAAAATTTCCAGTAAATGCGTCCGGTAAACCATCCTTATTTAAAAATCCATTGGGATTCAATCCCTTTTTACGGCAATATTTTTCTACAAATGCGCTGTCCTGAATAAAATATTCTTTTTTTATCTCTTTTGTGGTTGGCATAACGGAAATATCTGCCAAATCGCCCACCCCGGTTCCGCTAAGATGCGTATGTGAAAAACCGACAATGAAACTGTCGGGATAATGATAGCCGGAACAATATTCAGGGCCCTGCCCGCCGTTGTCCGGACTTAACTGAATCATACCAAATGGCCAGGCAGCACCGGGGAATGTATTTCCGTGACCTTCATCAACTTTGCCGCCTGTGCCAATAAATGGATCCACATAATCCACGGGTTCCTTTTCCGGCCGGGTACAGGAAGCTGCTCCGATGAGAATAATTGGGATTATGTAACGGAAAAATTTCATCTGAATTAATAAAGCATAAATGAACAAGGATTTACTTTCTTTCTTTTTGCTGTTTTTTTTATCTTTTCACCCTCTATTCCAGTTCTTCGAGATGTTTTTGCTGTTCTTCAATCATCTCTTGTTGTTCTTTCAGCGCTTCCAGAAGTACCACGGTCAGTTTTTCGTAAGAGACGGCCTGGTAGCCGTTCTGGTCGGTGCTTACCAGGTTCGGAAAAACCTTTTCCACTTCCCGGGCAATCAGGCCGATGTGTTCCCGGTTGTCAAAACCCATATCCGGATATTCATTTTTTCTCAATTTTAAGTTGTTACGATTTTGTGAAAAGAATTTCCACCTTACAAAAAAGGACAATAAAATTAAAATATTTTTATTTTTTTGGAAAATATGCCGAAGTTTTTTTGTACATAAAGCCTTGTGCTCTTTTTTTCTTATTTTTACCCGCACGAATATGATAAAATATTTGATATAAGGAATGAAAAAATTTCGGGTATTCTATTTAACAGCATTGCTGGCGGTGATGATGTTACCCGGTGCCTGCAACAAACAACCCAAATGCGGGTGCGACGGAGACATACGTTTCACCTTACATGAGCAAAGGGTAACCCTTACTTATGATAAGGACAGCAAGTTTACACAGTTTGTTTCCTATGCCCCTTATTCAATTTTTACACCCTGTGATATAGAAGCACAATGGGACAACATCAAAAAGTTCAGCTCGGGAGAGGAAGTCCTCATTTCGGGGGATGTATTTGATGATTGTATGAAGCAGATGTCTCCTTATGCATACAACAGCTATGAGATTCGTCTTACCGGGATCAAACGCCCGCCGTTCAAGAAAAAATAAACCTTTTATTTGTTTTTCCCGGTGGGGATATGACAGGGCGGCGTAATGAATAAAAAACCTATGCAATATGATGTAGTCTTCGTCGGTGCCGGCCGGGTGGCGGGCCATTTGTCGCACGCTATGCATGAGGCCGGTCACCGGATCATTCAGGTGATCAGCCGGACGGAACAATCGGCACGTGCCCTGGCGGAGCGTTATCATTGTGCCTGGTCAACGAATATCCGGGAGATGATCCCCCATGCCGGACTGATCATCTTTTCGGTCAGAGACGATGCACGGCAAGAACTGGTCCGGGCTATGAATGTGGGAGAGGCCCTGGCGGTGCATACCGGAGGCAGTATCCCCATGAGTATTTTTGAAGGACATGCCGTAAATTACGGGGTTTTTTATCCTCTGCAGACCTTTTCCGGGGGCAGAACCCTTGATTTCAGGAAAATACCCATGTGTATAGAAGCGAACAGCTCCGGAAACGAACAGATACTGGAGGATCTGGCAAGACAGATCAGTGACGTGGTGATCCGGGCGGATTCGCAACAGCGCCTGGCCCTGCACCTGGCAGCTATCATAGCAAACAATTTTACCAACCATCTCTTTGTGCTGGCGAAAAAAATCCTGGAGAAGGAACATCTTTCCTTCGACCTGTTATGGCCACTGATAGAAGAGACTGTGGACAAAGCCTTTGACCTGGGGCCGGAAAAATCCCAGACCGGACCGGCGGCAAGAAATGACAAAAATGTTATAAAAAAGCATTTGGATTTATTATCTTGCTCACCGGAAATTCAAAAGGTTTATGAGGTGTTGACGGAGAGTATCCGGCAACGTATGAACAGGGAAAAATGAAGAACAGGCCACATGCATTTAAGTAATTTTAAGGAAGAACTCAGGAAGGTCAGGGCTTTTGCTTTTGATGTGGACGGGGTACTGTCCCGGTCGGTGATGCCTCTGCATCCCTCGGGCGAGCCCATGCGTACGGTGAACATCAAAGACGGCTATGCCCTGCAACTGGCCTCAAAAAAGGGCTATCCCGTCGGTATTATCACGGGCGGCAGGACTGCCGCCGTGCGGCAACGTTTTGAAAACCTGGGTGTGAAGGATATCTACATGGGATCATCCCATAAAAAGGAAGATTTTTTCAGGTTTCTGGAAAAGCATAGCCTCGATCCGGCTAACGTCCTGTATATGGGGGATGACTTGCCCGATTATGAGATCATGCAAATGGTGGGTTTTCCTACGGCCCCTGCCGATGCGGTGGCTGAGATCAAACAGGCTGCCCGTTATATTTCCTGGCTCAACGGCGGGGAGGGATGTGTGCGGGATGTGATCGAGCAGGTGCTGCGCCTGCATAACAAATGGATGGATGGAGATGCATTTCATTGGTAATCATTATGATCAAAGCTTTTTTTAAAATCATTCGCTGGCCCAATCTGCTGATCATCATTGCTACGCAGTGCCTGATGCGTTACGGATTGGTAGGGCCCCTGCTGCATCATCTGCCCGGAACCTTAAACGGACAGCCGGTGCCGGTACCTGATATCGGCCTTGTAATGAGTGATTTTCATTTCTTCCTGCTGGTGTTTGCCACGGTGATGCTGACGGCGGCCGGGTATGTTATCAATGATTATTTTGACACGCGCACCGATATGATCAACCGTCCCGAGAGGGTGCTCGTGGGCAAAGAGATATCCCGACGCCAGGCCCTGGCGCTGCATGTGGTGCTCAATGCCCTCGGCGTAGGCGCCGGCGTGTACCTCTCCTGGGCCATCGGTTTCTCTTTCCTCGGGATAGTCTTTATCCTGGCCGCAGGGTTGCTGTGGTTTTACTCCACCACTTACAAACGCCAGCTGCTGACAGGCAACCTGCTCGTGGCCTTCCTCACCGCCCTGGTGCCTTTTATGGTGCCTCTGTTTGAGATCCCCCTGGTCAACAGGGAATATGCTTCCGTGATGGTTGCTTACCATGCCACCTGGAAACCCCTGATGATCTGGGCGGGAGGCATCTCCCTCTTTGCCTTCCTGCTGACACTCATCCGTGAGATCATCAAAGATATGGAGGACTACGAGGGCGACTGGTCTTTCGGCCGCAACTCCCTGCCGGTGGTGGCCGGACTGGATGTGACCCGCTATGCCGTCCTGGGCCTGGTGGCCGTTACCATCGTTATGATCCTGGGGGTGATCTTCCTGTACCTCAGGGATACGGTTACGGTCATTTACGGACTGGGGTTGGTGGTGCTGCCGCTGGTATGGCTGGCCGTCAAAATGATCAAAGCCCGTTCTCCGCGCGACTACCACCGGGCCAGTACCCTGACCAAATGGATCATGCTGGCCGGACTGGGATATATCCTCGTTGCCGATTATCTGTTTACAACCCTTGTCGGATAATATTCATGGTGCCTTTCGGAATGAAAAATAAAAAGGTGATCCTGGCTTCCGCCTCCCCGCGCCGCAAGATGCTGATGGAAGGCCTCGATATCCGCGTGGAAGTGATCAATGTAAACCATGAGGATGAATCCTATCCCCGGGAAATGCCGCCGGAAGAGATTCCGGCCTACCTGGCCGCGAAAAAAGCGGATGCCGCCCGGGACAGGATAACCGAAGATACTGTTCTGCTGACGGCCGATACCATCGTCCTTCTCGACGGCGAGGTGATCGAAAAACCCCGCGATGCGGATCATGCCCGGCAGATGCTGGCAAGACTCTCCGGCAGGAAACACCGGGTGCTGACCGGGGTATGCATGAGATCCCGAAATAAAGAGGTGTGCTTTACGGCCGCCTCGGATGTTTTTTTCGGTAATTTATCCGAAGAAGAAATAGACTATTATGTTAGTACCTACAAGCCATTCGATAAAGCAGGTGCTTACGGTATCCAGGAATGGATCGGTTATGTCAGCGTCGAAAGGATCGAAGGATCTTTCTACAATGTCATGGGCCTGCCCGTACACCAGGTCTGGCAGTACCTTAAAGAGTTTTGAACCTTGAACTATTTGTTCTGAAACTTGTAGGTAAAAGAATAACTTTCTGAAATGACTTTCGTAAAAAATAAATAATGGTTGTCAAATATTGTTAAACATCATGAAGACGATATTCAAAAAATGTACAGGCTTTCTTTTGCTTCTCTCTTTTTTTCTGATTTTTACTTCCTGCAAAAAGGAAAAACTGGGGGTGCCCACCTCGTTTTTTGCTTCGCAGGGTACTTATCTGGGGGTGGTCCACCTGAAATGGAATACTGTGCCCAATGCTCAATATTACAATATAGACAGGCAGGACCCGGATACCCGCGAATGGATCAATGCTGCTACCACCAGCAATACGGAAGTGGATGATTACGGGTTTAATCTTCCCGATAATAAACTGGTGCCCGGAAAACATTATTCTTACCGTATCTCCGCCGCTTCTTCCGATATCTCGGATGGGGATTATGCCTTTGCTCCGGAAGAGGGCTGGTCGTATGTCCCGGGCCAGCCGGCGGTAACTCCGGAATGGCAATCCGACGGGTCGGTATTGGTAGCATGGCGCGATACGGTGGCCCCGGATATTTTCAACGGAAAAGTGAAAAATATCAAAACCGTAAAATATGAGGTGTACAGAAAAAAGAAGGAAGAGCCCGACCTGGATTATCAAAAGATTTACACTTCCGGTTCCATTAATGTGTCCGATGGAGTAACACCCGGTGATTTTGACAATTTGAATTATACCGATGATTCTCCGGGAGAGAATCCGGTATATATGGTGAAGGCCATTTATATTTTTTCTTATTTGAATATGGATTATGGCGAAATGATAAGATCTGCAGATGTTTCTTCGAACGGGTTCGTTCCGGAAAACGGCTCGGGGGTTGCGCCTGCCGACTATAGCCGTCTGCCCCTGGCTGCTCTGCCTTCCTCATCCTCCGGCAGTATCGCCTCGATGATTATGAAAAAATATAACGGAGAGCCCTGGGTTGGGGTGATAGAAGAAGCTACGGTGGATTATGGTGTTCCGGCAGTGTACCGTTTCAACGGTCTGGCTTGGGAGAAAAAAGGAGATTCTTATCCTCCCGATATCATGAATTCCACCAGTCTTTATCAGATGGACTTGGTGATGACCTCGCAGGGCCTGTGGATGGCCGGTCTCGACCATGACTCCCTGTATGTTTACTTCTACAACGGCTCTTCCTGGTCTGACAACCGGGCTGCCCGCAACCTGGATGCCTCCGGCAGCCCTTCCTCACTGGCTCTGACAGCGGATGGAGATGGTAATGTCTTTCTTGCCGTTACCGAAGCGCCGAACTATAACCTCGTGGTGCGTCAGTGGAACGGCAACGACTGGACGACCATAGGAAACGATCCCCTCGCCACCGGAGATATCTTTAGCATGGAACTGAAAAACCTGGGGGGTAAGATCTGCGTGTCTTACCTTGTCAAAAACAGCGACTATAACTCTACCTATCATGTACTATGGCTGAACAACGGCCAATGGACAAGTATCTTCAACTGGACCGCCGATAATCTTATGGATGTCCATCTGGGGGGTAATGGCGTCGGTTCCTATTATTTTACCGCCGGAAGCCAGAAACCCGACGAATGGCCCGGGGGAGTCTTCAAGATCTACAGCGCCACTCATCCTGAGAGTCTCATCCCGGAGAATGCAGAATGGTTTGTGGAGCCGACGGCACTCACCGTTGATGAAAAAGGAAACCTCTTCATTATTTCCACCCGGTTTGTCTCCGCCGGCGGGATCTATCCGGCCGTTTTCGCTTATGATGGAACCACCTGGAAGATTATGCCGGGAAATTTTACCGACGGCATCAGACCGGCAGGCGTGATGGCCATGGGAACGGATATTTACTATGTCTATGGAGATGCCGGTGATCTGGCTCCCGATCAACAACCCAAGACACTGAAGGCAGCAACATTCAAGAAAGAATAAAATGAGCAGTTACTTTCTCAGGATCAACGGCCGCGGAAATGCCTGGCCCATACCGATAGCACAACACCATCCTTTCTATGACCTGCCGGGGGGGCCGGACTATGCCAATGCGTCTTACTCCATCCTGGAAAAAGACGAATCCGGTAAAGTGTTGAAGGATATCCTGGTAGATGCCGGCCACGGTATCGTGCCTTTTCTGCTGCGCCACGGCAACCGCATCCCCGATGCCCTGCTGATCACGCACCCACATTTCGACCATACCCTGGGCATGGACTGGATCATCCAGAGCTACTACCGGTTCAGGGGAAAGAAAAAATATCCGGTGTATGCCACGCGGGGATGCCGGGAACAGATCATCCGTACCATGCCGCACCTCGAAGAGCTGTGTGACTTTACGGAGCTTTCCTATGGCCGGCCGGGACAGATCAGGGAAGCAGGAGAGGAGATGAACGTAACGGCTTTCCCCGTCTTTCACGGAGATCATGCCCGCGGTGCGGCGATGTTGCTGACAGAGATAACAACAACGGGAAAGAGAGTACTCTTTACCGGAGATGTGCTGCTGCCTTTGCTGCGAAAGTACGATCTGGAAAATCTCCGTGACGTGGACTGGCTCATTACCGACGCCAACAACCGGTTTCCGTATCCCAAAACGAACCATTGGTCGGTGGTGAGAAAAGAACCGGAAGATCAAAAATATTTACATTCCTGGCTGGAAAAAATAACAAAAGATATATTGATGGGACCGCATAATTTTCAGAGCTATGTGAACTATCAGTATTTGTTGGATTTTTTCAGGGATTTTCCGGAGAAAGAAGACCTCATACTCACTCTTTTTGATTTTGCTGCACGTCTCCGGCCCCGCCGCCTACTCCTGTCCCATTACAGCGGCGTGGAGGATGAAAAGTATTACGGGGAGCCGTTGCTGGATACCCCCGGACTGGAAAAATGGGGACAGCAAATGACGGAGGAAGCCGGCCTCCCCGGCCAGGTACATGTTCCGGATACGGGAGAAATAATATCATTGTAATTTTGACTCATTATTTGGACGAAAGGGATTTTGAAAAGCTCTTCCGGGAATATTTTCCGGGACTGACCCTTTTTGCCCTGAAATATACGGGAGATATGGACACTTCCAAAGAGATCGTCCACACCGTTTTCCTGAACTTGTGGGAGAAAAGAGGGGCGATGGATAGCGGCCGTCCCATGAAATCCTATCTTTTTACCTCTGTGCATAACCGGTGCCTGAATTACCTGCGGGATCAAAAAAAATTCAAAAAAGACGCTCTCTTTGACATCACGGTGGAGATGGCGGCGGCGGAAAACCCTTCCCTGTCCCTCGAAACGGACGAGTTACAACAACAGATAGACCGGGCCCTGGATCACCTGCCGGAAAAATGCAGGCAGGTGTTTGAGCTGAACCGTTTTGAGGGGATGAAATACAGGGAGATCGCTGAAAAAATGGGTATCTCGGTCAAAACGGTGGAAGCGCAGATGTCCAAAGCCCTGAAAATTCTCCGGGAGCATCTGAAGGATTATTTTGTCTGGGTTTTGCTGGCCGGAACCTGGATTTTGCACTTTTTGTTTAAGGGTATTGGATGATTTGTGTGTATTATTAACGGATAGAGATGAAAAAGGCAGATGAACATATTGAGAACCTGATCGCCCTCTACTATGCCGGGGAAGCCGGTGAGGAGGAGAAAAAGGAGCTGCTGGCATGGGTGGAAGAAAGCCCTGACAACCGGCAGTACTTCTACGATTCGGGCAAGCTGTGGCGCAGCACGGGCCGGGGCGCTGCCGCCGCCGTCGATGTGGATCATGAGTGGGAGGTGTTGCAGGGACGGCTGGCAAGGGGAAAGGCTGCCCGCAGACGTTCCATATCCATGCGCAGGATGCCGGTACGCGTGGCTGCCGCCGCCGCCATATTTGTGGCGGTAGCGCTGACCGTTACCTTATATAATCATATGCGAACTCTCTCTTTTCGTACTGCTGCCGCACCGGCTTCCGTGCTCCTGCCCGACAGTTCACGTGTGACGCTCAATGCCTGGTCCGTACTGCGTTATCCCCGCCGTTTCAGAGGCGGTTTGCGCCGCGTGCATCTCGACGGAGAGGCGTTCTTTGAAGTGACCCGCAACGAGACCCTGCCGTTTGTGGTGGAGGCCGCCGGTGCGGAGGTGCGTGTGCTGGGGACTTCTTTCAATGTGGCGGCATACGATACGGCCGCAACGGTCGAAGTGGTGGTGAACACCGGCAGGGTAGCCCTGTCGCCGAAAAAGGATCCTTCGTTAACCGTCGTACTGGAACCCGGGACACGGGGTGTCTTCGATGCGCTGAGAGGAGCTGTGACAAAGACCCGGAATACCGACCCGAATTACCTGGCCTGGAAAACAAAAAAGATCGTCTTTGAGAACGAAGAACTGACAACCATCGTACAGACCCTCAACAGGGTGTATCACGCCGATATCATAATCACCGGCAGCCGTCTCGGTGCATGCCGGGTGACCACTACCTTTGACAGTCTCTCCCTGGATGCCGTGCTGGAAATACTTCGTACCACCCTCGACCTGGAGATTGTGAGAAAAGGGGACCGTATCCTGCTGAAGGGGGATGGTTGTGACAAATGGCCGTAATTTTCCGATCTTTAGCCTGTATGATGCACATCAGATATCTTGCCGTTGTTTCTCTGATACTGGTCACAGGGTGTATGATACGTCCGGTGGATGCCCAGCAGGATGTGCTGTCCACCCGTATCAGCCTGGATGTGCAGAACAAACCGTTGGGAAAGGTTTTGAAGATCATCGAAAAAAAGGGGGGAATACATTTTACTTACGTTAATAAATATCTTCCGCTGAAAAAGAAGGTGACGATTTCGGCCGAGGATCTTACGGTGCGTGAAGTTCTGGATCGACTGTTCCGGGGAGAACATATCGAATACCTTGTGGTGGAAGGAGGAGTGGTGCTGAGGCCTGCCCGGCAACAAGCGCCGGCACCCGGTGCCGGAAAGAAAAGTTTTACGCTCAGCGGCTATGTCCGGGATGCTGCCGACGGAGAAAGTATGATAGGAGCTACCGTGTATGCGGACAGTGCTGCCGCCGGTACGGTCACCAACGCCTACGGATTTTATTCCCTCACCTTGCCGGAAGGTACCTGGGATATCACCTGGTCATATGTCGGCTACAGGCCCCTCCATACCAGGATCCTTTTGGACAGAGACCGGGAGGAAGATGTGGATATGCAGCAGGACCGGGCCATGATCCGGGAGGTGCTGGTCACCACCGCCGGCTCTCAAAGTATGATCAGCCATGCCAAACGCCTGGGTTATGTAAATATTTCCCCGGCTTCTGTCAATGAGATGCCCGCCCTGATGGGTGAGAATGATGTGATCAAATCCCTCGGGACCATCCCCGGCATCTCCTTCTTTGGTGACGGCTCCACATTCTTTTATGTCCGGGGGGGCAACAAAGACCAGAACCTGATCACCATTGACGATGCCCCGGTCTTTAACCCGGCTCACCTGTTCGGTATTTTTTCCACGGTGATCCCCGACGCAGTCAAAAAGGTGAACGTGTACAAAGGGGATATGCCCCCGGGTTACGGCGGCCGTCTTTCGTCGCTGGTGGACATACGCACCCGCGACGGCAGCATGAAAAAATTCGGCATGAGCGGGTCGCTGGGGCTCGTGGCCTCCCACCTGATCATGGAGGGGCCTGTCGTGAAGGATAAGAGTTCTGTTTTTATCGCAGGAAGGCATTCTTATATCAAATGGTTCGTTCAGAAACAATCCCCGTCGGTGGAGGATATCAGCTTCGGCGACCTGAACGCCAAGTTCAATACCTTCCTGAATACAAAAAACAGGCTGTATGCCTCTTTTTATTATGGCAAGGACAGTTATTTCAACGGCAAAGGCTCCGGCG
>CAZYPI010000031.1:0-18758 GCA_964649335.1 uncultured Rikenellaceae bacterium | reverse complement strand
GGTGTTGCAGGGGGAAGAAGACAAAGCGGAATCGGTGCTGCAGAAAGTCGTGGGCAGAATAAATGCCGGAACGGTGCTGGCGGAAATACGCGAAACGCTGAGAGAGAAATCGGTACCGTGGCTCTCCTTCGGCGGCATGGTTATCTTCATCGGGATCATGCTCTCGGTGTTCCAGCAGTTTGTGGGTATCAACGTGGTGCTGTATTATGCTCCGGAAATCTTCCGCAACATGGGCTCCGGTACGGATACCGCCCTTTTGCAGACCGTGATCGTGGGAGCCATCAACCTGCTGTTTACCGTGCTGGCAATCATGACGGTAGACCGTTTCGGCCGCAAGCCGCTGCAGATCACCGGGGCCCTGGGCATGGCCGTTTCCATGTTCGCCCTGGGTTTCACCTTCTACTTCCGGAAAATGGGCCTCGGAGCCCTCGTGTTTATGCTCACTTATGTGGCTTCATTCGCCATGTCGTGGGGACCCGTGACCTGGGTGCTGCTGTCGGAGATCTTCCCCAACAGCATCCGCGGGGCCATGTCCATCGCCGTGGCGGCGCAGTGGGTGGCCAACCTGATCATCTCATGGACTTTCCCCGTTATGAATGATAATAGCGCCCTGATCCATGTTTTTCATCATGGCTTTTCTTACTGGATATACGGCCTGATGGGCATCCTGGCCGCCTGGTTCGTCTGGAAAATGGTGCCCGAAACCAAAGGAAAAACGCTGGAAGAAATCCAAAAAATCTGGAAACAACAGGAACAACAGGAACAATAGGAACAACAAGAACAATAGGAACAATAGAAACAATAGAAACCTCTATTCCAGTATCTTAAACTCTATCCTCGATCCCTTTTCCCCTCCCGTATAAACCCGGTGTGTGGCTTTGATGAAGTCCTCCGGTGTGGCATCCGTATAGATATTATCCACATATTTCTGCGGATTGCGGTCTACCAGCGGAAACCAGGTGCTTTGTACCTGGATCATGATGCGGTGCCCTTTTTTGAAACAGTGTAAAACATCCTGCAGCGGAAACTTCACATGGGTGATCTTGCCGGGGACAAAAGGTTCGGGGTGTTCATAGCTGTTGCGGAATCGCCCGCGGAACACTTCGCTGCGCACCATTTGCTGATAAGCCCCCATATGTATCGCAGGGGGATTTTCTTCGAAATCCGGATAATCATCGGGATAGACATCGATCAGTTTTACCACCCAGTCGGCCGAGGTGCCGGTGGTAGAGACATACAGGTCGGCCATGATCTTGCCTGCCAGGGTGATCTCTTTTTCCAGGGGCGGGGTCTGATACACCAGCACATCCGGCCGGCGGCCGGCAAAACGCTGGTCATCCGTCATATACTGCGCCGCCATGCCGATATATGTCCGCTCGGTGTAAGGGACCGCCTTGGCCGGATCACTGACAAACTCATCATAGCCGGTGGTGGAGGGCTCGGTGAAAACAAGCTGCCCGTCCGGGGCGAAAAACAAAGTGCTGCTGACCGTGTTTTCTGGAGGCCAGGTGTCAAAGGTGCGCCACTCATTGCTGCCGGTGACATACATGGTCGCTTCCGGAAAGTCCGGCTTCCCTTTGCCTTTCAGATAGTACTGAAAGAACGGAAATTCTATATTGCTGCGGTAATATTCGGATGGGGGCGGGTCGGTGGGGAACCATACATACCCGAGATGGTCGCCGCTGCCGCGGGCCCAGCCGCCATGGCGCCAGGGACCGATCACAAGGCGGTTGTTGCCCCCCGGACTGTTCTTTTCAATAGTCTGATAGGTGGCAAAAGTGCCGTACAGATCCTCGGCGTCGTACCATCCTCCCACCACCATGATGGCCGGACGGATATTTTTCAGGTGGGGCAAGAGGTTCCGGGCCTGCCAGAAAGTGTCGTAGTTAGGGTGTTCCGTCATCAGGTTCCAGAACAGGATGGAGTCGTGGAAATATTTTTTGTTGGCGTTGGAGAGAGGCCCCATGTTCATGAAAAATTCATACCCGTCCGGCGTACCGTGATCAAAACGCTTGCCCCATTGTGTGGTGGGCCCGTGACGAGGCTGTCCGAAGATAGCCAGAAAATTAAACCCGTGGGGCAGAAACAGGGCGCCGTGGTGATGAAAGTCGTCCCAGAACCAGTCGGCAATAGGGGCCTGGGGAGAGATGGCTTTGACCGCCGGGTGAGCATCAACGGCAGCACAGGAAGAGTAAAAACCGGGGTAGGAGATACCCCAGATACCTACTTTCCCGTTACACTCTTTGATGTTTTTTACCAGCCAGTCTACCGTATCCCACGTGTCGGTGCTCTCATCCACAGCCTTTGGATTCTTCCGGTGGTTCTGCATGGGCCTCATGTTCACAAATGTGCCCTCGGACATGAAGCATCCGCGCACATCCTGATACACAAAAATGTATTTCTCCTGCATGAACAGCTCCGACGGGCCCAACCGTCTTTTTTTCTCCTTGCCGTAGGGCCTGACAGAATAAGGAGTGCGGTCCAGCAGAATGGGATACTTTTTGTGGTCTTTGGGAATATACACCGACGTGAACAGATGTACCCCGTCACGCATGGGGATGCGGTATTCGTACTTGTCATAATCATCGGAGGTGATCTCTTTGGATGCCGGCTTATGTGCCGGCCTGCTGCCGGTGATCACCGGCAGGACAAGCAGCAATAAAGTAAAAAAGAATGAACGGGATCTCATATTATAACGAGAAAAAGATTATTCGAACTCAGCAAAAGACTTTTTAATGATGCCGATGGCTTCATACAATTGTTCTTCATTGATCACCAGCGGCGGGGCAAAACGTATGATATGGTCGTTGGTGCGTCTGGCGATCAGACCGTTGTCCTTCATGGCGAGACATACATCCCATGCCGTTTTGCCGCCTTTGGGCCTCACTACCACGGCATTCAGCAGACCTTTGCCGCGCACCAGTTCGATCATGTCCGATCTGATGCTTTTCATTTCTTCTCTGAAGATCTTGCCCAGACGTTCCGCGTTTTCTGCCAGCTTCTCTTCTCTGATCACCTCGAGGGCGGCAATACCCACTTTTGCCGCTATGGGGTTGCCTCCGAAGGTGGAGCCGTGTTCACCGGGCTTGATCGTCAGCATGATCTCATCGTCGGCCAGGACGGCGGAAATGGGATATACCCCCCCGGAGAGCGCCTTGCCGAGGATCAGGATATCCGGCCGTACTCCCTCATGGTCGGAGGCCAATAGCCGGCCCGTACGGGCAATGCCGGTCTGCACCTCATCGGCAATGAAAAGGACATTGTATTTCTTACACAAATCGTATGCTTTTTTCAGATATCCTTCGTCCGGCACAAAAACCCCTGCCTCTCCCTGGATCGGCTCCACCAGAAAACCGGCAATGTTGGGATCCGAGGCCAGCACTTTTTCCAGTGCCGCCAGGTCATTGTACGGTATGATGGTGAAACCCGGGGTATAAGGCCCGAAATCATTCCGGGCATCCGGGTCGGTGGACATGGAGATGATGGTGATGGTGCGACCGTGAAAATTTCCTTCGCAGGCGATGATCTTTGCCTCGTTTTCAGGAATGCCTTTGACTTTATAAGCCCACTTGCGGCACAGCTTCAGCGCCGTTTCATCCCCTTCGGCGCCCGTATTCATCGGCAACACCTTGTCGTAACCGAAATATTCCGTGATAAATTTTTCATATTCCCCGAGGGTGCTGTTGTAAAAAGCCCGCGAGGTGAGCGTCAGTTTGCGGGCCTGTTCGGTAAGCGCTCCGACGATCTTCGGATGACAGTGCCCCTGGTTGACAGCCGAATAGGCCGAGAGAAAATCAAAATAACGCTTTCCTTCCACATCCCAGACATATACGCCTTCGCCCCGGTCCAGTACCACCGGCAGCGGATGATAGTTGTGTGCCCCGTAACGGTCTTCCAGATTGATGTAGTCCTGTGTTGTCATGATATTTCGTTTTTATGATTCTTAATATATTTTATTGTATCTTGTAATGACCCGTAAAAGTAGTACAAATAAATTTTTTTGCGGTATAAGAGTCTGCAAATTTTTATGCGGGTGAAGAATATTGTCAGGAAAAGGGAAAAAGGTTACTAATGAAGAAACACCAAATCTTTCATACATGAAAACAGATCACAAGATCATGAAGTCTCTCTCGCAACGCCGGAGCCTGCTGGCTTTTTCAACGAAGCCGGTGGAACAGATCGTTCTGGACACTCTTTTTGAGGCGGCCCGCTGGGCGCCGTCCTCATTTAATGAACAGCCCTGGCGGTTCCTGTATGCACATCGCACCGATGCCGCTTACCGGCGTTTCCTCGATTGCCTGGTTGAAGCCAACCGGGTATGGGCCGGGAATGCCCCGGTATTGTTGCTCACGGTGGCCAAAACCTTTTATGAATATAACCACAATCCCAATGGTTTTGCCCTTTACGAAACGGGCATGGCCATGGGAAACCTGCTGGCCCAGGCCACGGAGATGGGCCTGGTGGTGCATCAGATGGGCGGTTATTCCAAAGAGCAGGCCATAAAAACACTGGGTATCCCCGACGGTTATGAGCCGGTGGCCATGGCCGCCATAGGTTATTATGGCAATCCGTTAGAATTGCCGCCAGAGCTCCGCGAACGTGAGCGGCAGGAACGCTCCCGGCTTGCCGTCTCCGAAATAGCCAAGCGAAACGGATTCTGAAAAAAATACCTACGTAGGTGACTACGTAGGAGGAAGGTGTTTGAATGATCAGAAAGCAATCGTGAATTCGATATTTAATCTTCTTCCGGTCAGATAATTGGGGACGGCATACCAGCCGGTCTGATGAGAGAGGTTATTGACGGTATTTACCCACATATAGGAGCTGACATTGTTGTTGCCGAACAGGTTGAAGACATCCAGGCCGAGACGCATGGAGCGGATATGTTTGCTGAGTTTTTCGTTCTCGCCCGTTTTGGTCCTGACAAAATCCTTGGAAAAACCGATGTCCACCCGCTGGTAGGCAGGCATCCGGAAGAAAAGATCGTAACGGTCCGTATTGGGAGGCCTTACTGGCAGGCCTGTGGAATAAAACAGGATCAGGTGCATACGGAAGGAGGGGTTGTTGGGAAAATAATCCTGGAAAGAGAGGGCGAAATTAACCAGCTGGTCCGTGGGCCTGGGGTAACATCCGGGATAAAAGACCAACCCTTCCTCATCGGTATAGGAATCGCCCGCAACATCTTCGCAGGTATGCATAAAGGAAAGACTGGCCCAGGAGTCCACGCCCCTGACAAATTCTCCGTTTATTTTAAGGTCCAGGCCGTAGGCCCGGCCCCGGGCAATGTTCTCACCGGTATATTCTATCCTAACATTTTCCATAAAATACGGGATCAGGTCGCGCATACCTTTGTAATAGGCCTCGGCCGACCAGATGAAGGGACGGTTCCAGGCCGAAAAATGCTGGTTGATGCCGGCCACGATATGCCACGACCGCTGGGCTTTAACTGCGGGGTTGATGCTGCCGTCCGGGAACAGGGCCTCTTTAAAAAGGGGGGGCTGGTCGTATATGCCTGCAGCGAGATGATAGCTCCGGCGCGAACGGGGGTTACGGCGATAGGTCAACAGCACCCTCGGGCTCACCAGAAACTGCCGGCTGAAACTCCAGTAATTGAAACGTATCCCTCCCTGCAGTTGCAGGACCGCACTGTCGATACGCCAGCTATACTGATCTTCCACAAAACCCGTCAGGCGCCATGAGTCCAACCGGTTGGTTGCCAGCGTCGTGTTAAACAGGTTAACGGTTTCTCCGTCGTAAGGCAGGGAATAGCCGGCCGAATCCCGGAGGGTCCACTCCCGGGTGCGGTCGTCAAAGCGCTCCGCCTTGCCTGTGATGCCCCATTGCAGATAATGACGGCCCGGATTGAAAGAACCCATATATTTTAGTGAATAGATATAGCCGTCCAGACGATTGCGGGCATGTTCAAGAAAACTGCCTATGCCGATGTTCATGATGCTGTCCCCAAAAGTTTCGGAGCCCAGTTGCTTGTCGAGGGCATTGAGAGAGTAATAGCCGTGGACATCATAGTTTTCCTGCTCCAGGGTGGTGAAATCCGAAAAAATCCATTTCATCCTGATCTTTTTCGAGGGAAAGTAATTCAGCGTTACCGCGCCGAGGTAGGTGTCAAAAGCATCTTTTTCCTGACCTTCGTAATAGACATACAGGGCGATGGCATCCTGTACGGTGCCGAAGGAGGTCTTACGGCTGGACGGGATAAAATGATACCTGTTCAGTGAGATGTTTCCCAGCCCTTCCAGCGACAGCTTTTTACTGATTTTCCATGTGAGCAGCGCCTGCAGATCGCCGAACAGGGGCCGGTAATCGCCTTTGGTTTGCAGGGTGTTCAGCAGGTAGCTGTTGGACTTGAAACGGGTGCCGGCAAGGTAGGTGAACCTTTGGTTTTTGCTGCTTCCTTCCACGTGGGCGGCGGCGCCCAGCAGGCTGACCGTGGCCGTTGCCCTGAATGCTTCGGGGGTGCGGTAGGCGATATCCAGCACCGACGACATGCGGTCGCCGTAACGGGCGGCAAAACCACCTGCCGAAAAACTGACACGCTCCACCAGGTCGGGATTGATGATGCTGAGCCCTTCCTGCTGCCCCGACCGCACGAGAAAAGGACGATATATCTCAATGTCATTGATATAAACCAGGTTTTCGTCGAAATTTCCTCCCCGCACCGAGTACTGGGAGCTCAGTTCATTTTGGGAATTTACTCCCGGCAAAGTCTTGATCAGCGTCTCCACATTGGCCGTAGGGGTGGGAAGGGTTTTGAGGTCTTTGATATCCACTTTGCGCATGGTGCCTTCCGTATGGCGTGCTGCCTGGATCTCTACCTCCCGGATGGGATTGACGGAAGGCAGCAGCACAATGGACAATTTCTGAACCTCCCGGGGATGCAGGAAAACCTTTCGCGTCACCGGTGCAAACCCCACGGAAGAGAAGATCACGGTCAGGGTGTCACCGGCAGGCAGAGGCAGAAAATATACCCCCTCTTCGTCCGTGATGGTTCCTTCCCCTTCGTTCTGCAAGTGGACATGCACACTGGGCACAGGAGCTCCTTTTTTGTCATGTACCGTTCCGCTGATCCCCGTTTTTCCCTGGGGAAAAGCTGTCACGGACAACAGCCAGAAAAGAAAAAACCATACCGACCTAAAATGTGCAGACATTCAAAATGTTTTTCAGGCTCTCAAAATAAACTGTTTTTTTTCGTTTTCATTGTGAAAACCGGTATTTTTAGCGTTAAAATATTTTATTATGGTACGACAGATACAATTCAGCCTGCCTCCTTTTCCGAAAGGATATCATTTGATCACACCGCTGATACTGGAAAAGGCAGGCCCCTTGCCGGAGACGGGGATGATGCATGTTTTTATCCGGCATACCTCGGCAGGGCTCACCCTGAACGAGAACGCCGACCCCTCCGTACGCCGTGACTTTGAAACATTTATGAACGACCTGATCCCCGAGGATTATCCCCGGTTTGTGCATACTTTCGAAGGCAGCGACGACATGCCTGCCCATCTGAAATCTTCCGTCATAGGAGCTTCCGTAACCATCCCTATCACCGGCCACCGGCCCAATCTGGGTACCTGGCAGGGAATCTACCTGTGTGAGTTCCGCCGCCACGGCGGCAGCAGAAAAATTGTGGTGACCATAACGGGAGAGTGATTGACCTTACACACCCAGGATTTTTGCATCTACCCAAAAAACCGCATGGATGCCGATTTTGGTATCCTGCGTGATCAGGTGATCGGTTTTGGTCTTGGTACGTAACTGGAAAGAATCTTCCAGAATGTAATCCTTCAGGTCGTCATCGGAAGTGTCCAGCACCAGCGTGGTCAATCCGTTCTCCGGGATGTCTGTTTTCCAGGCTATTTTCTTCTCGGGAAGATCGTCGGTTTTTATGTATAGTTCGATGGAATTCAGAAAATCGAAGTCCTGTCCTTCGGGGGATTCAATTTTTAAGGTAAGCTCTTTCAGTTTGATCTGTTCCACCAGATTCTTATGGGAATTGTTGGCTGACAGTTCCGTCTCGGAATTGGTGGTGATCTCCGGAGTGAAAAGATCAATCGGCACATTGACCACTACGGTCGATTTAATGGTAACGTCCGTATCGTACTTAAGATTGAACTGTGTCAGCTTATCTATTTTCTTGCAGGAGAACAGGGCGATGAGTGACACGAAAACCGGTAACAGATATGTGAATCTTTTCATGGATTGATGTTTGGTTATTTGACGTTTTTGTCATTTATGTCATGGGGGGATAATGGCCCGTTGTTTCGCTGGTATATGACAAAGTCCCGCTGTGCTTTCAGGATATTGATCAGGTAAAGCACCAGGTTTTTCGACTCCCCAAGGATATTGAAAAGAAGAATACTGGGTCGTGTTTTGATATCTCCGTGTTTTTTGATTAGTTTGACATGCTTTTTTTGCAGGGTTTTGATATCATTCAACACCTTTTTTTGCAGTTCCAGAATATCGCTCAGGTTGTCAAAATTATCATTGCCGATGGCTTCGATGACTTGAGAGAACAACTGGCTGATTTCCAAGCTTATATTTTTCAGTCCTTCCATCTGTTCTTTTGGCAGAAGAGGATGGTTATTGTCAATGTGTTTGAAAATGGGCGTATGCAGATAGGTCAGGCAGTGGGCCGTTTCCCTCAGGTAGTCCAGCGCCTGGACATAATAGTGTCCCGTCTCAATGGAGTTTTCCTCCAGATTCCGGATGGTGAAATAGACATTGTCCTTCAGCTCTTTGACTTTTTTATTCAGTTCTGAAATGCTTTTCTGGATCTCTTTCAGTTTTTTTCTGTTTTCCTGGCTGAAATATCCCAGGGTCTTGTAATAGAGGTCGGATGATTCTTTCAGGACAGATAGGGTTTCCGATTTACATTTGTTAAAAACATCTAGTCCATTAACTTCTGTGGTATCATTGATGATTTGCTCTTTCTTATGTTTTTCTTCTTCCCTTTTGGAGTGAACGATTCTGTTTTTGATGATCAGATAAGCATCCAGGGCGACAAAAGCGAGGATCCCGAATATTTTGCCGTAAAAGATAATATATGCAATGATGAAAGTGGTGGTAAAAGCGATCATGGCTGTCATGAACCATCCGGTGATGACCACAATTACTCCTGTGATACGGTATACGGCGCTTTCCCGTCCCCAGGCTCTGTCGGCCAGAGAAGTGCCCATGGCGACCATGAAGGTGACATAGGTGGTGGAAAGGGGCAGTTTCAGCGAGGTGCCGATGGCGATCAAAATACCGGCTACGACCAGATTTACCGAAGCTCTGACCATATCGAAAGCCACCCCTTTTTCTTTTTTCAGTTTGTTGTATTCCGTGCGGTCGAATCGCTTGTTAATCGCATTACGGAAACTTTCCGGCACCACATATCTGATGGTTTTTGAGATTCCCACTGTCTGCCGTACGATAGCCCGTGCCAGCACGGATGATTCAAATCTTTCCTGTCCCTCTTCCTGCCGGCTGAGGTCGATAGTGGTGGCCGTCACGGTACGGGCTTTCCGGGAAAAAGCCATGGTCAGCACCATGATAAGTCCTGCCAGCAAAAGATACAGGGTGGGAGTTTTTACCGGACCTGCCAGAGCAGTCATACGTAAGCTTGCCGGATCCACTGCTCCCGAATGCACAAACTCCTTAAAAGCTTCTACTCCTGCCAGGGGCACCCCGATAAAGTTGACCAGGTCGTTGCCGGCAAATGCCATGGCCAGCGCAAATGTACCCACCAGGACAATGAACTTCAGAATGTCAAACTTAAAGAAGGTAAACAGGATCTGTAATACGATGGTCCATCCCACAAAACTAAACAGCAGGATCAATCCTGTATGGCTTTTGATCCATTCCAGCGTTTCGGGTGTGATGATGGAAGATCCTTTGGCTCCTTTGATCAGAATGAAATAAGTAATGGCCATGAAAGAAAAACCTCCCCACAAAGCCCCGAAGTATTTAAAGGTACGCTGATAATTGAAAGTGAATATGAGCCGTACCAGCCATTGTAAAAAGGCTCCCACCAGGAAGGCAATAGCGACGGAAATCAAAATACCGGAAATGATAGCCAGGGCTTTTCCTGAGTTGATATAGGTTCCCAGATCCTGCGGTACATCCGGGTTGCGTGTGATCTTGATAATGGATATCGCCACGGCAGCTCCCAACAGCTCAAAGACAATGGATACGGTGGTCGAAGTAGGCAGTCCGTAGGTGTTGAAAAAATCCAGCATGAGCACGTCGGTCAGCATAACCGCCAGAAACAACAGCATAATCTCATTGAAATAAAACTGCTCGGGATGGAAGATCCCTTTCCGGGCTACTTCCATCATCCCGCTGGAAAAAGTGGCTCCGATCAATACCCCCAGGGCTGCTACCAGGATGATCACCCGCAAAGGGGCCGCTTTGGCTCCGATAGCCGAATTTAGAAAGTTGACGGCATCATTGCTGACACCCACGATAAGATCGGAAACTGCCAGTAAAACCAGTATGATTACAAAGAAAAGGTATAGATGGTACATCTGCTTTGTTAAAAGTTTTTGCAAAACAAATGTAAAAAAAAATAAAAACGATCAAAGGAAATGTTAATTTATCGTTAATAAATTTTTATTGCACAAAACTGTGCAAAAAATATGGATGTTGTAACATGCTGAGGGATATGAAAAGAATGTTGTGATGCCCGGAGTAAAACCCCTTTTTCAGGAAAGCAACCGGCTGACGGTATTCAGAAGCTCATCCACGTTTACGGGCTTGGAGATGAAATGGACAGCCCCCATTTCCATGGTCTGTCTGATGTTTTCTTTGGTGCCGACGGCAGAAACAATGACCACGGGAATGTCCTGCAGATCCCGGTCTTTTTTTATCTGCTCAAGAAAATCAAACCCGCTGATCTCCGGCATCAACAAGTCCAGCAAAATAAGATCGGGTTTCTGCCGGTCCACCAGTTTATAGGCCTCCTGGGCATTCAATGCCGATGTTACTTCATAACCGTGTTGCGCCAGAACAGCATTCAGCAAAACAACATTGGTGGAAGAATCATCTATAACCAGTATGTTCTTTTCAGACACCTTCACTCTCCTCCCGTGTTTCCCGGTTTAATTGATGCAAGTTACATGGTTTTGTGTTAATAATGAAATATTCCAAGGTGATTTAGATCACCATTTTTTAGTAATTTATATCATCAGATAAAAAATTTTAGTATATTTAGCCGGGAAAATTGAGTCATGAAAGGTTCGGATCACAAAAGTGACATACAGGAGATCCTCGATAAGTCGTGGATATTCAAGAATTTTTCTGGCAAAGACAGGGATGCTGTTGAGCAAAACAGCAGTCTGGTTTTGTATCGTGAAAAGGATGTGTTGTTCAGGCAGCATACACGTACCTCCCATGCCATGTATGTTGTTTCGGGGCTGGTAAAAGTCTATAAAGAGAACGGTACGAACCGTTCCGTGACCCTGAAGATCGTCTCGGGCAATCAGTTTGTCGGACTGGACACCATTTATGCCGAAAGTGAATACGAGTATTCCGCAGCAGCCATTGTGGACACCCGGGTGCTGATCATCGATTTCGGTACCTTTAATAATCTGGTGTTGAGCAACGGGCGTTTTGCCCTCGACCTGATACGTATGCTCAGCAAAGACTCCCTTTACATCTTTACAAGGCTTAACAGCCAGACCCACAAACAGCTACCCGGCAGGATCGCGGATGTGCTTCTCTATTTCTCAGAGGAGATCTTCCATTCCTACACTTTTGAGTTCCCGCTTACCCGCCACGAGCTGGCCGAACTGGCCGGGACTACCAAAGAGAGCTTTATCCGTACCATCAATGAATTTAAACATGACAAAATCATTGACCTGGAAGGCCGGAAAGTGGAGATCAAAAGCCTGGATATCGTTAAAATACTGAGTGACCTGGGTTGATCCGGCCGGGTTTCATTAATAAAATAAAATATCTGTTATGAAAGATTTGTCGACAACTTATCTCGGCCTGAAGCTCAGAAATCCCGTTATTGCCGCCAGCTCCGGGTTGACGCTGAACATGGAAGATCTGGTTGCCCTGGATAAGAGCGGAATAGGGGCCATTGTGCTGAAATCTATTTTTGAGGAAGAAATAAGAATGGAACTGGAAAAAGATCAGTTTCAGATGAACAAAGATTCTTTTATTTATCCTGAGACCATGGATTTTTATGATGATTTCAATGTGGTGGATGATGAATTGACCCGTTATCTCAGGATCATCAGGGAAGCCAAAAAAAATACGGCAGTGCCCGTCATAGCGAGTATTAACTGTGTTACTGCCGAGAAATGGCCCTATTATGCCGGTGTGCTGCAGGATGCCGGTGCCGATGCACTCGAACTGAATGTTTTTGCTTTACCCACCAATTTTAACATCACGGCACAGGAAACGGAACAGCTCTATTTTGATATCGTTGATCATGTAAAGAAAGAGGTGAGTATCCCCATCTCTTTGAAGATCAGCTTTTATAACTCTAACCTGGGATCCCTGATCAAAAGACTTTCGGAAAGCGGTGTGGCCGGGATTGTCCTGTTCAACCGTTTTTACAATCCGGATATCGATCCCGAGACTTTTGAAATCACCTCATCGCATGTCTTCAGCACCCCCCAGGAGGTTTCCCTGACATTGCGGTGGATAGCCATCATGGCCGGAAGAGTGAAATGCGACCTGGCTGCCAGCACCGGCATACACGACGGAATGACCGTGGTAAAGCAAATACTGGCCGGTGCCCAGGCCGTGGAAATAGCATCGGTATTGTACCGGAAAGGAATCCCGTATGTGACAGAGATGTTGAAGGATATGGAAGAATGGATGGACCGGAAAGGGTTTGACTCTGTGGATGAGTTCAGAGGAAAGGTCAGCCAGGCGGCCGTAAAAGACCCGGCCGCCTTTGAAAGGGTGCAGTTTATGAAATATTTTGCCGGAAAGGAATAAACCGGATTTGGAAATATAATCGGATAAATCAATTCGTATGCGCAAAAAAAGTTGGATAGCGATTTTTCTTCTTGTATCGGTTTATGCCTGTCAGACGCCCGGCGGGGGAGAGCATAAGAAGGGTCTGATGGTTGACCACGGCATGGTGGTCTCGGCTCATCCGGAAGCCTCAGCCATAGGCAAAATGATCCTGGAAGAAGGCGGCAATGCCGTGGATGCTGCCGTAGCCACAGGATTTGCCCTGGCCGTCTGTTATCCTAATGCGGGAAATATCGGGGGGGGCGGGTTTATGGTCATTCGTTTCAGCGATGGCCGAACAGCAGCCCTGGATTACAGGGAAAAAGCTCCGCAACACGCAGGAGAGAAGATGTTTCAGGATAAGGCAGGGAATGTGATCCCCGGCCTGAGCCTGAACAGTGACCTGGCCGTGGGGGTCCCCGGTTCGGTGGACGGACTGCTGACAGCTCTGGAAAAATATGGTACCTTGCCCCGTGCAAGAGTGATACAACCTTCTATAGGCCTGGCAGAGAGAGGATTTCCCATTACCCGTAAACAGGCCCTTTCCCTGAACCGGATGAAAGAATCCTTCCTGCATGCCAATAACTGGGTGCCTCCGTTCGTGAAAAAAAGTCCCTGGCGGGAAGGAGACACCCTCGTGCAAAAGGACCTCGCCAATACGCTGAAACAGATCAGGGATCACGGGAGGGACGGGTTCTACAAAGGCCCGGTGGCCCGCGCTCTACTGGAACAGATGAAAGAAGGAAAAGGACTGATTGGACAAAACGACCTGGATGCCTATCATGCCGTGTGGAGAGAACCTGTCACCGGCAGGTATAAAGATTACAGGATCATTTCCATGCCTCCTCCCTCCAGCGGAGGAGTGGCACTGATCCAGCTGCTGAATATGGTGGAACCTTATCCCCTGGAGCAGTGGGGCTGGAATACCGTGCCGACAGTACATCTGATGGTGGCGGCCGAAAAAAGGGTCTATGCCGACAGAGCCAGATATCTGGGAGATCCGGACTTTGTTGATGTTCCTGTAAAACAGTTGATTGATAAAGGTTACTGTAAGGAAAGGATGAATACCTTCTCTCCCGGCCGTGTGCTTCCTTCAGACAGCATATTTGCCGGAAAACCGGCAGGGTATGAGAGCAAACAAACCACCCATTATTCGGTGGTGGATGCCGAAGGCAACGCTGTGGCCGTAACGACTACTCTGAACCGGAGTTATGGGAATAAGGTCGTGGTGAAAGGAGCCGGTTTTCTGCTGAACAATGAAATGGATGACTTCAGCGCAAAACCGGGTGTCCCCAACTCTTTCGGTCTTATCGGCGGCAAAGCCAATGCCATAGCCCCGGACAAACGCATGCTCAGCTCTATGACCCCTACGATCCTGGAAAAAAAAGGCCGTTTGTTCATGGTCGTTGGGTCACCGGGAGGATCCACAATTATTACCTCGGTTTTTCAAACCATACTGAATGTGACCCGGCATCATATGACCATGCAGGAGGCTGTAGACGCAGGGAGATTTCATCACCAATGGAAACCCGATATCATTTTCTATGAAAAAACAGCCCTCGACAGCCTGACGGCCGAAAAACTGCATAAAATGGGATATGCCCTGCAACAGCGCCACTCCATCGGACGGGTGGACGCCATCAGAATATGGCCTGATAACAAAAGGGAAGGAGGCGCCGACCCGCGGGGCGATGATACCGCCGCCGGCTATTAAAATTATTTTTTTTATCCCCTGGGTAACAATTTCGGGAATGTATAGTATAAAGGTAAAAATGACGAATTCATCAAAAGATTTCAGGTAAAATTTTTTATCTGAAAATATTTTAATACTTTTATGTTTGTATTTTTGCGTGTAAGATATCTGTTAGTTAACCTAAAAAGTTCAGGTTCTTATGAATAAGCCACTAAAGACTTTTTTTATTATCCTGGTTGTGTTGTCTCTGGTACCGGGATATTTATTGTTAAAATGGGCCTTCCAGCCGAAAAAAGAATTGAATGTTCTGATTCTCGACAAAACGGTCCCGACATTCCTCAGGGAAAACCACCGGTCTTTCAACTGGATCCTTACGCACGAGAAATATGTCAAACCGGACGGGAAGAGGTATAATTATACGAAAGATTATTTCGGCTTTTTCCCGCTGAAGCCCCAACGCAGCAAGGAGTATGAGATCAAAAGGATCCGTCTGTCCAAAGTCATTGAACTGGCCGACTCTTTTGATATCGCCTACTTTGCCGATACTTACGGGGTGTACTTCAACGACTGGTACAAAGGGAATAACAGAACCCGCAGGTCCAGGAAAATATATGGCGGAACCAACAACAACGATTACCTGTTCCTCAAAGAGATGAAGAACAGGAAAAAACTAATCATCGGCGAGTTTGACATCCTGGCTTTTCCTACCGACCTGCTGGAAAGAACCAAAACGGAAAATCTTTTTGATCTTAAATGGACAGAGTGGCTGGGGAAATATTTCTTCTCGCTCGACTCCATAAAAAATCCGGAGTTTCCCAAATGGATCATGGATATTTACCGGGATCAGTATCACAAACCCTGGACATTCAAACACGGAGGAATCGTTTTTGTCAGTTTTAACAACCGGGTGGTTGTTCTGGAAGATAAAAAAGACCTGGATTTTGAGATCCCTTATATCTATACCGATGAATATGGCCAGGAAAAATACGGCCTGCCTTACAAGGTAGCCTATCCCTCATGGTTTGAAGTGGTGGACCCCGGGAAAAACAAAGTGGTTTCTTACTTTAAGATTCATGTGAATGAAAAAGGGGACTCCCTGCTCACCAGCAACTCCATTCCCAACCAGTTCCCGGCCGTATTGGAAAGCAGTACGGAATTTCCGCATTATTATTTCGCCGGAAATTTTGCCAAGAATCCAATATACATGAGAACGGCATATTTTTACGGCTATGAAAACATATGCCGGAAAATAGGAGTTCCTTTCCTGCATAAGGATCGTTATTTCTACTGGCATTTTTACCAGCCTCTGATGACTAATATTTTGGATCAGTATTATGCTGATCATAAGGTACAGGAATAAAGATACCTGATAAAAAGCTGAAAAGGTGTTTGTTTACAAACGCCTTTTTATTTTTTAAGCGCCGGATATGAGCAAATTGACCGTTTCCCTGATACAGTTTGATATAGCTTGGTTGCAGCCGGGGGATAACCTCCGGCATCTGAACCGGATCTTACGGCCCCTGGCAGGCCATACCGACCTGATCTTACTTCCGGAGATGTTTCCCACAGGCTTTACCATGGAGCCCGAGACCTGGTTTGAGGAGCCCGAAGGTCCCGTGTATGTGTGGCTCCATACCGTCGCCGGCCATACGGGTGCCTGTATTGCAGGTAGTTATATAGTCCGTGATCATGGCGAATATTACAACAGGCTCCTGTACGTCTTCCCGGACGGGAAAGAGGTTGTTTATGACAAACGCCATCTCTTCAGGATGGGAGAGGAGCATCTTCACTATGCGTCCGGCCACGAACGGGTGATGATCCCTTTCCGGAATTTCCGTATCAAACCCTTCATTTGTTATGATCTGCGTTTTCCGGTGTGGATACGTAGCCGGAACGATGCCGACTTGCTGGTCTTTGTAGCCAACTGGCCCGCCAGCCGCCGGGAGGTATGGAAGACCCTCCTCAAAGCCCGCGCCCTCGAAAACCAGGTGTATGTGGCCGGGGTCAACCGTACCGGAAAAGACGGCAACGGGATTATGCACTCGGGCGATTCGATGGTACTCTCTCCCAAAGGAGAGGTGCTGGCTTCACTGGACACCGACCGGGAAGGGGTGCTGACCTGCGTGCTGGATCTTCAGGAGCTGCAGCAGTTCCGTGAAAAATTCCCCGTACACCTGGATGCGGATGATTTTACCCTCTTTGAATGACCGCTCATCACGATGCTTCTTTCACCAACGCATCATACAGGATATCCACCGGATGCCGTGCTTCTCTGTGGGTTCCTTCCCGGATCTGATGACGGCAACTGGTGCCGGGGGCTGCAATGAGCGTCTCATGGCCGGCTGCACGCACGGCCGGGAAAAGTACCAACTCTCCGATTTTCATGGAGAGAGAATAATGCTCTTTCTCAAAGCCGAAAGAACCGGCCATACCGCAACATCCCGAAGGGATCTCTTCCACACTGTAATTCTCGGGGAAAGAAAGTATCTGCAGGGTATGACGGGTGGAGCTGAGGGCTTTTTGGTAACAATGACCGTGAAGCTTGATGTGTCTCTTTTCGCGGGTGAACCATTCCCTTTTTATTCTTCCTGCAGACATTTCTCTTGCCAGAAACTCGTCTATCGTCAGAGCATGCTGAGACAGCTTTTGTGCCTCCGTCTTCAGCCGGTCGCCCACCAGGTCGGGATATTCATCCCGGAAACTCAGGATGGCTGAGGGTTCGATGCCCACCAAAGGAGCCTTCTCCGAGACGATATCTTTGAATGTCTCCACATTCCTCACCGCAATGCTGCGGGCTTTTTTTACCAGCCCTTTGGAAAGGAAAGTTCGTCCACTCCCGTCATGAGGGGGTGTTTCCACCCGGTAACCCAGCCGTGTCAGCAGCAGGATCGCCTTTTTGCCCGTTTCCACGTCCTGGTAGTTGGTGAATTCATCAATAAATAGAAAAATAGTTTCCTGCGGACTGGACGGCTGGTGTCGCGGGAGGTTTTTTCGTGCCCACCGTCGGAGGGTATGCGGGGCCAGCAAAGGCATGGATCTTTGCGAAGCAAAGCCGATGATCTTTTTGATGATACCGGAAAAAAACCGGTTTTTCATGAAGAAATTATACGCGGCCGGAAAGATCATGCCCGCTTTCTGTATGGTTGTGTACCAGGCGATGAGCCGCGTGCGTAAAGGCACGCCGTGCGCATCGTGATAGTGCTGCAGAAACTCGGCTTTCAGGCGGGTGATATCCACACTGGAAGGACATTCCGATTTGCAACCTTTGCACGAAAGGCACAGATCGAGGATATTATACAGGCGGGGATTATCCAGGGGATCCTGTTTGTCCGAGCGGGTGATGATCTCCCGCAACATATTGGCCCGGGCCCGGGTGGTCTTGTCTTCGTCGTGGGTGGCCATATAGCTGGGACACATAACTCCCCCCGATTTTTCCGTTTTGCGGCAGTCACCCGAGCCGTTGCACTTCTCGGCAGCCCGTTGATAACCGCCGGTGGCAGAAAAATCAAAATAAGTTTTGATCTCTTTCACCGGTATCTGCGGGTCGAGACGCAGATACCGGTTCATGGGCGGCGTATCCGTGATCTTGCCCGGGTTCAGAATACCGTAAGGATCGAAGGTTTGTTTTATCTCTTTGAAAATACGATAAATATTGTCCCCGACCATCAGGGGGATAAACTCCCCCCGCAGCCGGCCATCACCGTGCTCACCGCTGAGAGAGCCCCTGTATTTCTTCACCAGCCGGGCCATCTCTTCTCCAAAGGTATGGAAAAGCTCCACATCATCCGGATCACGGAGGTTGAGTATGGGCCGCAGATGCAGCTCTCCCGACCCGATGTGGGCATAGTACACGCAGGACTTATTGTGTTTTTTCAGCAGTTGTTCAACTTCTGCCATATAGGCGGGCAGGTCTTCCACACGCACGGCCGTATCTTCCATTACGGCCACAGGCCTGGCATCCCCCTTCATATTGGCCAGGACCCCCAGCCCGGCTTTTCTCAGATTCCACACTTTGTTAACCTCATCACCGTACAATACAGGAAAAGCATAACCATAACCGGCCCGGCGCATCTCTTTTTCCATCTGCCGGGCG
>CAZYPI010000030.1:0-18942 GCA_964649335.1 uncultured Rikenellaceae bacterium | reverse complement strand
ATTTTTTCATGAGTTTATGTTTTTAGCTATTAATTTTTCCCCGATGATTCTCCCAAGATCACCTGTACGATATTTTCCTTTTGCAGCATTGTAACGGGAATTTTATTTCCGCTGATTTTTTGTCCGTTCACCGTTATCTCCCGCACGCCGTGCTGCACATGCCGGGGATTACTCACCTGTATGTCCAGGTTTTTCCCTCTGAAGGCACGTTGCACCCGGAAGCCTTTCCAGGTGTCGGGAATAACGGGGTCTATCACCAGACCGTCATAGTCGGGTTGTATGCCCAGCAGGTAGTGGGTAGCGGCATGGTACGTCCAGGCGGCGGCGCCGGTGAGCCAGGGTATCCGTGACACACCGCTGCGGGGGCTGTGGCGGCTGTGAGTCGATTGTGCCAGCACATAAGGTTCTGTCTCCCGCACTTCGGCCCTGTCGTTCCATGCCGCCGGCATGTAAGACCTCAGATATTGCCAGGCCCTGTTGCCATGGCCCAGCATACACTCCGCCATGACGGCCCATCCCTGCGTATGCTGGAAGATGCCGCCGTTCTCTTTTGTGCCGGGGTTCATCAGCTGTGCCAGCACCACTGTATGATCGGCGTGGCGGTACGGCGGGTCACAGATCAGCAGACCGTAAGGGCTGGCCAACCGTTCTGCAACGGCCTCAAGAGCCCGTGAGGCCTCCCGTCTGCCGGCATAGCCACTGATAACGGCCCACGACTGGGGATTTAGATAAATACTCCCCTCCTCATTTTCACGGGAACCGTACTTTGTACTGTCAGGGCCGTAAGCACGGACAAACCATTCTCCGTCCCAGGCATATTTTCTCAGCAGGGCATCCAGCTCCTCCAGCTCCCGCCGGCCCCAGGCCTCTTCCTCCGGCAAATCCATCAGGAGAGAGGCTTCCACATATACCTGCAGCGCCTGCCGCAGCTGGAAAGCTACAAAGATGCTTTCCCCGCGTGAGCTCAGCCGCAGGCAATCGTTCCAGTCGGCTTTCAGGCCGCTGGGCAGACCGTGGTTGCCGGTATGATGCAGATTGAAGAGTATAGCTCTTTTCATGTGTCCCAGCACCGTATCTTCTCCCTGATCGGCATAAGGCAGCACCTTCCCGTAGAAGTCCGTTTTCCCCGTTTCTTTTATGAACACCGGTATAACATTGAACATCCACAGGCAGTCGTCGGCGCGGTATTCTTCTTCAGCAGGTGCTTTTTCTTCACCGGGACGATGGGAAAACTGCCGCACCACGGGCAGAGCTCCTCCCGACGACAGCTGTCCTGTGATCAGCAGCTCGAGGCGCCGTTGTGCCTCTTCAGGAATGTTGAGGATCACCCCCATCAGGTCCTGCATGGCATCGCGGTATCCCAGGCCGTCTCTCTCGTCAGCCGTATAGACCAGGCTGGCGGCCCGGGCCCAGGAGAAAGTCACCAGACTGTTATAGGGATACCACATATTGATCATGGAGTTGAAGGCCGGATTGGGCGTTTCAGCCGCAAAAGATTTCAACCGTCCGTGCCAGTAGTTCACCACCACTTTGTAATCCTCCGACACCTTAGTAAGATCGCGATATTTTCCACGTATTTCTTTCCCGGTCTCTGCCGCTGTGCCCACTCCCAGTATCACCGCCATCTCCCGGCTTTCACCCGGCAGCAGGGAGAAGTCAGTCTGCAGTGTGCCGCAACCGTTATCGCCGTATGCCAGCGAGCCGGTACAACGGCCGGCCTCCACCACCGCCGGATTGGCATAGGTACGATACGGGCCCAGGAACACCACCCGGTCCGTATCATAACCACTCACTTCCGCGCCGGCAAGGGCCAGGAAGGTGTGGCGGCCCTGGTCTTTCTCCTCAAAATGCTCCGGCATCTCCGGGATCAACACATTGGTGCCGTGGTCAATGATGCCGTCAGGGTGTACTGGGTGTACTGCAGGTTGAGCATATCATCCTGGGCATTCCAGTTGCCGGGATACTCAACATAGGTAAAAAGCGAAAGATCACGCTTTTGTTTCCCTTTGTTTGCCACCCTGACCCACCATATCTCATAATGGGCGCCCAGCGGAACGAAGCAGGTCACCACGCTTTCTATGCCGGCATATTCCGACTCGAACACGGCATAGCCGGTACCAAAGCGCACCTGCGAGCGGTAGGTCTCCAGGGGCTTGCCCACCGGCTGCCAGGAGGTGGTCCAGTAATCTCCCGTATCGCGGTCCCGCAGGTAAAGATACCTGCCGGGCTGGTCGGCCGGGACAGCATTGAAACGGAAACGCAGGATCCTGCCCTGGCCGGCCGACTTAAAAAAACTGTATCCGCCGGCATTGTTCGTGATGACCGCCCCGTATTCAGTGTTGCCGAGATAATTGATCCAGGAACGGGGGGTATCCGGCGAGGTGATCACATATTCTTTTTCCTTATCGTCAAAATAACCGTATCTCATAGGTCTGTAAACGTTTTGTCCTTATGATATCTTTTCTCCGGGCGGCCGTGTGCCGTAGGGGCTTTACATATGCCGGATGAATACCTCTGCATATCTGTAATTTGATTACTGATCACTGTGTACGGTTTTTCTCTCTTTCAGTTCTTTTTCGATTTTTTTTATCATCTCCCCGTCCAGCCGGTAAAAGAACATGGGTATGATCGCCAGCACGGCGATGCCTGCGGGCACCCAGCTCATCAGCAACCGTATCCCCAGCAGGCTATGGGCTGTCTGTCCCACATTGGCCACATAACCGAAGGCCGCCAGGATCCACATGGCCACGGCCCCGCCGATGGAAAAACCCCCTTTGAAAGCAATTCCCGTAGCCGAATAGACCAGACCGGTGGCGCGGCGGCCCGTTTTCCACTCCGAATAGTCGGTAGTGTCGGCCAGCATGGCCCACACCAGCGGCATGGTAGGCCCCGAGGCCAGGGAAAAAATGATCTGAGCGGTAAATATCAACACAATGTCGCCGGGGCCGGCAAAGAAAAAGAGCACCTGCGATAATGCAATGATCACCAGACAGATGATGAAAAGCCTGGCTTTACCCATCCGGGCTGCAAGCCATTTGGTGGGTAACACGCCGATCAGCACAGCCAGCGTGCCGGAGACCATAAAAGCAGAGGCCAGACTCTTTTTCCCGAGATAGTACTCAAAATAATACATGATGGCCCCGCTGCGTATAGCCACGTAGATCAGGACAAACAGGGAGGTCAGGAAAATAAAGATCCAGTATTTGTTTTTCAACAGGTCTTTCAGGTCGTTTTTCAGAGAAGTGCCCATGGCAGGGTCCGGCTTCACACGTTCTTTCACAACGGCAAAGGCCACCAGGAACAGGACGATACTGATGCCCCCCAGCAGCATCATCGCATGCTGGTAACCGAGGGCATCATTGCCGTGGCCAAACTTTTTCACCATGGGAATGATCAGTGCCTGCACCGACATGCCGGCAAGATAAGCCATCACGAATTTGTATGAGGAGACACTGGTGCGCTCATCGCTGAGTGGAGAGATCACCCCTACAATGGAGTTGTACGGAATCATAATGGCTGTATAGATCAGCATCATCAGCGAATAGGTTACGTAGGCATAGACCAGTTTTCCCCCATCGCTCAGTCCCGGCGTGGTGAACATCAATGCCGCCACCACACCGTAAGGCACGGCAAACCACAGGACATAAGGCCTGAACTTACCCCAGCGCGTATTCGTCCGGTCGGCAATGATACCCATAATGGGATCGTCAAACGCATCGAACAACCGTACGATCAGGAACATCGTGCCGGCAGCCGCCGCCGTCAGTCCAAAAGTGTCGGTATAAAAAGCCGGCAGGAAGAACATCAGCGTCTGCCAGACGATACTGGAAGAAAACTCCCCCAGTCCATATCCGAGTTTCTCTTTTACGGGAACAATCCCGTTATTCTGATTATCATTCATTTTTTCCGGAAATTAAGCATTTTTATTTTAAATCTTCTTGTCATTTTATGCAATGACTATTATTCGAAAGAAATCTTTTCAGCATCTTTAATATAAAAGCGGCCCTCCGATTTATTCCTGACCTTTTTTCCGCAGAGATACAAACCGTCAATGACCACATCCCGTATCTCATGGTTTTTATCAAAACCGCAGATAACAGAAAAAGGAAGTTTCCCGTCCGTCACCCGGATATTTTTAAAGGAAATATTCCGGATCTCTCCACGAAATTTTGCATGGTAAGCACTGTCACTCTCAGGCACCTTTATCACGCCGTCCCAGACACCATGCATATACAGTAGTTCCGTTTCGGTCGGTGTGGCCGGCCTGTCGCGGCTGTACTGGCTACGGAAAACAGCTATATCTATCAGCTTGTCTGCCGGATCCTCAATACGTATATCCTCGTAGTGTACATTCCTTACCAGGGCTTCATCTCCGTTGTGTATGGACATCACGGCGCCTCTTTCCACATGGATGATATCCATATCGCGGAAGGTGATATCCTGCATCACAAGCGCGCGGGTTTCGAAACCGATCTCCATGGCGCTACCCCATTCGGCGTTCCAGAGCGTGCAATGCTGTACTACAATATTGGAATCGCCCCGGTTTTCGGGATCGTCAAACAGCGCCTTGATAGCGATACAATCATCTTTCACCCGAATAAAGCAGTTCTCAATCAGTACATTCCGGCAGCGGACAATGTCTATGCCGTCATCGCTGGGGTTTCCGCTTATCAGGTTCACGCCCGTTATGGTCACATCCTCCGACCACACCGGCACCACCTGCCAGGTGTCGCTGTTAGATACTGTAATACCTTCCACCCGTACATCCTGACATCGTAAGAAATTGACGGCACGCACCCAGGGGACACGTCCATCTTTAATATTGCTCAGTATCCCGGTGGCATCCAATATTCCTCTTCCCCGGATAACGACATGCCTGGCTTTCGAGGCAAACAGGCATCCTTTCACGATGGCGCCTCCGGCAATATAAACCGTCTGGTTTCTTTTGAGTTCCAGCATCCCCACGTCATAGATCTTCCCCCCCTCAAAAAAGAGGACATCCGGATCGTCTCTGCCGGGGATATCTTTCTCCGGCGCGTTGGCAAACAGGAACAACGGTTTCACGGAACCGTCGAAAAAACCGTTTAGTTCGACGCTGATCTTTACCGGCTCCGTAAGTGTAAACCGTATCGTACTGTCATCCCACGCCGGAGTGATCTGCCGGCGCCGCGGCCGCACATCCACCCATTTCACATCGGCCGTCGCGCGTATCTCCACCTCCGCTCTGCCGGAAAAGTCAAAATAAGCAAACGCCGCCACGGGGTTGTCGTACACAAAGATCTCACGCCCATTGACAAAGACCCTGTAACCGGCAGCTTTTTTCGCTCCTGCCGGGGCGGGATAGGTGACCAGCCTGTTTTTCTGTGCTCCCCTGCAGGAAACCTGAATAAGGAAAAGTACCGCAAACATCAGGAAAAAAAGTATCCCGGTCTGCCGTTTTGTAGTTATATTACTCCTTATTAGTCTCATTGATCATCGTGGTATCTTTGTCCGTTTCTTCGATCATGCGGTCCCACAAGGTTATCACTTTATCTTCCAGAACATCACCCGTCCCCCCTGTAACAGGATGTTGGTCGAGATATTTCCGTACGGCTTCCCCGGGCGAAGAGACCCATTCAAAATCCGGAAAGTCATGTCTGAAAGCTTTCAGGGAAAAGGCAACATTGAAACGGAACAGAACATGCAACATGCTGTTATGCGTATCCTCCCGGAAAAAACGGTATAAAAAATCCGACGGGATATGCCGTATCACCGGTTTTGTATCCAGCGCTTCTGCCAGCAGGGTGATGTACTCATCATGGGTCATGGCAGTGCGATGTCCGAGGGTATAAGCTTTTCCAATACTGATGTCAGGGTGTTTCAATATTTCGGCAATCATCCTTCCTGTATTTACGGCCGGTCCGCCCTGCATCAGGGTGGTGCCGTCACCCGGCACAAAGACGGGCAGCCCGGCTTTCAGCCGGTCTAGCACGCCGGTGGCATCCATGGCAAGGAAACTCAGGAGAAAATTTGCACCAAAAGAATAGGAAGGCCGGACAATGGTGAGCGGGAGCTGTTCTTCCCTTTCTTTCTCAAAATAGAAATCCTCGCAGCGTTTCTTGTTCAGGGCATATTCGCCCACCGGCCTTCCGGGTGGATCATCCTCATCCATAGGCAGGTGGGAAAGGGGATAACCATATACATCACAGGTGCTCACAAATAATAATTGTGAGATTTTTCCCCGGATGATCCGGTAAAGTCCTTCTGCCTGACGCGGGGTGAAACAGACAAAATCGGCCAGGATATCAGGCCGGAAATCCGAGATGGCTTTTTGCAGTGACTCCGTATCATTCCGGTCTCCCGGATAATAAAGGATATTGCTGTCCCGCTGCTGCCTTACCACCTCCGGGAGCGTAAATACCGCAACTTCCCGGGATGAGGAGATCATCTCCCGGATCACATGGCGGGAGATATTCCCCGGCCCGCCTATGAAAAGGATGCGGTTCACTCAGCGTTTCTTTTCATCGCTTCTTCGAGGATGGCCACGGTGGCCGTAGCTCCCACACGGGTTACCCCCAGGGCCTTTACACGCATCAGGTCATCCAGGGTACGTATTCCGCCGGCGGCTTTTACCTGAACGCCGGGGGCCGAGTGCCTGCGCATCAACGCCAGGTCATGATCGGTGGCCCCTTTGTAAGCATACTTCCCGTCTTCCCCTTTCACAAAACCATACCCTGTGGATGTTTTGACAAAATCCACCCCGGCATCACTGCATATTTCACACAGTCTGATCTTGTATTCATCCTCCGGCAGGAAATCATTTTCAAAGATAACCTTCAAAATAGCTCCGTTGTCATGGGCTGCCGCCAGCACCTCCCTGATCTCTTCCTGCACATAATCCCAGTCGCGGCCCAGCACTTTTCCGATGTTGACCACCATATCCACCTCCACCGCTCCCTCGCGGCAGGCCTGCTCCGTCTCAAACACCTTGGTCTTCATCGAAGAATTCCCATGAGGAAACCCCACTACCGTGCCCACCTTCACTGGGGACCCTTTCAGCATTTTCACAGCCAGACCGACAGCATAAGGTTTGATACATACGGATGCTACCCCGTATTTCCGGGCCACTTCACATTCCCGTTCGAGATCCTCGTCGGTCATCGTCGGATGCAAAAGGGAATGATCTATCATCCCGGCCAATTCCTGAACATTGTATTTTTCCATAATCGTCATTTTTTTTTCAAAATTACCCATTATCATTTTGCCGAAGTTTCCTGAAAGTCTCCGATTTATTTCCGGGCGTATCATTCGGGAGTGCAACACGGCAAGCCCGGGATGATCTTTTCCTTCGTCTCATTTTCTTTGCCCGGTGTCTCACACCCCGTGTTCTGCCCCGTCAGAATTCTGCAAGATTAATTCCCAATAACTATCTTTGAAATTCTTTGTAAAAGACACACATGTGATGTCAATGTATGATGAAATAAAAAACATCCCGGAAGCAGCCGGGCGCTGCTATTTGGAGAACCATGGCATCACCCTGCCTCGCCGGGTCCCTTACCTCGGGATGGGATCTTCTTATTTCGCCCCCCTGGCTCTTTATTACCTGGGAATTCCCGTCCATCCCTGTATCGCCTCAGAATACTTCCTGTTTCTTGGAGGGAAAAAGAAAAAAAAACAGGCGGTTTTGATCTCCCAGTCGGGGGAAAGCTCCGAGACAATATGGTGCCGCGATCTTTTTGAGTCTGTTATTGCTTTGACAAACGACCCTGCCAGCACCCTGTCCACCGGGAAAAATACGGCAACAACGTATCTGCTCCGTGCCGGAAAAGAGGAGTTTTCGGCAACAAAAAGCTATATCAACACCCTCCTAACTTTGTATCTGGGACATGGACAGGAGGTAAAACCCGCCCTTGAAATGATCTCCGGCAAAATGGAGGGCTATGAAAAAACCGCCCGCGATATGGCCTCAACCATTCATACATTCGTCAAACAGAAGGGATTCAAAGGAGCATATATCCTTGGCAACGGACCCAATATTGCCACGGCGTACGAAGCGGCGCTCATCCTTTCCGAAACGACAAAAATCCCCTTTACCGGGATGGCTCTGGCTCAATATGACCACGGGCCCAAAGAAACGGCACGCGACAGCATCGTCATAGTCATCAGGACAAAAGGCAGGGCACATCAACGAACCGACAGTCTCCTCAAAACCATCCGCGCAGCAGGCGCTTTAACCCTCCCGGTAGAAGAAAATGACTTGCCGGAACCCCTTTCCCCCTTTACCACCATTATTCCCCTTAATCTTCTGGCCTGGTTTCTGGCACGGGAAAAGGGAATCTCCGTTACCTTTGAGGTAGGAAACAAAATCACAAAAGTTCCTAAGTAATTATGATTTCTTTTAATTAGAACCAATCATGCTCTCCTCTCTCATCAACGATTATACACAACTCCTGTTATCTGTGACTACGTAGGCGACTACGTAGAAGGTTTTTCCGGAAACGACCAAAAAACGGTAAAGGAAAAAGCATAATATGAATCCGGTTTGCAAGACAGGAAAAAATGGCAAATAAGGTTTATTTTTCTTAATTTTGAATTTGAAACAAAGTTCCCGAGGAAAAATCAGAAAATTGTTCTTCCGGCCATGAAAAAACAGATCCACAGGGATTTTTTCCGGCACACCCCTTTCAGGGTCAGGATATTTTTTTTGCTGTTCTTGTGGATGCCGGCAGGTGTGTGTTTGTCTGAAACTACGGGCAGCCACGGCATATTAAAACGGCCTTCTATCCGGCGTTTTGAAAAGGATGCGGATCTTTCACAAACCATTGTACTGTTCAGCTATCAGGATTCTCTGGGATTTTTATGGTTCGGCACCTTTGACGGACTGTACCGCTATGACGGTTATGAAACCCGGAAATTCAAATATAATCACCTGAACCCTAATAGCATAAGCAACAACGTTGTTACTTCCATGGTTGAAGACCACTACGGATATTACTGGATATCCACCCATGAAGGTTTGAATCGTTTTGATCCCCGCAGTGAGAAGTTTGTGCATTATTTCCATCATAATAACGACACGGCTTCATTAATTTGTGATTTTATCAACGTACTGTTCCTCGACCGGAACGGGTATCTGTGGATCGGCACCTCCGAAGGGCTTAGCATTCTGGATACACGCTCAGGAACCATCGTGGCAAACTATGGGAATCTGAATAATATAGAGAGAAACTATGTTGCCAATATCCAGTCTTTTGACGGAACAAATATCTGGATCAACACTTCCGAAGGAAGTATCATTACCCGTATTTCCGGTAAACATTACCACCAATTAAAGTTTGTTTCTCCCGGTTACCAAAAACAGGGGCAACGTTTCTCGGGAGATTTTTTCCGCCTGATAAGAGATCCTACCGGTATTTTCTGGCTTCTAAGTAATGACACACTGCGAGTGTTTAATGAACGCAGCGGTGAACTTAAAATATTTTCATTACCCGGCAATATCATGCCTGCCAGGCCGGATTATATTTTCAGGGATAAAGACGGAAAGATATGGATCGGCTTGCAACACGGGGGAATTTTAAAGATCGATCCGGAAAAGGTCATTTTGTCGGCAAGACCTTTAAAAATCAAACCTGTTCTTCGCTCGGGCAGCGACTTTATTTATTACCAGTATGACCCGGCGGCATTCATCAATCCTGCTTATCACCTAAAATACAGACATTTTTTTACCGACCGCTCCGGCATACTCTGGATCGGTTCGGAACAGGGGTTATTCAATCTGGATTTACGGCAGAATCCTTTCAAATGGTATGCTGATTTCAGGATTAAAAACCTGCCGATAAGCAATGAGGTCACCTCCCTGGGCATGAACCAGTACAATCAATTGCTTTTCGGCACCACCAACACTTTTGCAGGCATCCTGCTGGGAAAAGGAGAAAAGATACAACTTCTGCTGAAAAACAATGCGGTCAACACCATGGTCACCTCCATTTATGAGGATCTTTACGGGGACTATTGGATCGGCATCATGGGTTTGGGGATGACCCGTCTTGACAATCAGGGGCGAATCATTGCCCGTTACACACCGGAAGAAAACGGCAACAAGCACCTGCCTTTCTGGACGGTGTGGTGCTTGCTGGAAGACAGCAGACAGAACCTCTGGGTAGGAACGCTGGAAGGCCTCGTAAAACTGAGGCTCTCAAGCACAACCGGCCGTAAACGGGAGGTTATCTCCGAAAAAGTTTATACCCATACACCGGGAAATCCGCATTCTCTCTCTGACAACAACATATGGAGTCTTTTTGAGGACTCCCACGGGAGAATCTGGATCGGCACCAACGCCGGCGGGCTGAATTTGTATCAACCGGCAACGGATGATTTTATTCGTTTTGAAATGAACCGGGCAGACCCGGACGCGCTGCAAAACCAGGCGGTGAATGTCATTTATGAGGATCACAACGGAACTTTGTGGCTAGGCACAGAGTATGGCCTGGCTGCTGTAAAATACAACCGTGGAAAAGCGGTTTTCAGGCATTTCACTGAGAACGAAGGCCTTTGCAACAACGGAATAACCGGCATTGAAGAAGATCATGCAGGCAATCTCTGGATCAGCACAAAAAGCGGCCTCTCCCGGTTTACTCCTCCGGATGACCCTTTCAACAAAAAGGACAAGTGGACTTTTGTTAATTATTATGCCAGTGACGGATTGCAGGGTAACAAATTCAATCCTTTTGCCTATGCCCAGGATGCCGGGGGCATGATCTATTTCGGCGGAGACAATGGCATCACCGCTTTTCATCCCGACAGTCTCCATGGGAATCATGTGCTACCGGCTGTAAATCTTACCCACTTCAAAATACGGAACGAAGAAGTGATACCGGGAGATACACTCAATCATAAGTATATTTTCAGAAATTCCATCACTTATACCGAACAGGTTATCCTTACTTACAAACAAAACGATCTGACTTTCGGGTTTGCCGGTGATTACAGTGCCAATCCCGGCAACATCATATACAGTTATATGCTGGAGGGCTTTGAACATAACTGGAATACGGTGACTGCCGAACATCATTTCGCCATTTATACCAACATTCCCCCCGGCGAATATACTTTCAGGGTGAAAGCATCTTTGTCGGGCAATTCTGCATACGGACCGGAAAAAAAACTGCATATCATCATATATCCTCCTTTCTGGAATACCTGGTGGTTTCGTTTCCTGATCATACTTTTTGTGGCCGGACTGATCGTTGCCTATTTCCGGTACAAGACTTTCGCCTTGCGAAAACAAAAACAGGTGCTGGCCGAACTGGTCGGTATCCGCACACGGGAGATAGAAAAAGCCAGGGAACGGCTGGAAGAACAAAACAGGCAGATCATTAAACAAAAAGACCAGATCGAGCTACAGAACAGAAATTTGAAACAACTGACGGAGATAGGTCAAAAGATCACTTCATCCATACGCGTCAGGGATATTATCAACCAGGTTTACGACAGCATTAACCAGCTGATGGATGCTCAGATTTTTTATATCGGTCTCGTCAACAACAAAAACAAAAACATCACTTTCTGGGGCAGGTTATACAAAGGAACACCATTGCACACCGAGGTGATCCCGCTAAAAGACGACAATCGTCTGTCGGTTTGGTGTGTCCGGAACAACCGAATTGCTTTTCTTAATGATGTGGAAAAGGATGCCCGGAAATATCTCGGAAAACATTTCATGGGGTATGCCGGAGAAAAGAAACCCAAGTCAGCAATATACATTCCGCTGGTCTCCGGAGAAAACAAAATCACGGGAATACTGGTGGTAAAAAGTTTTAAGAAGAATATTTATACGAATACGCATCTGGACATGCTGAAAAATATGGCATCTCATATCGCCATTGCCCTGGAAAATGCAAAAGCCTACAACCGGGTAAAAGAAGCATCGGATAAACTGAAACAGATGGACCGGATCAAAACCCGTTTTTTTACCAATATTTCCCACGAATTCCGTACACCGCTCACTCTCATTCTCTCTCCCATACGCAACATGATCAGTCGCTTCGGACAAAACGGGCTGAAAGAATATGTTAACGAACTGAAACTGGTGGAGAGAAATGCCGGCAGATTACTTAGGCTGATCAACCAATTGCTGGAAGTATCACGTATTGAAGGCGAAAACATTAAACTCTCTGTAGCCAAAGGAGACCTGGTGGAAGCCCTCCGGAGAATCGCAGAACCTTTTTATGTTCATGCTAATTTTAAAGATATACAGTTGATGTTTGAATCCCCTGAAAAAAAACATATTTGTTATTTTGATTTTGACAAAGTGGAAAAAATAGTGTATAATCTATTGTCCAACGCAATCAAATATACTAATGAACGGGGCATAGTCGTTTTATCTGTCGATTTTTCGGTCACTAACGATAACACCACAGCCGAGATAAAGGTAAAGGATACCGGAATAGGAATTCCTCGTAAAAATCTTAAAACCATTTTTAACCGTTTCTCACAGGTCGGTGATGGAGGAGATTCACACAATCCCGGCACGGGTATAGGTCTCTATCTGACCAAAAAACTGGTAGAGACTCATAAAGGGACAATACAGGTCAGCAGCACCCCCGGCAGCGGCACGGAGTTTGCTGTTCACTTACCGGTTTCAAAAGAACATTTCAGCCCGGACGAAATGAACAGAGATGAATTAATGCAGACAGTGATAACGGGAGAGAGCCCCATCCCTCATGATTTCGAAAATAATATTCGTCTATTACAACATCATATTGATAAACAAAAGAAAACACTGCTTATTGTAGAAGACAACCCGGATGTATCTTTTTATTTGGCCGGCCATTTTAAAAAAGAATACAATATCCTGATTGCACTTGACGGAGAAGACGGATACAACCAGGCACGCAAAAGAAACCCGGATATGATCATAAGCGACATCATGATGCCGAAAATGGACGGAATCACTTTATGCAAAAAATTGAAAACCGACAGCCTGACCAGCCATATTCCCGTAATCCTGCTGACAGCACGGGCGGACGGAGAAACACAAAAATCAGGGTATGAAACCGGTGCGGATGATTATGTTATCAAACCTTTCAATATTGATTTACTGGCACAACGGATCAAAAATCTCATCGGGTTGCGTGAAAAACTGAAAGACCGGTTTATGACTGTTTCTTTAACCGACCTGAAAGGAAATGTACCCACGTCAACGGATGAAAAGCTGCTGCGAAGAATCATGGAATCCATCGAACGGAATTTGTCCAATCCCGATTTCTCCATTGATATGCTCACCCGCGAAGCAGGCATCAGCCGGGCTCAGTTATTCCGCAAAATAGGTGCCCTCACAAAAAACCGTTCGGTATCGGACTTTATTATCTCCTACCGTCTGCGGGCTGCTGCAGAATTATTCAGTCAGGGGTATCACAATGTTTCCGAGGTCGCTTATAACGTCGGATTCAAAAATGCCTCCCATTTCACCACCCGTTTCAAAAAACAATACGGTAAAACCCCGGTGGATTTTATCAAATCCATCAAATGATACCTCAAGAAAATCTTTTGATACGGAAAAAAAAGAAAGAGAAACTTACATTATCTAAATTTGAACTGAAATTTTTCGCTCTTTCTATTTTTTAACTTAAAACGTAAAACTATGAAAAAGATTTACTCGCTTTTCGGAATTTTTACTTTTGCCGTTTTGGCGGGGTTTTCACAACCTGCCAGCTGGCAAACCGTACCTGACCCTAATAACGTTCCGCCCAAAAGGGTATATACGGTTAAGACCATCAGTGATTTTGATTACTTATCCTCTACCGTGGCGGATCTTTGGGCTACCATATCGAATATGGATACATTGACAAATCATCTTGCTCTGACTGATGATGACGGAAACCCCACCACCAGGATGCCTGACGGACCGGGAGATCTTACGGTGTATATGAAATCGGTCTGGGATGCCGACAATCTTTACATAGCATTCAAGGTCATCGACGATTACATTGCCGAAGCCTCCGACACCATCCAGGACGCTTTTGAGATCATGTATGCCACCTATCCCAACTACTGGCCCGCGGTGTATGACACAGCCACCACGGATGCCGCCAAAAGCCCTGCTTTTGCCCGCTGGGACACTACCGGCTCACGGAAAACAGGCAACTGGCTGCTCCAAAACAATCCCAGTGTGGTGTATGATGACTACAGGCCAACCTGGGATTTTGTAAACTGGGGTCCTTCCGCTACACCCTGGGTGGTCGGCTGGGGTTCCTCGGCCGATGCATTTAATTTCGACGCTGTCTATGAGAAAATAAATGACACCTCTTATTATTATCTAGCTGTTATCCCCTGGGCCGATGCCATGGCCGGTTTCGTGCCGAGTGCCGACACCGCTATTTCCATGGAACTGAAACTGGTTGACAAAGACCCTGGGAAACTGGTCATCCAGGCTACCTGGGACTCGGACAACAATGATTCTTACTGGACTACCTATTACAGCGGGATCTTTGATCTGGACAGTACGGATGTGACCGGAAAATCCGGAATCTATAAAGATGCAGATAATATTCTCCTGTATCCGAATCCTGCAACAAACTTCATTCAGATAAAAAATGTCAACCATGTTAAAAAAGTGGTCATCCTGAATATCCTGGGCCAGGAAGTCAAGACATTTGACAATGTATCCGGCCGAATGGAAATCAGCGACTTAAAATCAGGAATGTATATAATGAATATGTATCTAAAAGATAATCAGGTAGCTGTAAAGAATTTCCTTAAAAAGTGATCTGAAGACAGGCTCAGACAAAAGCGGACAGGTTTTGTCTGAGCCTGTTCGCTTTTGTCTTTGTTGTTGTTTTATTATCCGTTATGATAAATAAAAAGCTTTTTATTGTTCCTTAACATTTCCGGTTCACGAGGTAAATACATTTTTATGAAAATATTTGGAAATATTATCAGGCAAAGTGCGGTCATCCTGCTCCTTCTTTCCGGGGTTACAGCCGTTGCCAGGGCCCAGGGCAGGATAATCACAGGCAAAGTCACGGATGGGACGAACGGACAGCCTCTTGCTGGCGGCACGGTATTCATCAAAGGCACGACCATCGGTACGGCCACTGCACCGGACGGAAGTTATCAGGTCACCATCCGGTCCAATAACGACACGCTGGTTTTTTCTTTTGTGGGCCTGATGACCCGGGAAGTGCCGGTGGGTGACAAAACGGTCATCAACATCACACTTAATCCCAAAAACACGGAGCTGAATGATGTGGTAGTCATTGGTTACGGCACACAGAAAAAAAGTGATCTGACCGGTTCTGTGGCCGTAGTCTCTTCCAGGGAAATCAGCAAAACAAATGCCCCCACGCTTGACAGAGCCCTCCAGGGGAAAGCGGCCGGCGTGGTGGTAACCAATACCTCCGGAATGCCGGGATCAGGGGTTTCCATTAAGATCAGAGGGATAGGCTCCATTAACAAAAGTTCGGAACCTTTATATGTCGTGGACGGAATCCCTGTGGCAAACCTGAACAGCCTCGACCCTTCCACCATACAATCCATACAGGTACTGAAAGATGCTTCCGGAAGTGCTATCTACGGTTCCAGAGCTGCCAACGGAGTGATACTGATCGAAACAAAAAGAGGGGAAAAAGGAAAAACCAAAGTCCATTTCTCGACACGTGAAGGAGTTTCACAAATCCCTCGCCGCCTGGACGTGATGAATGCCGATGAATATGCCGGACTTATGAAAAAAGCTTATGCCCTGTTTCCAGGCAAAGAGCTGCCGGCACCTTATACCGACTCTGTCAGGGCAAAAAACGGAAACGTCAACACCGACTGGCAAAAAGAGATTACCCAGGCTGCCTGGAATCAAAACTACGACCTGGCCGTATACGGCGGAGGAGACTATAGCAAGTTTGCCGTCTCCGGAAACTATTATAGTGAAAAAGGAATCCTGGTAAACACCGGCTTCCAGCGATTCAACATCATGGCCAACTCCGATTTTACGATCCGGAAAATCATTAAAATAGGGGAAACCCTCACCATAAGCCGGAACCACTCCAACTACCCCAGCCACAAAACCAATGGCAACCCCTGGGTAATCGCCACGGTAGCCTCCCCGCTGATGCCCGTTTATGCTCCGTCCGATCTGGGGGGCTATGCCGGCCCCACCGATACCACCACCGCAGTGAACGAACGCACCAACCCCCTGGCCGAACAGATGCTCAATGAAAATAAAGGAACCATTACCCGCATATTATCCAGGATATATGCCGAAGTAGAAGTCATTAAAGGCCTGAAATACAAAATAAAATTCGGTTTCAATTACAACAATAATCAGGGATTTCTGTGGTCACCCAAATATGAACTCGGGAATCTGGGCCTCAGATCCAACCCCGTTTCGACGTTGACCCAGTCCAGCAGTCAGAACAAATATTTTCTTCTGGATAATTTACTGACATACACTCATTCGTTCCGTAATCATAACCTCACCTTGCTCGCAGGATATTCTACCGAACAGACCTATTATGAATCTTTCAGTGCCACGGGTGTCGGTTTTAATTACCCGGAGCTGAATGTACTGTCCCAGGCGCTTGCGCCCAACCAGGTAAGCGGTTTCAGGGGAGAACATAAGCTGGAATCTTTTTTGGGAAGAGTAATTTATAATTATAATGAAAAGTATCTTCTCACCGCAAGTATCCGCCGGGACGGCTCCAGCAATTTCGGCCCTAACAACCGGTACGGATACTTTCCCTCTTTTTCTCTGGGCTGGAGAATAGATAAGGATTTTTTGCAGAATGTTGACCAGATTCAGATGCTCAAGCTGCGTCTCGGCTGGGGGGCTACAGGAAATCAGAACATCGGCTCGTTTCAGTATGTAGAGCTTATGGATCCTCCGAAGAATTCCTGGTACGCCTTCGGAAAAGACCAACAGACTTACTACGGAGGCATGGTACTGGCTTCTCAGGGAAACCCGGACATAAAATGGGAAAGTGCTAAAATGACCAATATCGGCATCGACCTGTATGCTTTCAATAACCGGCTTCAGTTTACAGCCGAATATTATATCAAAAACCAGGACAACATGCTGGTGAGGATTCCCCTCTCCGACGTTTTCGGAAAACTGCCAGGTGTGGCCGACCCTTTTGTCAATCTGGGTAAGATACAAAACCGGGGACTGGAACTCAATGCCATCTACAAAAACGAAAAAGGAAAATTCCAATATAATGTGAGTGCTAATTTCTCAACGCTTAAGAATACCGTAAAATATCTTCCGGGCGATGATATATATACTCCTTATACCGTCACGGCCGTGGGCCATGCCATCGGCAGTTTCTACGGTTATGTCGCCGAGGGAATATTCCAGAGCCAGGAAGAAGTGGACAATCATGCCGTGCAGGAAACAGGAACGGCCCCGGGAGATATAAAATTCAAAGACCTAAATCACGACGGGGTTATCAATTCCCTTGACCGGACCATTATCGGAAAACCGTTTCCCGATTTTGATTATGGCTTAGGCTTTAATTGTTCATATCTGGGTTTTGATTTCTCAATCTTTTTTCATGGCATGCAAAACCTGGATGTTTATAATGCCCATAGGGCCACCATCGGGATCGCCACCGATGCCCATGCAAAAGATGAAAATAAACTCAGAGAAACCATGAACTACTGGTCGGAGGAGCATCCGACCAATTCCATGACTCGCCTGAGTATCGTAGATGAAAACGCAAACAGCAGGATATCCTCCTGGTTCCTGGAAGATGCTTCTTTCTTAAGGATACAAAACATCCAGTTGGGTTACACCCTCACCGATAAAACCATTAAGTTCATCGACCGTATCAGGTTTTATATTAGTTCCAATAACTTATATACTTTCACAAAATATAGCGGTTACGATCCTGAGGTCGGAAATACCAATGTGTTATATATGGGTATAGATGAAGGATACTATCCTGCGCCCAGGATGTATCAATTTGGGATTCAGGCAGATTTTTAACAATTCAATTTTGGAGTTATGAAAAATCTTAAATATTTGCTCTTTCTGACTTTTCTTTTGTCCGGTTGCGGGAAAGAATGGCTGGAGGTGGAACCGCAAAATAATCTGACATCTTCTTTATATTACAAAACACAGCAGGATGCCATTGCAGCCGTTACGGCTGCTTACGATCCTGTCAAATCCAACGGACTCTTTGGAGTGGACTTTCAACTGATGTTTTATGCCCTGGATGACCGGGTGATTTTTGAAAACCCCAATTATGAGAATATTCTTTTTCACAGCAATGATCCATTGGTGGCCGATATGTATATGTATTTGTACAGAGGGATCTACCGGACAAATATGGCGCTGGAAAAAATTCCGGATATCCACATGGACCCTGCGTTGAAAAACAGACTGTTGGGAGAAGTCAAATTTCTAAGAGCCCTTTATAACTTTTACCTCAGGATTGTTTTCAATGACCCTCCCCTGGTAACCAAGGTTATTACTTCCATTGATGAAGGGGCTTTGCCAAACAGCACTCCGGAAGAATTCTGGGCACAGATAGAGCAAGACCTCCTGGATGCCATAGAGGTACTGCCCGAAACCTATGACGATCAAAACATCGGCAGAGCAACCAAAGGAGCAGCTATGGCCCTGCTCGGCAAATCCTACCTCTACCAACAGTCATGGGCAGAGGCAAAAGAATATCTCGGCAGAGTCATCTCCTCGGGTGTGTATCACCTGACGATGCCCAGAAAGAATGACTCCCTCGACTATGTGAATGCCTATCTGTGCAATTTCACATCAAACCCTTTGCCTGCCGGCGACGGCGGCACTTATGAAGCCGAAAACAACAGCGAGTCCGTTTTTGAAGTACAGAATAATAACGACCCCACATACTGGAATTATTACATTCCCGGGTATGGCTGTAACGGCTCTTTACTGTCGGCATATTTTTCCGCCAACGGATGGAGAAACATTGCCCCTACGGCAGCGTTTGCACGACA
>CAZYPI010000029.1:0-18980 GCA_964649335.1 uncultured Rikenellaceae bacterium | reverse complement strand
CCTCAGCGATACCATGGCGACACATTTCCCTCTCACTCCGCTGGAACCATGTCTTTTACACCCGTCTGCTTTCCAATTTTACTTTTTATTCAGGACAGTATGATTACAGACTGGTTACCTCTCAAAAAAACAATGATGCCTGGAAATCTACGGTCGGCAATGCGGGGTTGAAAACGGATTTTTCATTTTACAGGAAGGCGGCAGAGACCTGGCATTTCGGGATGAACCTGGGGTTTTACGGAGTGGATCCCGGCAATTTCCGGTATGGTGATCCGGACAAAAATACCAACCTGCCCGTAGTATCACAAAAGCAGAATATGGAATGGAACCTGTACGGCGATTATGAGAGACGGATAGGAGAACACTGGCATGTGGCCGCAGGCCTGCGAACCACGCTGTGGATGAGCATGGGGCCGGCAACGGAATATATCTATGATGAGAACCATCATCCCGTTTCGCAAAGGGATTATCCCCGGGGGGAGACCTATAACAGCTATTTTACACCCGAACCGCGGCTGGGTATTCGGTATGCCGTTAACAGCCATTCGTCCCTGAAAGCGGGGTACAACCGCAATGTGCAGAAGATCCACCAGATCACCAACTCGGTCAGCCCTTTTACTTCTTTGGATGTATGGCTTCCTTCTTCGATCAACATCCGGCCCCAGAAAAGCGATCAGGTTTCCCTGGGCTACTCTCTTTTTTTGAAAAAGGCCGGCGTGGATATCAGCGTGGAAGGGTATTATAAATATATGCAGAATCAGATCGATTATGAGTACCATGCCCAGATGTTGCTGAATCCTTATCTGGAGGGTGAACTGCGGTTCGGCTATGCCCGCTCATACGGCTTAGAGGTCATGCTGAAGAAAGAAGCGGGCCGGCTTTCCGGCTGGGTGGGCTATGCCCTGTCAAAAACCACGAAAAAGATCAACGGCGTTTACCGCAATACGGTGTTCCCGGCGTTTTACGATCGTACACATGACTTCAGTGTCTTTTTATCCTATTTTTTCCTGAAGAGGCTGACCCTCTCCGCCACCTGGGTCTATTATACCGGCGCCGCTTTTTCCACACCCGCTGCCTTTTATTATTACCAGGGCTATTCGGTACCGGTATATCTTCAAAAAAATAATGACCGCCTGCCTCCGTACCACCGCCTGGATATGAACCTGGACTGCCGCCTGAACCGCGAGGGGGCCAAATACAAACACAGTCTGACCCTGGCACTGTACAACCTGTATGGCCGGAAAAATCCTGTTTCGGTATATTTTAATAAGATGACGGGAAACAACGGAAGTCTGTTGGTGCCGTCCAACTACTACCGGGAACCGCTGTTGGTGCCTGCCCGGATGTGGCTCTACGGTATGGTTCCTTCCCTGAATTACAAATTTAATTTTTGATGAAAAAATGGATCTTCATACTGGCTGTCCTGCTGGCAGGATGTGAAGAGCAGATACCCTGGGATTTGCAGAGCAGTGATCTGCGCGCACTCGTTGTGGACGGTATGATCACCAACGAACGGAAAGCCCACCGCGTGATCCTGACCCTGCCGGTGTCCGGCATGAATGAGGACCCCGTGCCGGTGACCGGCGCCGTGGTAGCCATCACCGACGGGGATACGGTGTATTTGCTGAAAGAAATTCCGGAGGGCTCGGGCATTTATTATACCGATTCCACCGTGCAGGGAGTGATCAATAATGCTTATTACCTTTATGTAAAAGCCGGCGGGCATGAGTTTACCAGCAATGCGGCCCGCATGGTGCCGGTAAGCCCCATGGAGGACTTCCAGGCACGGCAGGTGCAGCAAAATCCCCGCCTTTATGAGATGGTGTACCGGGAGAGTGCGGATCCTTCCATGATGCAGGTATATATGGACTGGTCGTATCTGGTGCCGCCGGAACAAAAAGAAGATGCCCGCGCCTGGGTGCGCTATTATACCCTGAAAAGCATTGACGTGAACGAGCTGTTCAAACCCGCCGCCGAACAGGTGCTCTTCCCCGCCGGTACCTTCATCTACCGGCGCAAGCTCTCCCTTTCACCGGCGTACCAGTCTTTCCTGCGTTCCCTGATGATGGAGACCGTATGGAAAGGTGGTGTCTTTGATGTCCTGCCGGCCAATGTGCAGACCAACATGAACGGCGGAGCCCTCGGATTCTTCGCCGCTTGCTCCGTCGTCACCGACACGCTTGTTTTTCAACCTCCCCATTGATTTATGTAACTTTTTACCATTGTTTGGTAGATAGTGATAAATGAAGATATTTGAAGCCCCTCTCCTCCCGGGGGAGGAGTTGGAGTGGGGGCTGCTGAAAAAAATTATCTTTCCCGTAAGGGTTATTCCTTTTTCATGTGTGTTATGGGTGAAAACAAGTAAAATCGATTATTGTTAAACCCTAAATTTTTTAGTCATGAAAAAGGTAAATGTTTTTTTTCTGTTGATTTCGGTTTCTTTTCTGCTTTTTACTACATCCTGCCAGAAAGAACCTGTTCCGCAACCACAGCAGGACGATATCCTGCCGGCACGTTTCGGGGTGGAGATCACTCCTTCGCTGAGCTACGAGTCGTCCACCCTGAAAAGCGCCGAGGTGGACACCCTCAAAGGGAATCTGATCTATGAACACCTCGGTAACTTCATCCATGTAGGTGATATGGGGGCACAGATCGTCCGCGAGGTGATCAATGCCATCCGTATCTATAACATCAACAAACCCATGTCCTTCTCTTTCACCGGCGACGATGACGGCCGGGTGAAAAATGTGACGGTGACGGCCCGTGCGGAGTATGACAATGAGCACTGGGAGTTTAAAATGACCATCACTGATGCGGAATCGGAAGGTGATGCCGACGGCGGCAGGGCCCTCCAGATTTTTTGGAACAGAAGTCCCATTAAAGGGATCGCTATCATGAAGCCTTACAATATCAACAGGGCTGACAATGAAAACGATCCGGATGCCATGTTCCGTATTGACTACAGCGAAGCGGGTGACCATGGCTATGAAGCAGAGATGACCGTCTATGCCGCTTATCTGCCGCTGGCCGACCCGCTGGATGACCCCTGGTCTGTCAGCGCCCTGAAAATGTTTGCCGGGAAAAAAGGAAATATCATTGATGTGTACGGCAACTCTTCCCATCCCAATGGCATCCTCCTGGCCGGACATGCCGGTTTCACTTATTCTTTCATTGCTTCCGGGGATAATACCACCGACCTGGGTGTGGCCGAAGTGGGACTGCCCCCTTACAACCTGGATGAGCCGAGCCGCAACATCCTGCTGGGATATTTCTCCCTGAAGAACGTGCTTACCAGGGAAATCTATGAAGTATGGCCGGATATTGACCCGGAGAGCGTACAGGCGTTCCTCTATAATGCCTCTGCCCCCGGATACTTCGATGCCGGCGGGTTTGTGGCCGGAGGTACCGCCCCGGGAGCCGGATACGAAAAACTTATCTCCCGTCTGCCGTACCTGAGCCCCTTCAACCCCAAAGAGATTACCAATCTTGATATTTCATTTCAGGAATAATGGTAAAAATATCCATGTGCCTGAAAATCCCGGCCCCGGCCGGGATTTTTTTGTGAATAATTCTATAAATATTTCACAATATCTGTCGGGAATACCAAAAAGATATGTTGCCGGAAGACGCATGAGAGAAGAGCGAAGTAAAAATATTTTATTTTTAGCGACAGTAAATGAAATTGTAAGCAGCTATCAATATATGTTGATAAATATGCAAAATAAAAAGGCTAAAAATATTTGGAGAAAAAGAAAATAAATTATTTTTGTTTTCAAGATAACAAAAAAACACCTCCATGAACAAGGTGATAAAATTAAAGAAAGGGCTGGATATCAGGATGCAAGGTGAGGCAGAAAAGGCCCTGGTTCCGGTTCCGGAATCCGGTTTATTTGCTGTAAAACCCATTGACTTCCAGGGGCTGACGCCGAAATTAAGCGTCAGGCCCGGGGATGAGGTAAAAGCGGGCTCTCCGTTGTTTTTCGACAAATACCGGCCGGATATTCTTTTTACCTCGCCGGTGAGCGGACGCGTGAAAAATATTTTGCGGGGAGAACGCAGGAAAATCCTGGAAGTGATCATCGAACCGGACGGGAAACAGGAGTATATGGAATTCAAAAAAGGAGATCCGCTGCAGATGAACAAAGAGGACATCATTGCCACTCTGCTGAAGAGCGGCGTGTGGCCTTTCATCCGGCAACGTCCTTTTGATTTTGTGGCGGACCCTTCCGAGACGCCTAAATCGGTGTTTATCTCATTGTTTGATACGGCGCCGCTGGCTCCCGATTACAGCTTTATCCTGAAAGGAAAAGAGAAAATATTCCAAACAGGTATCAATGTCCTCTCGCAACTGACCTCCGGGAAAGTGCATCTGGGCATCCATCCCGAAAAGACAGACTCCTCTTTTTCCGGTGCTTTGCAAAATGTGGAGGTGCATGCCTTCAGCGGCCCCCATCCGGCCGGAAATGTGGGCGTGCATATTCATCACATTGATCCGGTGTACAAAGGCGACCGCGTGTGGGTTGTCAACCCGCAGGATGTACTGACCATCGGCCGCCTGTTTGACGAAGGACGGTTCGATGCTTCCCGGGTGGTGGCCCTCGCCGGCAGTGAAGTGAAAAAAACCGGCTATTACGAAACCATGATGGGAGCTTCTGTGGAAAATATGGTACAGGGAAATGTGCAGGACGGCTCCTTGCGGTATATCAGCGGCAATGTGTTGACCGGTAAAAAAATCGATCCCGACGGTTATATCGGTTTTTATGATTCCCTGGTGACCGTGATCCCCGAAGGAAATTATTATGAGCTGTTCGGCTGGCTTTTGCCGGGTTTCGGGAAGTTCAGCTTTTCGAGGACCTTCTTTTCCTGGATGAGACCCCGCAAAAAATACCGTTTGGATACCAACCTGCACGGGGGGCACCGGCCTTTCATCGTGACCGGATTCTATGAAAAAGTGATGCCCATGGATATCCTGGTCATGCAACTGCTCAAGGCGATCCTGACGGAAGATATCGACCTGATGGAAAACCTCGGCCTCTATGAGGTGGTGGAGGAAGATATCGCCCTGTGCGAATATATCGATCCTTCCAAGACAGAGATGCAGGGAATCCTGCGCAACGGGATCAACTCCCTCATCAAAGAACTGGGCTAACTATTCATAAACGGGAAAAAGAATACCTCATTTTCATGAAAGCATTAAGAAAATATGTTGACAAGATCAAGCCTCATTTTGAGAAAGGAGGGAAGTTCGAAGCTTTCCAGTCCACGTTTGAGGCTTTTGAGACTTTTTTATTTGTCCCGGACAAAGTGACCACTACCGGTTCTCATATCCGGGATCCCCTGGATATGAAGCGCACGATGATCCTCGTGGTCATTGCCCTGACACCGGCCATGCTCTTCGGCATGTGGAATATCGGTTATCAGCACTTCCTGGCCCTGGGCGAACAGGTGAGTTTCTGGCAGACTTTCTGGTTCGGATTTCTGAAGATGTTGCCCATTATCGTCGTTTCATATGTGGTGGGGCTGGGCATTGAGTTTATTTTCGCCCAGAAACGCGGCCACGAGGTGAATGAAGGGTATCTGGTCACCGGCTTCCTCATTCCCCTGATCGTGCCGGTGGATATCCCCCTGTGGATGTTGGCGCTTGCCGTGGCTTTTGCCGTGATCATCGGCAAGGAAGTGTTCGGCGGTACCGGCATGAATATCTTCAATCCGGCCCTGTTGGCACGGGCATTCCTTTTCTTTGCTTATCCCGGCTGGATTTCCGGCGATCAGGTGTGGGTGGCCGGACTCAAACACGGGCTCAAAGCTGTGGACAGCTTCTCGGGGGCAACCCCCCTGGCCGAAGCCGCCGCAGGACATATCGATAAACTCCCCTCGGCCTGGAATATGTTCCTGGGGACCATCCCCGGATCTATTGGAGAGACTTCCACCCTGGCTATCCTGATCGGCGCTTTTATTCTTATTTATACCGGCATCGGCTCCTGGAAGATCATCTTCTCGGCCTTCGCCGGCGGACTGGTGATGGGGCTGATCCTCAATCTCTTTGCCGCCAATCCCTATATGGAAGTGCCGGCATGGGAACACCTGATCATGGGAGGCTTCGCCTTCGGGATGGTCTTTATGGCCACCGACCCCGTGACCTCTGCCCAAACAGAAAAAGGAAAATGGATATACGGCTTCCTCGTGGGCGTGATGGCCATCCTGATACGGGTGCTCAACCCGGCCTATCCCGAAGGCGTCATGCTGGCCATCCTCCTGATGAACGTCTTTGCCCCGCTGATAGATCATTATGTGGTGGAAGGCAACATCAAACGCAGATTAAAAAGAGCGAAAGTTAGTGTACAATAATTTACCGTTATGAGAAACTTTAGTAATACATATATTTTCAGTTTTTCTGCGATCATGATCATTATCGTAGCGGTGTTGCTCTCGGGAGCAGCCATGCTCCTGCAACCCCTGCAGGAAAAAAACGTGGAAATACAGAAAAAGAAAAGCATCCTGGCTTCCATAAATATTGAAAGCACACAGAAAGATGCGGAAACCCTGTATGATAAATATATCAAAGAAACCCTCGTGGTGAATGTGAAAGGGGAGGTGCTGGAAGGAGAAGATGCTTTCAGTATCGATATGGCCGAGGAGATGCGCAAACCCGACGGAGAGAGGAAGTTGCCTGTATATCTGGCTACCCTCGATAACGGAGAAAAAAAGATCATTGTCCCCCTGCAGGGCAAGGGGCTGTGGGGGCCCATCTACGGTTATATATCTTTCAATGACGATTACAATACCGTTTACGGTGCCACCTTTGGTCACGACAAAGAAACCCCCGGGCTGGGCGCGGAAATTGCTACTCATGAGTTTCAAAAACAGTTTATCGGAAAAAGAATTTTTGATAAAGACGGGAAATTTGTATCCATCCTGGTGAAAAAAGGCGGTGCTACCCCCGGAAACCCTCATGAAGTGGATGCTATTTCCGGAGGCACCCTTACCAGCAAAGGTCTCCAGGCTATGCTACAGGTCTGTCTGGAGGATTATGTGGCTTGGTTTGAAAAACAAATGAAAGAAACAGAAAAAAACGGATAATATCATGGCAAAAGAAAGTGAACCTCTGTTTTCGAGTAAGAATCTGAAACTGCTGACGGATCCTCTGAATAATAATAACCCGATTACGGTGCAGGTGCTGGGAATTTGTTCCGCCCTGGCCATTACAGTCAAATTGCAGCCGGCCATTGTCATGGCCATTTCGGTAATGGTGGTACTGGCGATATCCAACGTGGTAATCTCGGCACTCAGAAAAAGTATCCCTCCGCGCATCCGGATCATTGTTCAACTGGTAGTCATTGCCACCATGGTGATCCTGGTAGACCAATTTCTCAAAGCCTTTGCTTATGATGTTAGCAAACAGCTCTCTGTCTTTGTGGGACTGATCATTACCAACTGTATTCTGATGGGACGCCTGGAAGCTTTCGCCATGGCCAATAAACCGTGGCCCTCTTTTCTTGACGGCATAGGAAATGCTTCGGGGTATGGCCTGATCCTGGTCATTGTGGCTTTTTTCCGGGAGCTGCTCGGTTCGGGAACCCTTTTTGGATTTCCTGTGATGGCTAAGCTGGGCTTATACAAAATAGGATATGAAAACAACGGCCTGATGATTCTGCCGCCGATGGCTTTGATAACCATCGGTATACTGATCTGGATACAACGGGCTAAAAATCGTGAATTGATTGAAGAATAAATAAGATCAACATTATGGAACATATTTTCAATATTTTCGTCAAGTCTATTTTTATAGACAACATGGTCTTTGCCTATTTCCTGGGTATGTGTTCCTACCTGGCTGTTTCAAAGACCGTTAAAACATCCATAGGATTAGGTATAGCCGTTACTTTTGTCCTTACGATCACCGTGCCGGTGGATTATTTACTGAATACCTATTTGTTAAAGCCGGGAGCTCTTGTCTGGCTGGGACCACAGTTTGCGGATGTGAACCTGGAGTTTCTCTCTTTCATTATCTTCATTGCTGTAATTGCCTCCATGGTTCAATTGGTGGAAATGGTTGTTGAAAAATATACCCCGGCGCTTTACACTTCACTCGGAATATTCCTGCCTCTGATTGCTGTTAACTGCGCCATCCTGGGTGGTTCGTTGTTTATGCAGGAGAGAGATTACCAATCCGTATGGGAAGCTACTTCCTTCGGACTGGGGTCCGGGATCGGTTGGTTTCTGGCTATCGTGGGCCTGGCGGCCATACGTGAAAAAATCAGATATTCCAACGTGCCGAAACCTCTCAAAGGACTGGGAATTACGTTTATTGTTACCGGCCTGATGGGCATCGCATTCATGAGTTTTATGGGTATCAAACTTTAACTAAATCTTCTTGGAAATGATCCTATTATCAAATACCGTTCTGGTAGTCCTGACCTCTGTTTTGGTCTTTTTGGTGATTATCCTTTTGTTGGTGATCATCCTCCTGTATGCCCGGAAGAAACTTACCCCCCAGGGAGAAGTCAAGATCACTATCAATGATGAAAAAGATCTGGTGGTCCAGCCCGGGACATCATTGCTGACAACCCTGTCCAATAACAATATTTTCCTGCCTTCGGCTTGCGGTGGTCAGGGCACCTGCGGGATGTGCAAAGTGCAGGTGCTCGAAGGAGGCGGTTCCATCCTGCCTACCGAAACCGGCTTCTTCACCCGGAAACAACAGCAACAAAACTGGCGCCTTGCCTGCCAGGTAAAGGTTAAGGAAGACATGCATATCCATGTGCCCGAGGCCGTTTTGGGGGTCAAAAAAATGGAGTGTGAGGTCGTTTCCAATAAGAACGTGGCTACCTTTATCAAGGAGTTCGTGCTGAAACTGCCCGAAGGAGAACATCTAAACTTCAAAGCCGGCGGTTATGTGCAGATTGACGTGCCCAGAATAACCGTCGATTTCAAAGATATGGATGTGGAAGAAGAATACCGTGACGAATGGGATAAATACCATATGTGGGATCTGAAGATGGTCAACCCCGAAGAGACCTTCCGTGCCTACTCGATGGCCAACCACCCGGCCGAAGGGGATATCATCATGCTCAACGTACGTATTGCCACCCCCCCGTGGGACCGGGCCCGCGGCACCTTTATGAAAGTCAATCCCGGTATATGCTCTTCCTATATCTTCTCGAGAAAACCGGGCGACAAAGTGATGGTTTCCGGTCCTTACGGCGAGTTCTTCATCAAAGATACCGACCGGGAGATGATGTATATCGGCGGCGGCGCCGGCATGGCACCCATGCGCTCCCATATCTTCCACCTGTTCCATACCGAGAACACCAAACGGAAAGTGACCTTCTGGTACGGGGCACGCTCCAAACGGGAAATCTTCTATGAACAGGATTTCAGGGATATTGAGAAAAAACATGACAACTTCAGGTTTACCATCGCTCTCTCCGAACCGCTGCCGGAAGACAACTGGACCGGCGATGTGGGCTTCATCCATCAGGTAGTCTATGATAACTATCTGAGTAAACATGAAGAGCCCGAAGAGATTGAATACTATCTCTGCGGCCCGCCCATGATGATCGATGCCGTGCTGAAGATGCTCTACGACCTGGGTGTGCCCGATGAGATGATCGCTTATGATGATTTCGGTGGATGATGAAACGGACCCTGTTCTTTCTGAGCATACTTCTCCTTCTGTTTGCCGTGGCATTCATGCGTTTCCGGTATCACCAGTCGGCCATGCTGGTGATCGACGGCTTTACCCAGGGTACCACCTATCACATCATGATCAGACAGCCCATACGGACCGTTTTGTCCGGCCGGCCGGCTGTAAATAAAAATGAAGTGGATTCGCTGCTGCACCGTTTCGATCTTTCACTGTCCAACTATGTGCCGGAGTCGGTGATATCCCGCATCAACAAAAACGATACCATCGTTCGTACGGATAAATTTTTTAACGTTTGTTTCAATGCTTCCCGCCGTATCTATGAAGAGACGAACGGGGCTTTTGATATCACCGTAGGCCCGCTGGTGGATGCCTGGGGTTTCGGTCCCGAAGGACCCGTGCCGGTGGACAGTGCGGTCATTGACAGCCTGCTGCAGTATGTCGGGATGGACAAGGTGACCCTGAAAGAAAACCGTATCATCAAAAAGAATCCTCATATCCTGCTGGATGTGAACGCTATTGCCCAAGGCTATTCGGTGGATGTGATGTCGGAGTTTATTGAACAAAAGGGAGCAAAGAACTTCCTGGTGGAAATCGGGGGAGAACTGAAAGCCCGGGGCCATAAATGGTGGGGGAGACCCTGGAAAATTGGCATCGATAAACCGGTGGATAATAACAATATCCCCGGGAGGAACCTTCAAATCAAACTGAAACTTGTCAACCGTGCCCTGGCAACATCAGGTAATTACAGGAAGTTCTTCGAGAAAAACGGCGTGAAATACGGCCACGAGATCGACCCCCACACCGGCTATCCTGCACGCAACCGCCTGCTTAGCGTGACGGTGCTCACCGGCAGCTGTATGATGGCCGACGGCTACGCCACCGCTTTTATGGTGATGGGACTGGAGAAAAGCAAACAATTTGTCCTGAACCGCAAAGACCTGGATGCCTATTTTGTCTATTCGGGCGACGACGGCAGTTTCCTCACCTGGGCCTCGGAAGGGTTTAAGAAACTGATCATTGAAGAATAAATTAACCAGCACCCAGCACCCAGCATCAAGCACCTTTTTAGTTTTATCCTTTATACAGGGCACAATCCACACATCCCGAAAAATCCGTTTTCCCTTTTCTGCTCAGTACATCCAGCGTGCGGGGGCATTGGATCCCCATTTTCTTCATATCCGTATTCTTGCCGATCTCTATCACCGGAAACTTTTTTGTCCTTGAAAACAGTACCTTAAAACCCATGATCACAAAGGCCAGGGCTACCAGAAAAAGAGACAGTATGATAAGTTTGAAAAACATAAACCGGTTTTAGCTGTTTAATGAAAGGACAGTACAAAGCTAATAAAAAAATATCTTAAATATCTTATTTATTGGGGTTCGGGATGTTTTTTACAGGGGGTTGTCCCGCCAAGTCAAAGGAATGTTGACTATTTGCTCTTGTTCTTGTTGAGAAAACGTTCCAGATTCTCTTCGAAAGAGGCCGGGTGGTAGTGCGGATCGAAATGCGGATTCCGGACAGCACGGTTATGGATGTGGTCGAAATATCCACGGATAAACTGTTGCGGAAGAGTGTAAAAGTTGTTCTCAGGGTCCGGATTTTCCCGCATCTGCCTGCCCATGATCTCCGAGAAATGGTAAGGGGTGTTTTGGATCTGCCGGCTGAGCTCCCGGATCAGGGCCCCGTCGATCTGGATGACCACGGTGTAATTGCCGTAAGATTTCCTTATCAGCCGGAAGTAATTCAGTTCGATCAGGTCGGAGCCCGAAATATGGTCGCTGGTGTGGGTGAGATAGTTTTCAAAGATCAGCCCTTCTTCCATGATCCGCCGGGCCTGCTGTTCGGTGGGCGTGCAGTGAAGAAACGTCACCAGCGAACGGTCCGTGCCGATAAAATCACCCAACAGCCGGATATCGGCGGAGAAATGGTCTGACGGTTTGATTTTCATGACTGATCAGTTCTGTTTCCTTTACTGTGACAAATTTCATTACCCCATGGTAAAGATAAGGATATCATTTGTTTTTTCTTTATTACGGTGATACGGATCATATTTTTTCAAATGTTTTAGGTAGTTATCATTTCTTGGGTTATTTTTGGCAAAGATTGTAAACCTAAAACGAAGAGTGATGAAAAAATATGATATTCTGATCATCGGCAGCGGCCCGGGAGGGTATGTTGCCGCCATACGGGCATCCCAGCTGGGTATGCAGGTAGGTGTTGTGGAAAAAGCCGAGCTGGGAGGCACCTGCCTCAACTGGGGATGTATCCCTGCCAAAGCCCTGTTGAAAAGTGCACAGGTGTATGATTATGTCAAACATGCCGGGGACTATGGAGTCAAGATCGAAGGGAAGGTTACCCCCGATTTTCCGAAGATCATAGAACGCAGCCGTACGGTGGCCGATGGCATGAGCAAAGGGATACAGTTCCTCTTCAGGAAAAACAAGATCGACACGATCATTGGCACGGGCAGGCTGGCGGATCAGAAGACCGTCGAGGTCACCCATGAGGGCAAAACGGAGAAATATTCTGCGGACCATATCATCCTGGCCACCGGCGCACGCTCAAAAGAACTTCCCAACTTGAAGAAAGACGGGAAAAAGATCATCGGATACCGCAAAGCCATGACCCTGGATAAACTGCCGGAGACGATGGTGGTGGTCGGTTCGGGAGCCATAGGCAGTGAGTTTGCCAGTTTCTATAACTCGCTCGGCACCAAAGTGACGATCGTGGAGTTCCTGCCCCGTCTGGTACCCCTCGAAGATGAAGAGGTCTCCAGACAGCTCGAGCGTTCTTTTAAGAAAGCAGGGATAACAGTAATGGTGTCGTCGTCCGTAGAGTCGGTGGATACCTCGGGAGAGAAATGCAAAGTGCAGATCAAAACGAAAAAGGGGATGGAAGAGAAAGAAGCGGAGATTGTACTCTCGGCGGTGGGGGTGACCCCCAACCTGGAAAATCTGGGACTGGAAGAGCTGGGGATACAGGTGGAAAACGGCAAAATAAAAGTGGACCCCTGGTACCGCACCAACATCCCCGGCATCTATGCCATCGGGGATATTGTTCCTGGGCAGGCCCTGGCACACGTGGCCTCGGCCGAAGGGATCACTTGCGTGGAGAAAATAGCCGGCAAAAACCCGCAGCCCGTGGATTATAACAATATCGCCGCCTGTACCTATACGGCGCCCGAGATCGCTTCGGTGGGATATACAGAGAAAGCGGCGGTGGAAGCCGGGTATGAGATCAAAACAGGGAAATTCCCGTTCACGGCCTCGGGACGCGCCAGCGCCGCCGGGCATAAAGAGGGCTTCGTCAAACTGATCTTCGATGACAAATACGGAGAGCTGCTCGGCGCCCATATGATCGGAGAGAACGTTACGGAGATGATCGCAGAGATCGTGGTGGCCCGAAAACTGGAAACCACCGGGCACGAGATCATCAAGTCCGTCCACCCGCATCCCACCATGTCCGAAGCCATCATGGAGGCCGCGGCGGCAGCGTACGGAGAAGTAATACATCTGTAAGATAAAAGACATCCACCTTCGCTCCGCAGGAGTTACGGTGGATAAGGAAAGGAAAAAGATAAAAGGGAATGTCGAATGTTGAATGTTGAATGTTGAACTTTAAATACTTGTCTCTTGTATCTTGAACCACAAACCACAAACTATTGTATCCGCCGAAGCTAAGTTATTAGCGAAGGCGGGCAAACCACAAACTAAAAACCACAAACTATGAACATACGCAAAAGCGGCGCGAAATACTCGGCCATAGTCGGAATCGGAGAGAACCTGAAAAAACTGATGCAGGAGACAGGAGAGGAGTATCTCCTGCTGAACCGGGGCGTCAACGGGGTGGTACCTATCGACCTGACGGAGGTGGTGAAGAACATTGATTATAATTCCCCGGCGATACAGGTGTATGCTCCAAATTCCGGGGCTCCCAACCTGAAGGAAGCCATCAACCGGGTATATTTTCACGGACAGGCGGACCCGGAGCTGATCACCATCTCCGGCGGTTCCATGAGCGCCCTCGACCAGATCTTTACCATGCTGGATGTGGAGAAGATCCTGCTTCCTTCCTTTTACTGGGGCGCTTATGCCAATGTTTGCAGGATCCGGGGCAAGGCTTTTGACGTGTATCATACCCTCGAAGAACTGGAAGAGCGTATGCACGAACTGAAAGATACAGCCGTGGTGATCTGCGATCCCAACAACCCCGTAGGCAACAAGCTCTCCGACGGGGATGTGCTGGAAGTGATCCGCCTGCTCAGTGACAACGGGGTCACGGTGATCTACGACAGCCCCTACCGGCGGGTCTTCTATGACGACGACGATGAGATGTACACCCGGCTGATGAACCTCAAAGATGTACTCATCGTGGAGAGCTTCAGCAAATGCGTCGGCCTGAGTGGCCAGCGCATCGGCTTCGTATGGTCCAACGACCCGGAGTTCATCCGGGAGTTCAACCTGCGCATCCTGTACGTCCACAATGGCGTGAATGGATTCGCCCAGCAATTGGTCTTTCAACTGCTTACATCCCCCGAAGGTAAAAAGGCGGTGAAAGAGTTTAAAGAGAAAACCCGGGAAGATATCCGGAAAAACATTGAATACCTGCAGAAGGAGGGGTTTTTGGCCGGGGAGTTCTATAAAAACTCCGAACCCAAAGGCATTTTTGCCATAGTGAACAAATCCTATGATGAGCTGCTGGAGAAAAAAATCGGTAGCGTGCCGCTGGATTTCTTTACACGTGATAACAAGGAAAAAGCAAAAAAATATGCCCGCATCTGCGTCTCTATGCCCCACGGGAAGATCCGGGAATTTTTCGGGCGCTTATGACATACAAGCAGCCCGGTCTGAAAATATATTTATTTAAATAAATATTTAAATACGTATTTAAATACATATTTAAAAGGTTGTTCCTGATCCGGTTCGTGTCAATGAAATCCCAATGCAATAAATACGATCAACCATGAAAAAAACATTTTTTTTCCTGACGTTTGTCCTGCTGAGCCTGATATTATCTTCGATGACCGGCCCATCCGGGTTGGAAGTTACGTATCTCACCTGTGAAGACAAGGTGAACCCTCTGGGGATGAACGATCCGCACCCGCGGCTGTCGTGGCAACTGAAAGGAGAGGGGAGGGAGATCCTCCAGACGGCTTATGAGATCCGGGTGGCGGCATCCTCCGGCGACCTGGACAGTAAATCCAAACTTCTGTGGAATAGCGGGAAGATAAACAGTGATCAGTCGGTATATGTCTCCTATGACGGTCCTGTCCCGGCATCCGGTCAGCGGGTGTACTGGAAAGTGCGTGTATGGGACAACCACGGCCGCCGTTCGGCCTGGAGCATGCCGGCCTGGTGGGAGACGGGACTGCTGAAGCCCTCCGACTGGAAAGCTGCCTGGATAGAGTCGTTGGTGCCGGAAGATACGATGACCTCCCAGCCGGCACAGATGTTTCGTAAAGAATTTACCCTGAAGAAAAAAGTGAAGTCGGCACGGGCGTATGTGACCGCCCACGGACTGTATGAAATGTATCTGAACGGCCGGAAGGTGGGGGATCAGTTGTTCACCCCCGGCTGGACCAGTTACAACAAACGTCTCCAGTATCAGGTGTATGATGTGAGCGGTCTTTTGCAGAAAGGCGACAATGCCGCCGGCGCCCTGGTGGGCGACGGCTGGTATCGCGGTTACCTGGCGTTCCATGGCAATCGCAACACCTACGGCTCGAAACTGGCCCTGTTGCTGCAGATCGTGGTGGATTATACCGACGGCACGCAGGATGTGATTGTTACGGACGGAAGCTGGAAATCCTCCACCGGCCCGGTGAGGAGGTCCGATATCTATAATGGGGAAACATATGATGCCCGTCTGGAAAATCAAGCATGGAAAAAACCGGGCTTTGATGATGCGGGCTGGCAAGGTGTAAAAGAAATCAAGGCACCGAAGGATATCCTCGTGGCATCGGAAGGACTTCCCGTGAAGAGGATAGAAGAGATAACCCCCGTGAAGATACTGGTCACTCCCGAAGGGGATACGGTGGTGGATATGGGCCAGAATATGGTGGGGTGGGTGCGCCTGAAAGCTACCGGGCCTGCCGGCACCGTCATCGTGCTGCGGCATGCCGAGGTGCTGGACAAAGAGGGGAATTTCTACACAAAAAACCTGCGGTCGGCCAAACAAACCGATACCCTGATCCTGAAAGGCCGGGGCGAAGAGGTCTTTGAGCCCCATTTTACCTTCCATGGTTTTCGTTATGTGGCCGTAAAAGGCTATCCCGGAACACTGTCCAAAGACAAGCTCACGGGCATTGTGATCCATTCGGCCTTTGAGCCCACCGGCATGTTCTCCTGCTCCGATTCGTTGGTAAATCAATTACAGCACAATATACAATGGGGGATGAAGGGCAACTTTGTGGATGTGCCCACCGACTGTCCGCAGCGGGATGAGCGCCTCGGCTGGACCGGCGACGCACAGGTATTTGCTCCCACGGCTTGTTTCAACGGCGGGGTGGCAGCTTTCTACCGCAAGTGGATGAAAGATTTTACTGCCGACCAGCAGGCGCAGGGACAGGTGCCTTATGTGATCCCGGATGTGCTCTCCAAAAACGGCAAAGGCGCTTCCGCTGCCGCCGGCTGGGCCGACGCCGCCGTGATCGTCCCCTGGACGGTATATGTGAACTATGGGGATAAGAAAATCCTCGAGGAGCAGTATAAGAGCATGAAAGCCTGGGTAGACTACCAGGCGGCCCGCGCCGGCGATAGCTTTTTCTGGAACACTGACTTTACTTTTGGTGACTGGCTCTCCTACCATTCCGACCGCTCGGACTACCCCGGTGCTTATACCGACAAGGACTTTCTCGGCCAGGTCTATTTTGCCCGTTCCACTCTGCTGCTGGCAAAAACAGCCCGTGTATTGGGTAAAGAAAAAGATGCCGGTCATTATGATGCCTTGTTCCAAAAGATAAAAAAGGTTTTTCAGGATGAGTTCCTGACACCGGACGGCCGCCTCTCGCCCAATACGCAGACGGCCTACCTGCAGGCACTGTCGCTGGGGCTGATCCCGGAAGAGCTGGAGAAAAATGCGGCACAGCGCCTCGCTGATAATATAGAATCGTTTGGCCACCTCACCACCGGCTTCCTGGGTGCTTTCCTGCTGTGTCCCGTGTTGTCGGACGAAGGTTATACGGATTTGGCGTACCGCCTGCTGAAACGAAAAAAATATCCTTCCTGGCTCTACCCCGTGACCAAAGGAGCCACCACCATCTGGGAGCGGTGGGACGGCATCAAACCCGACGGCTCCTTCCAGAACCCCGGGATGAACTCATTCAACCACTATGCCTACGGGGCCATCGGCGAATGGATGTACCGCTATGTGGCCGGACTCAATCCAGACGAACAACATCCCGGATACAAACACATCATCATCCATCCCCGGCCGGGCGGCGGCTTTACCTTTGCCACGGCTACACTGAACACCCACTACGGGAAAGCTTCCGTGTACTGGTCCCGCGACCCGGACGGGGCCATGAGGGTGGAGGTGGAAATCCCCGCTAACACCACCGCCACGGTCATCCTTCCCGGAGCCGCCGGAAAAACAGTGATGCTGGACGGCAGCCCCGTAGAAAAAACATTCGCCGCCGGCAGATTATCGGAAAAAGACGGAAACCGCCTGCTGGAACTGGGATCGGGGGTGTATGTGTTTAAGTATAAAGGCTAAAGGCTAAAGGCTAAAGGCTAAAGTATAAAGGTTATTTTTTTTATAAATAAAATATTATGGCAGGCTATGATTTGTCTGAAAGATTATTAAATTTTGCTGTTAATGTTATAAAGCTTATACGAAAGTTGCCAAATACTGAAGAATATAAGATTATTAATTATCAACTTATAAAAGCTTCAGGTTCGGCTGGTGCAAATTATGAGGAGGCACAAGGTGCTTCATCAAAGGCGGATTTTACTAATAAGGTCAGAATCTCATTGAAAGAAATGAGAGAAGCCAATTATTGGTTGAAAGTGGTGAGAGGAATTAATATACAAAAAGTATCAAATAATGAGATTGAAGAATTAATATCAGAGTCTCAGGAACTTAAAAATATACTTGGCTCAATATGTTCAAAAACTACGAGAAAAAGCACTTAATATGAATAATATAACAAAATAAGACTTTTCGCTCCGACCTTTAGCCTTTGAACTTTAGCCTTTGAACTTTAGCCTTTAGCCTTTAGCCTTTTAATATGGAAAGAACATGAATAAACACTGCATTTTCGTTACTTACCGTATTCCGGAAGAGAGCGTGGAACCGCTGCTGGAAGCCGGTTTTGAAGTGATCTGGCCGGAAGGCCGGAAAGCCGGTTATGAAGAGCTCCGTGAAAAACTGCTGCGCTGTGATGCGGTACTCTCCGTCTTCGGCAATCCTTTTCCGGACGAACTGCTCGAACAGGCTCCCCGCCTGCAGATCATCAGCAACTATGGCGCCGGGGTGGATAATATCAATCTGACACTGGCTACGGCGAAAGGCATTGTGGTGACCAACACCCCCGACGAGGTGATGGAGCCCACGGCCGAGCTGACCATGGCATTGATGCTGTCGCTGGCACGTCGTGTGACGGAGATGGACCGCCGGCTGCGGCAGGATAAGAGAAGGGTGAAATGGGGGGTGATGGAGAACCTGGGGATGACCCTGCAGGGTAAGACGCTGGGCATCGTGGGCATGGGCCGCATCGGCAAGGCCACGGCCCGCCGGGCCCGCGCTTTCGGTATGCAGATCATCTATTGCCGGCGCAGCCGCATGACGGAGCAGGAGGAAAAGGAATACGAAGCCCGTTATGTGACGCTGGACACACTGCTGCGTACAGCCGATGTGGTCTCCCTGCATGTGCCTCTTACGGAAGATACCCGGCACCTGATCGGCGAAGAACAGCTGGAGAGGATGAAACCATCCGCCATCCTGGTGAATACCGCCCGCGGGGCGGTGGTGGATGAACAGGCATTGATCAGGGCGTTGCAGCAGAAAAAGATCACCGGCGCTGCGCTCGATGTGTTTGAACATGAGCCGGAGATACCGGATACTCTCCTGGCGATGGACAATGTGGTGGCAGTGCCCCACATCGGCACGGCGGCGTGGGAGACCCGCGTGGCGATCGGCCGCCGGGCCGCCCAAAATATCCTCGACTTCTTCGCCGGCAAACCGGTGAAATACTGTGTAAACAAGGAGGTGCTGACACAGAAAAAACCGTGAAAACATCCTGCCGGGGCGAGGGGGCGATAAAGCGATTATGCGATAAAGCGATCATGCGATGGGAAAACCTGTCAGTGTGCCGGCTTGCCGGCTCCTGAC
>CAZYPI010000028.1:0-19935 GCA_964649335.1 uncultured Rikenellaceae bacterium | reverse complement strand
CTTTCTGCTTTTCATTCTCATACAAAAGCTTATCCAGCTTTTTTTCCAGCTCTTTCACTTTAAGTTTAAGTTCCTTGTTGTCTTTTGCCAACCTGGCAATCCTTTTGATGTATTCTTTTTCCTTTTGCAGGTTCATAACAGGATATTTATTTCAAAAATAAATTTATATCAGGATATTTTATGTAAAAAAACGTATTTTCGGTATGTTTTCCAAACATCGCACGCTATGTTGTCCAAAACCCGCGGCATCGTTCTTCAACAAATAAAATACGGTGATTCTTCCCGTATTGTTCACTTATTTACGGAAAAATACGGTAAATTATCATTTATGGTCAAAGGATTTGGAAAAAAATCCGTATTCAGCAGGGCTTTTTTTCAGCCGTTGACCCTTCTCGATCTGGATATTTATTTTAAGCCTTCCCGTAATTTACAACAAATCCGGGAAGTCCGTATCAGTCATCCTTTTCTCACTATTTACGGGGATATCCGGAAAACAGGAATCGTACTTTTTTTAAGTGAGGTACTGGACAAAACCATCCCGGAAGAAGAATCTTCACCCGCTCTTTTCGGCTATATTTTCGACAGCATCCGTTATCTGGACGAAAAAGAAAGTATTTCCGGCCATTTTCATCTTTTTTTTCTGGTTCGTCTCACACGTTTCCTCGGAATATCCCCCGAAAATCATTTCTCGGAGGAACAACAGATCCTGGATATGCATGAAGGGACTTTCGTCTCCTCCATTCCTATGCATCAGGAATATCTCGATAAAGAGGATGCTTCCCTTTTCTCCTCCTTTTTGGAGATACCTGTTGAACAACTGGATACCCTTCCGGCGGTTCCGGGAGGCAGACACGATTTTCTTGAAAAGATACTTCAATATTACCGGATCCATCTGGAGGGCATGGGAAAAATCAAATCGCTGGATGTCCTGCATGAGGTTTTTCATTAAAAGCCCTTACCTTTGTCCCCGAAAACCCCCCGCTTATGAAGATCATCACTTCACTGGTCAGATGGCTGAACATCAAACGGTTGAATCAGATAGAACTTTTCATGAACTATCCGTCCGAAGTACAGGAAGAAACCCTGCAGTATCTCATTGCCACGGCCCGGGATACCGAATGGGGTAAAAAATACGGATACAAGGATATTTTTTCATTGCATACTTTTCAGGAACGAGTACCGATCCAGACGTATGAAGATATTATTCCGTATGTCGAGCGATTGCGTCATGGCGAGAAGGATCTTCTCTGGCCCGGTACCGTGAAATGGTTTGCCAAGTCTTCTGGTACCACCAGTGCAAAAAGCAAATTCATTCCGGTTACACGGGAAGCTTTGGAACAATGTCACATACGGGGGGGTAAAGATGTAATGGCCTTTTACACTAAGAATTATCCGGACACACGTATCTTCAGCGGAAAAGCCCTCACACTCGGCGGAAGTCACCAGATCAATAACTTCAGCAACAAATCCCTTTATGGTGACCTCTCCGCCATATTGATAGAAAATATTCCTTTCTGGGCAGAATTTTTGAGGGTTCCCGAACTGGAGATCGCCCTGCTGGACCAATGGGACAAGAAACTTCAGGAGATCACCCGTACCACCGTCCATGAGAATGTCACCAACCTGGCTGGAGTACCTTCCTGGAACCTGGTACTGATCAGATATATCCTGGAACAAACAGGCAAGAATAACCTGCTGGAGGTGTGGCCCAATCTGGAACTGTTCATCCACGGAGGGGTAAGTTTCGAACCCTACCGGCAACAATTCGAAGAACTTATTCCCTCACCGGATATGCATTATATGGAAACATACAATGCTTCGGAAGGATTTTTCGGGATTCAGGATGAACCTTCGCGGAAAGATATGCTCCTGATGTTGGATTACGGGATTTTTTATGAATTTATACCCATGAAACATTTCCACATGGATCATCCGCCTGTGTTGGGTATCGAAGATATTAAAACCGGAGAAAACTATGCCCTGATCATTTCCACCAACGGAGGTTTGTGGCGGTATCTCATCGGAGACACCATCCGGTTCACCTCCCTGCGGCCCTACCGCTTTGTCATCACAGGACGAACCAAGCATTATCTGAACGCTTTCGGGGAAGAGGTGATCATTGACAATGCCGAGAAAGCGATCCGCATTGCCTGCGAAAAAACCGGTGCGGTGGTCAACGAATATACCGTAGCCCCCGTTTTTATGGAAAAAAATCAAAAAGCCCGTCACGAATGGTGTATCGAGTTTGAAAAAGCCCCGTCCGATCTTGAATATTTCACCACACTGCTGGATCATGCCCTTATGGCAACCAATTCGGATTATGAAGCCAAACGGTTTAAAAACATCACCCTCGACAAGCCCATCCTTCATGCGGTGGAAAAACAAACTTTTTATCACTGGTTTCAGCAAAACAACAAGCTGGGCGGACAAAACAAGATACCACGCCTCTCCAATAACCGGCGTTTCGTGGAAGAAATACTGGAAATAACCAAAAGAATGGAAAAACATTGATTTTTTTTCCTATTTTTAAAAGCATTCTGTAATTACCAATTTTAACAACATGCATATTGCCATTGCCGGAAATATCGGATCGGGAAAAACAACCTTAACCGCTTTGCTCGCAAAACATTACAACTGGGAACCCCGTTATGAGGATGTCAATGACAATCCCTATCTGGATGATTTTTACGAGGACATGCAACGGTGGTCTTTCAACCTCCAGATCTATTTTCTCAACAGCCGTTTTTCACAGATCATTGAGATCCGAAAACAAAACAAAACCGTCATTCAGGATCGCACCATCTATGAAGACGCATATATTTTTGCGCCGAACCTGCATTCCATGGGGTTGATGTCCACCCGGGATTTTGAAAATTATTTCAACCTGTTCCAGTTGATGAGCTCTTTTATACAGCCCCCCGATCTGCTGCTTTATCTGAGAGCTTCCGTCCCGACCCTGGTGAGCCAGATACAGAAAAGAGGCAGAAAATATGAATACAACATCCGGCTGGATTATCTCCAGAGACTGAATGAACGTTATGAAGCATGGATCAATTCCTATAACCAGGGAAAAAAATTGATCATCGAAGCGGATGATTACGATTTCCCGAACAACTCAAACCATCTGCGGGAAGTTATTGACAAAATTGACGCGGAGCTCTTCGGCCTTTTTAAACCGGAAGACAACAATAATCCGTATTAATACATTAATTAATTGTCATTTAATAACTTATGAATATTTGTGATTTTCGGCATTTTTTTTGATGCCTTTTAGACAGAAATTATAGAAATCATATGCAACAGGAAATTAAAATAGACCAGACAAAATATTCTCCCAAAGTGTACCTGAGGGACGGTAAAATTTACTTTGAAGGACGGTCTGTGCTGAATGATCCTTACCATTTTTATCAACCGGTTTTTTCCTGGATCCGGCAATACATTGACTCAGACCCTACCAATATCCGGATAGACCTGAAATTTGAATATATTAACACCAGTTCCGTAAAATGGGTTTTTGAAATGCTGAAGACTTTTCTGAAAAAACCCGGACTTAAAAAAGAACTTAATATCAACTGGTACTATGAGGAAGGGGATGAAGATATGCTGGAGTTGGGAGAGATCCTGAAATCCATTATGAATTCTTCCTTTCATATCATAAAAACCCGGGAATAATGCATCAGCAAAATACAAAAAAGAGAAGGATCAGCAGATCCTTCTCTTTTTTGCTGTCCCACCAGGATTCGAACCTGGACAGGCAGAACCAAAATCTGCAGTGCTACCATTACACCAAGGGACAGTTAATTACGGGGTGCAAAAATAATAAAATAAATCATTGGGGAGGAAATCCCGTTGATTTTTTATAATTTCATCTTGTCAATAGAGATACCCTGAGAGTGAAACGATTAAAAGACCTGCCGGTAAAAAAGAAAAGGGTGCTTTACAGTTTCCTCTTTCCGGCATTTTTTATCCTGATCCTCTGGCTGGTACTTTTTGTCGAACACGAGCTGGATTTGGATTTTACCACGTGGGGCATTTTCCCCCGTCGTCTCAGCGGGCTACGGGGCATCTTCTTCGCTCCTTTTATCCATGCCAATGTCCGTCATCTGGCTAACAACTCTTTGCCTCTTTTCTTTTTAATGAGCGGCACGCTTTATTTTTACCACGACACAGGCTACAAAGTATTTTTTTTCGTATGGATGATCGGAGGGTTTCTGGTGTGGCTGGGGGCCCGGGACGCCTATCATATCGGAGCCAGCGGAATCATTTACGGTCTGGCGGCCTTTCTCTTTTTCAGCGGGATCATCCGCAATCACATTCCTCTGATAGCCATCTCCCTGCTGGTGGTCTTCCTGTACGGAAGTATGGTCTGGGGCCTTTTCCCCCTGGTGGAGAAAATGTCGTGGGAATCCCACCTGCTGGGAGCTGCCACCGGGGTGATACTCGCTTTTAAATACCGGCATGAAGGCCCGCAAAAGCCTCCGCCATTTTGGGAAACCGAAGGAGAGGAAGAAGAGGAGGAGGAGAATGAAGAGGAACTCCCCGGATATCTGTCATAATTTTATATATGATCATGATCCCGTGATTGAAAAAAACCACAAAATTTCAAATAAAAAAATTTGTAACTATTTAGCTATATTTCTAATTTCCTAAATGATTTTCTTTACTCCTTTATCTAATGCCCCACCCCCATACCCCCTCCCCCGGGAGGGAGGGGGTTAATAATCATCTTTATACGATGTTCTTCGTTTCATTGTTTTAGACTGTTACCGGTTCTTTTCTCATGGTGTACATATCCTTCTATGATACGCGAATAATAGCCCCTCTCCCGGGAGGGATACCGACAGAACTTTATTAACAAATAGATTTGTCATAAGAATGTTTCTTAATATTACCCCTACTAAATAATTACAAAAATTTTATGTACATTTGAAATAAAGAATTTAATACGTCCCGTATGAGTTTTCTTTTTTAGTTGTTTACAATCCAAATTTTACAAGTCATGACCAGGAGTAAAACCCGTTTGAAAAGGGGAAAAAGAAGAAACGAGCCGGACGAAGAGATCCGGGGATTCAGAAGTGTCAGAAAAAACAAAAAACCTGCGAAAAAAATCAACCTGAATGATCTGTACGATGAAGATTCTATTTTCGACTCGGACGAATTTTATGAGAACATGAATCATTATAACGATGACCAATAATTTTAATTGATGAAAATATTTTTTTTTCGTTTTTCCGTATTTCTGGTTATTGTATTTTTTTATTCCTGCCAGAGATATGACGAAGCAAGGATCCATACCCGGGGATTACAACAGCCTGTGGAAGTGATCCGGGACAGATGGGGTGTCAACCATATATACGCTAAAAACCGGCATGATCTTTTTTTTGCCCAGGGATATCTGGCCGCCCGCGACCGTTTGTTCCAGTTTGAGATCTGGCGGCGACAGGCCACCGGCACTGTAGCTGAGATCCTGGGTCCCCGGGAGATCCGGCGTGATATCGGGGCCCGTCTTTTCCGCTATCGCGGTGATATGGAAAAAGAACTGAGTCATTATCATCCGCAGGGAAAAGAGATCGTAGAAGCATATGTGGAAGGGGTTAACCGCTATATTGAGGAAGCGCTGAAAGATCCGGAACACCTGCCCCTTGAATTCAGACTGTTACACATCAAACCGGCCTTTTGGACACCGGAGATAGTCATTTCACGGCATCAGGGGCTGCTGGGCAACATCACCCTGGAGCTGGCCACCGGACGGGCCGTATCCCGGATAGGCCCGGAAAAAGTCAATGCACTTGCGTGGTTTCATCCCAAAAAACCGGATCTTACCCTCGACTCCTCCATCACAAAAGAGATGCTGGATGAAGACATCCTTGGATTATATATGGCTTTCCGGAAAAAGATACGGTTTTTGCCTGAAGATATCGATCCCTTATTCCGGAATCCCGGAGCAGCGGTTTCGATGTTGAATCAGGTATCTCAGGCCATGGATGAGGAAGACCAAATGATTGCATCAGGCAGTAACAACTGGGTAGTCAGCGGATCGCATACGGACAATGGCTATACTTTCATGGCCAATGACCCGCACCGGACCATTTCTGTTCCTTCTCTCCGTTATATGGTTCATCTGGTGGCACCGGGGTGGAATGTCACCGGTGGCGGTGAGCCGGAGATCCCGGGCGTTTCCATCGGCCATAATGAATACGGGGCCTGGGGCCTGACCGTATTCTTTACCGACGGAGAAGACCTGCTGATGTATAAGCTGAATCCGGACAATCCGGATCAATACCTGTACAAAGGGCAATGGAAAACCATGAAAATTATCAGGGATACCATACGGGTTAAAGATACGGCAGATGTACCTGTTGTTTTGCGTTATACAATCCATGGCCCCGTCACATATATCGACACCATCCGTCATGTAGCCTGGGCCGTCAGATGTGCCTGGCTTGAACCCGGCGGCTCTCCTTATCTGGCCTCCCTGAGAATGGATCAGGCCCGAAATTGGGAAGAATTCCGGGATGCATGCACCTATAGCAATATCCCCGGCGAAAACATGGTGTGGGCAGGCAAAGACGGCACCATCGGCTGGCAGGCCGTGGGGATCGCCCCCGTGCGCAGGAACTACAGCGGCCTTGTCCCGGTACCCGGAGACGGCCGCTATGAATGGGACGGATACCTGCCCATCCGGGAAAAGCCACACATGAGCAATCCGGAAAAAGGATTTATTGTCACGGCCAATCAAAACATTACTCCCCGCAACTATTCCCACTGGGACGCCATCGGATATACCTGGAGAGCCCCTTATCGCGGCAACCGTTTGAGTGAATTGCTCGAAAAAGAGAAGAAAATAGATATGGACTATATGAAAACCATGCAAACGGATTATTATTCCATCCCGGCACGCATTCTCATACCTTATTTAAATAATATCACTTTTTCCTCAGAAAAAGCCCTCCGGGCACAAAAAATGTTAAAGGACTGGAATTTTATTCTGGATAAAAATTCAGTCGCTGCAGGTATTTACAACGAATGGGAAAACCAGATCATGGAAAATGCAGCCAAAACATTCATCCCTGCGGAGGCCAGAGGGTTGATTTCCCTGCAACTGCCCAGGGTACTCCAATGGATAAAACATCCGGAGACCATGTTCGGTCCCCCGGCTGAAAAAAGACGGGATTTGTTACTGCAACAGGCATTGTTACAGGCACTGGCAACACTGACAAAAAGAATGGGCCCCGACATGAGCAACTGGCAATACGGTCAGCCTGCTTACAAACACATCACCATCCGGCATGCTTTCTCCGGTCTGGTTAACGATACTTTAACCAATAAATTCGATACGGACACGCTGCCGCGTGGCGGCAATGCTTACTGCCCGAATGTCACCGGAAGCCTTCCCAACCAGACCCGGGGAGCCAGTTTTCGCATCCTGGTCAACACCGGCGACTGGGACGGGGCTCTGGCCATCAACACCCCCGGTCAGTCGGGTGATCCGGACAGCCCCTTTTACAAAAACCTGTTTCACTTGTGGGGACGCGACGAATATTTCCCTTTATACTTTAGTAAAGAGAAAATTATTTCCGTTGCGGCAGAACACATTACATTGGCTCCGCAATAATATTAAACAATTTCCTGTCAGGATTTTGTTTAATTTAAGAAAACATCTTATTTTTGCCGGGCAAAAAATTCCTCAGTAGCTCAGTTGGTTAGAGCATCTGACTGTTAATCAGAGGGTCGCTGGTTCGAGTCCAGCCTGAGGAGCCGTAATGAAGCCCGGGCATACGTCCGGGCGTTTTTAACTACAGAAGATGAAAAAAAATCCCGCCCCCGTTTTGGGCATGGGCAATGCCCTGATGGATATCCTGGTACGTATTGACAAGGAAGATCTGCTCGACAAGCTGGACCTTCCGAAGGGCAGTATGACCCTGGTGGACCTTGACAAAGCCAGAGAGATCCTTGCCCGGTTGCAGTCTTACCCGAAAAATTATGCCCCCGGCGGATCGGCGGCTAATACCATCCGTGGGATAGCTGCTCTGGGTATGCCGGCGACCTATATAGGATGCACAGGCAATGATGAGCTGGGCAAATTGTTTAAAAAGAGCATGTCGGAAGAACAGGTCACCACACTGCTGCAACACAGTGATACCCCCACCGGCCACGCCATCACTTTTATTACCTCCGACTCCGAACGCACATTCGCCACATACCTGGGAGCCGCCACCGAATTATCTGCAGAACAACTGGAACTTTCCATGTTCACCGGCCATCGTGTTTTTCATATTGAAGGGTATCTGATCCTGAACAAGAACCTTGTCCTCAGAGCCTTTCGGCTTGCCAAACAGGCCGGACTGGAGATTTCTTACGATATGGCCAGTTACAATGTGGTGGAAGAGAACAGGGATTTTATCCGGGAGCTGCTGACGGAGTATGTGGATATCGTCTTCGCCAACGAAGAGGAAGCCCTGGCTTTTACAGGGAAAAAACCGGAAGAGGCACTGGAAGAGCTTTCCGGGATATGTAAAACAGCGGTCGTAAAAACCGGAGCTTCCGGCTCTTTGATCGCCAAGGAAGAAAAATCCTGGCTGATCGGGGCCATTGAGGCGGAAAGCATAGACACAACGGGTGCCGGGGATCTGTATGCCGCGGGTTTTCTGTATGGATACGTAAATGATCTGGCTCCGGAACAGAGCGCTAAGATCGGGGCCTTGCTGGGAGGAAAAGTCATTGAAACCATCGGCACGAAAATGACGGCGGACACCTGGGCAAAAATCAGGCAACAGATCCGCCAGATCACGGAAGAGTGATAAAAATCCCTAACGCCTGCTGCGCTGGCTGAACAGATTGGGCTCTTCTTCAAAGAGGGAAGGATAATCCTCATCAAAACGTTTGAGGATGGTTTTCATGATCGCCTCACGCATAAATTCCGATTTGCTGATCCTGTAACGTTCACAATAGGTATTGAGGGCATGCAGCTCCCGGTGGTTTAACATAATCGTCTGGCGATTACTCCGCCGCAGTGATCTCTCTTTTATTGTTCTTTGTCGTCGCAAGGGCGTCCGGTTTTTCCTTTCGCCAAAGATATATAAAAAGATTTCCCGCGAAAGATCAATTTATCAACATATTAACAGGGTACCGGCTCAAAGGCTTTAAGCAAACGGAAATAAGAGCATAAGATCTTCCTGTTATCAGGATAATCCGGAAGAATTTTTTTTTGTTATCATATTAATTTCTACTTTTGCACGAAATATTTTTGAGGGATGAGTGTGAGGTACGCGGATAGGTTCAGGATTCCCTTCAAAGGATTAAAAGAAGGTGACCATAGCTTTGATTTCGAAATAGATGATTCGTTCTTTGAAATTTTCCCTGAATCCGAGATCAAAGAAGGATCACTTCATACAGAGGTAATCCTGCATAAATCCCCGCGTATGCTGACATTTGATTTTTTCATTGACGGGAACGTCCGGGTGCCCTGCGACCGCTGCCTGGAGATGTTTGATTTGCCGGTAAGTTTTACCTATACGTTATATGTAAAATTCGGACAAGAGAGACATGAAGAATCGGCTAACACCCTGATCATTCCGGAAGATGATTATTTTTTAAATGTCAGCCAGTATGTCTATGAGTTTATCCATCTGGCCCTGCCGTTGCGGCGTGTTCATCCTGATGATGATAACGGGCACCCCACCTGTGATCCCCTGATGTTGAAAAAACTCAAAGAACTGACTGTAACAGAAAATAAGATGAAGAGATACGACGAACGCTGGTCGGTATTAAAAGGATTTACAAAAAATATAAATTAACAGAATTATGGCACATCCTAAACGCAAAACATCGAAACAACGGAGGAATAAAAGAAGGACTCATTACAAAGCAGCCATTCCCACGGTGATGACATGTCCCAACTGCGGGGCAGCCGTACAATACCATCATGTATGCCCCGAGTGCGGATATTATCGCGGAAGACAGGTGATCGAGAAAGAAGCCTCCGCCTAATCTCCTGAAAAATGATACGCATTGGTCTAGACGTAATGGGTGGCGATTTCGCTCCCCGTGCCATTTTAGCCGGAGCAGAGCTTGCACGGGATGTTCTTCCCGAGGATGCACGGATCGTTCTGGTCGGGGACAAGGAGATCATAGGTAAACAACTTGATGATTTTCCGTTGCTGAAGGAGTGTGCGGAGATTGTCCATGCTCCCGAAGTAATAGAGATGGGTGATCATCCTACCAAAGCATTCAGCCGTAAGCAGGAATCCAGTATCGTCATTGGTTTCCGTCTCCTCGAAGAGAAAGAGGTGGATGCTTTTGCCAGTGCAGGCAACACCGGTGCCATGCTGGTGGGGACCACCATGACCGTCAAGACCATTCCCGGCGTGATCCGGCCCACCATTGCGGCTACCTTGCCGGGCATCCACGGCGGACAAACGGTGATACTGGATGTGGGCATCGCCCCCGATTCCAAGCCGGATGTTCTGTTCCAGTATGGCCTGTTGGGATCCCTTTACGCCCAATATGTCTTTAAGATCCACGAACCCCGTGTGGCCTTGCTGAATATAGGCTCCGAACCTTCCAAAGGAAACCTTGTGACCCGCTCGGCCTATGAAATGATGAAAGATACCCGTCGCTACCATTTTGTGGGAAACATTGAAAGCAACGAGCTTTTTACAGCCGATAAGGCGGATGTCGTGGTCTGCGACGGTTTTGTCGGAAACGTGGTATTGAAAGAAGCCGAGTCTTTTTATTCCGTTGCCAAAGCCCGCGGGATCAAAGATGATTTCCTCGAACGGTTCAATTTTGAGAACTACGGAGGAACTCCCGTTCTCGGCGTCAACGGCAATGTGATCATAGGACATGGGATATCGAACGAAACAGCTATAAAAAACATGTTGCATCAGACCCTCAAGATTGTCAGGGCTGAGCTCACCAAAAAAATCATCAAAGCATTCAACTGATATGAAAAAAATTCATGCAGCCATCAAGGGTGTTCACGCCTGGGTACCTGAATACAGGCTTACCAACGACGAACTGGCAACGATGGTGGACACCTCCGATGAGTGGATTATGCAACGTATCGGGATCAAAGAAAGAAGAATCCTGAAGGGAGAACACGGATCCTCTTATATGGGAGCCCGCGCCGTAAAAGGATTGCTGGAAAAAACTGGCACCGACCCCGACGAGGTGGATTTGCTGCTATGTGCCACGGTCACCCCCGATCATCTTTTTCCGGCCACCGCCAATATCATTGCCGATAAAGTGGGCATCAAAAATGCCTGGGGGTTTGATATCAATGCCGCCTGCTCCGGTTTCCTTTTCACGCTGCAGACGGCTGCCGAATTCGTCGAATCGGGACAGTATAAAAAGGTGATCGTCGTCGGCGCCGATAAGATGTCTTCCATCACCGATTACACCGACCGAACTACCTGCCCGTTGTTCGGGGATGCCGGAGCTGCCGTGCTTCTCGAACCTACCACCGAAGAGGTGGGAATCATGGATCATATCTTTCATGTCAACGGCGCAGGAAGAAAATACCTTTATATGAAAGCCGGGGGATCCAAACGACCTCCCACCCATGAAACCGTGGAAAACAAAGAACATTTTGTTTATCAGGAAGGGAAAGTGGTGTTCCGTTTTGCTGTCGCCGGGATGGCGGATGTTTCCGTGGAAATGATGAAAAAACACAACCTCACCCCCGAGACCCTGAACTGGCTGGTTCCGCACCAGGCCAACATGAGGATCATCGAAGCCACTGCCAAAAGAATGGGCCTTCCCAAAGAAAGGGTTATGATCAATATCCAGAAATACGGGAACACCACCTCGGCAACCATCCCGTTGTGCCTGTATGAATGGGAAGACCAGTTAAAAAAAGGCGATAACCTCATCCTCTCTGCTTTCGGGGGCGGATTTACCTGGGGTGCCCTATATATGAAATGGGCCTACGACGGTAATAAAAAGTAAAACACCGCATCATTGTAATACCAATGTTTTTTTCTACCTTTATGCCCTTAATATTTAAGTAAATAATTAAAAAATTATTACCCGTAAAATAACACGAAAATGGCTAAATACAACGGTACGGATAGCAATAATGCAATTGTTAATTTCATTACCGCCGGCACGGAGATCACCGGAGACATCAACTCCAATGAAGGAATACGTATAGAAGGAAGTCTTACGGGAAACATTATCACTAAGGGAAAACTGGTTATCGGAGAAACCGGGAAGGTCAAAGGCGAGATCACCTGTAAAAATGCCGAGGTTTTCGGTTTTATCGAGGGAAAAATAACCGTTACGGAACTACTCTCGCTCCGGAAAACAGCCCGGATCAATGGCGACATCGTAACCAACAAACTGGCTATAGAACCCGGCTCCAAGTTTACCGGCAATTGCAATATGACCACTGATGACAGAAGCACAAAAACCTTCCACCAGGAAGAAAAAAACAAATCAACCACCCCTCAGGAAAGTAAAAAAACAGCTTGATAATTACGTAAAATATACCAGTATGGCTCTGGAAATGGGAGTCATTATTATTCTGGGGGTCTTCGGAGGTTTCAAGCTGGATCATAAACTGAATCTTTCATTTCCTCTATTCACCTTACTATCAGCAATTATCTCCATCTCCCTGGCTATTTACATAGCCATAAAAGATTTTCTAAAATAATGCCTATGCCGTCCACACAAAAGCCACTGATTCGCATCGGTATAGTCACCATATTTTTTATCGGTGCAGCTTTTGTGCTACGTCTGGGTTTCCCCACGTTTTATATTCCCGTTTTTCCGGTTTTGATTCTTTTTTTCCTTATTATATATCTGGGATTTGTCTTTTTACTTTTACGGAAAGAGGAAAATCATCCTCCGCATTTTATCAATCGCTTTCTCCTGCTTACCGGTATTAAATTTTTTCTGATATTTTTTTTCATTCTCTTTTATCTTATCATTTTTAATACAAATAGCTCTCTTTTTTTGATTTATGCTCTGATCCTGTACACGGGATATTCACTGGTAACCTATTCTTCCATTCTTTCAAAATGGAAAGAGAAATAATTTGTGCATCACACCCCCCGAAAGGGAGAATGTTTTATTTTGAATAAAAAGTCTTATCAGAAAGGAAATACCGTTTTTTTTTTATTTTTGCTTCACGTTACAATATAAAAGTGATTTATGGTGAAACGTCGTAAGAAATTCTCCTCCGTTATTGTTTTGGCTGTACTGTTGTTGTTTGTTCTAACCTCTGCAATGGTACCGAAACATTTTAATAATCAGGCACACAAGGAGGAAAACGGCGTCCCGGATTCTCCCCACAAACCGTTTAATCCGAAGGAGATGATCCTTGATCACGTCATGGACTCTTATGAATGGCACCTGTTTACTTACAAGGATTTTCATTGCAGCATTCCTTTGCCTGTCATCTTATACAGTAAAGACAAAGGTTTTCTCATTTTCCTGAGTTCAAAATTCAACCATGGCCACCGCAGTTATAAAGGATTCAAAATTTCCCCGGAAGGAAAATACCAGGGAAAGATTGTTGAAGAAATGCCGGATGGTACTGTTGTTCGGCCCTTAGACCTTTCTCTGACGAAGGTAGCCGTTGCCTTTATCTTTTGTGCAGCGCTTATGCTATGGCTTTTTATATCTATTTCACATGCATACACCTCACGGAAGAATAAAGCACCCCATGGATTGCAGAACCTCATGGAGCCCCTGATTCTTTTTGTACGGGACGAGATCGCCAAATCTTCCATCGGAGATAAATACGAACGTTATGTACCTTATCTGCTGACCCTTTTCTTTTTTATTTTCATCAACAACCTGCTGGGGTTGATTCCGATCCCTCCCGGAGGGGCCAATGTTATGGGAAACATTGCCATCCCCATGGTGATGTCCTTATTTACTTTTGCACTGGTCCTCGCCAGCTCTACCAAATACTACTGGATTGATATCTTCAATACGCCCGGGGTTCCCTGGTGGCTTAAATTTCCCATTCCTTTATTGCCCATTATCGAGTTTTCGAGTCTTTTTATCAAACATATTGTACTGGTCATCCGGCTTTTTGCAAACATTCTGGCAGGGCACACGGTATCTTTGGGCTTTTTTGCTTTGATATTTATTTTTGGCGAATCCAGTATTCTGGCCGGATATGGGATGTCTGTTATTTCCATTGCTTTTACCGTTTTCTTAAGCTTACTTGAGATTCTGGTCGCTTTAATTCAAGCATATGTTTTCACCTTGCTGTCGGCCCTTTATTTCGGCCTGGCATTGGAAGAAAAACACCAATAGTTCTATTTTTCATATTATCTAAATTTTATGCTTATGTTACCATTAATGATTTTACTTCAGGCAGCAAGCAACGCGGTTGCACTCATGGGTGCAGGCATCGGCTCAGGGCTGGCCGCTATCGGGGCCGGTATAGGCATTGGCCTGATAGGCGGCAATGCCATGGAAGCCATTAGCCGTCAACCGGAAGCCATGAGCGATATCCGCTCAAACATGCTTATCTCAGCAGCATTGATTGAGGGGGTAGCCTTTTTTGCCATCGTGATTTGTTTGATGATCCTGTTCCAGTAAGAAGAAAACTTTGCAGAGCGGTTCAGCGATTGGCTGAATGGCTCTGCTTCTTTTACTTATGAAAAACATTTTTTAAAATAAAATATCATGGAACTTGTAACTCCTGATGTCGGATTATTTTTCTGGATGCTGGTTTCCTTCACCCTGCTTTTGATCCTGTTAAAGAAATTCGCCTGGAAACCTATTCTCAATTCCTTGAAAGAGAGGGAAGAATCCATCTCAGAAGCACTCAATACGGCTGAAAAAGCCAGGGAAGAAATGAAAAAACTGAAGGCGGATAATGAGGCGATCATCCGTGAAGCCCGCCTGGAAAAAGAGAAAATCCTGAAGGAAGCCCAAGAGATCAAGATACAGATCGTGGAGAAAGCCAAAGAAGAGGCTTCTCAGGAGGCTCATAAGATCATCGAGACCACCCGGCTGAACATACGCCAGGAAAAAGTCTCCGCCCTGGAAGAGATCAAAAAACAGGTGGCCGAACTTTCCGTGGACATTGCCGAAAAGATCCTCCGGGAAAAACTCTCCACAGATGCAGAACAAAAGAAAATCATCGAGAAATATCTTGAGGATATTCAATTGAACTAATTAGATATACCCTTCATGAACGTCAGCCAAATAGCCGTCAGATACGCCAAAGCCTTTTACCTGGCTGCCCTCGATGCGGGAAAAACGGAAGAGGCTTTCCGGGACATCAGCCTGATACAATCGGCCATACACGATAACCCTCAGTTCGGTGATGTACTGGAGAACCCCGTGGTCACCGATGTTGAGAAAAAAAATGTATTGAAAAACGCATTTTATCCTTTCGTCCAGCCCCTAACCACCCGGTTTCTGGACGTGATCCTGCAAAACAACCGGGAAATATTTCTTCCGGATATAGCCCGCGACTTCATCGACCTGTACAAAAAAGAACAGGGAATCACGTATGTAAAACTGACAACCACCGGAATTATTGACAAAACCGTAGTGGAGAATATCCGCAATCGTCTGAGCCAAAGGCTTGATAGTGAAGTACAGATGACAACCCTGACCGATCCGGAGATCATCGGAGGGTTCATCCTGAACATTGAGGATGTACGTTTTGACGCTAGTGTCCGGTCGGCCCTGAAAAACATGAAAAAAGAACTTACCAGAACAAATTAGAACAAGAAAAGAGATACCATTATGGCTACAATCAAACCCAGTGAAGTATCAGAGATTTTAAAGCAACAAATCGAAGGGATTACCTCACAGATATCCATGGAAGAGGTGGGCACCGTCCTGCAGATAGGGGATGGTATTGCCCGGATATACGGCCTTTCCAATGTGCAGGCCAACGAGTTGATTGAGTTTGAGAACGGTGTACAGGGCATTGTCATGAACCTGGAGGAAGACAATGTGGGAGCCGTCCTTTTGGGCCCCTCGGAGGGGATCAGGGAAGGGGATACCGTCAAAAGGCTGCACCGCATCTCCTCCATCATGGCCGGCAAACCCCTGCTGGGGCGTGTGATCAACCCGCTGGGTCAACCCCTGGACGGAAAAGGCCCTATCAAGGGAGACCTCTTCGAGATGCCTTTCGAAAGAAAAGCTCCCGGCGTGATCTTCCGCCAGCCCGTGAACGAACCCGTACAGACAGGCATCAAAGCCATCGACGCCATGATCCCCATCGGACGGGGACAGCGCGAGCTGATCATCGGCGACCGGCAATCAGGAAAAACAGCCATCGCCATAGACACCATCATCAACCAGCGCCAGAACTTCCTGGAGGGCAAACCCCTGTACTGCATCTACGTAGCCATAGGCCAAAAAGGCTCCACCGTTGCCAACATCGCCAAAACACTGGAAGATTACGGGGCTATGGACTATACCGTGATCGTTTCGGCCACCGCTTCCGACCCGGCGGCTCTTCAGTTCTATGCTCCTTTTTCCGGGGCGGCCATCGGAGAGTTTTTCCGCGACACCGGAGAAGATGCCCTGATCATTTATGACGATCTCTCCAAACAGGCGGTCTCCTACCGCGAGGTATCCCTGTTGCTGCGCCGGCCCCCGGGACGTGAAGCATACCCCGGCGATGTGTTCTATCTGCACTCCCGCCTGCTGGAACGGGCTGCCAAGATCATCGAATCGGATGAGATCGCCGCCCAGATGAACGACTTGCCTCCCTCCATCCGGAAAATGGTCAAAGGAGGTGGTTCTCTCACCGCCCTGCCGGTCATAGAAACCCAGGCCGGGGATGTGTCCGCCTATATCCCGACCAACGTCATCTCTATCACAGACGGACAGATATTTCTGGAGTCCGACCTGTTCAATGCAGGTGTGCGGCCGGCCATCAACGTGGGGATCTCCGTCAGCCGTGTCGGGGGCGCCGCCCAGATCAAATCCATGAAAAAAGTGGCAGGAACCCTGAAACTAGACCAGGCACAGTACCGTGAGCTGGAAGCTTTTTCCAAATTCGGCTCCGATCTGGATGCCTCCACCCTGGCCATCCTCGACAAAGGAGCCAAAAACGTGGAGATCCTGAAACAAAACCAATATTCACCGGTACCCGTGGAAAAACAGGTTGCCATCATTTTTGCCGGTACCAGAGGGCTCCTGAAAGATGTTCCGGTTAAAAAAGTGAGGGATTTTGAGCAGGAATTCCTGGAACTGCTGGAGCTCAAACACAAGGATATCCTGAAAACCATCAGAAAAGGGGAGTTCCCCGATGAAGTGGCGAAAAAACTCGAGGAGATCATTGCCGGCCTGATACCCAATTATAAAGAAGAAGAATAACTCATTCCGTTTTATGGCAGGATTAAAGGAAATACGAACACGCATCGCCAGTGTCAAATCGACACGGCAGATCACCCAGGCCATGAAAATGGTGGCGGCTGCCAAGCTGAGAAAAAACCAGGAAAAAATTCTCATGCTGAGGCCTTATGCCAACAAACTAGAAGAGGTCATGGCCAGTATCCGCCAGGGGCTCGAAAACGACATTGAAAACCCGCTGATGCAATCCCGTGAGCCCGGAAAAGTCCTGTTGATACTCGTCACCTCCAACCGGGGCCTCTGCGGTGCTTTCAACAACAATGCCATCGGAAAGGCCCTGGAGATAGCTACCACCCAATATGCCTCCCAGTGGAAACAAAATAATCTCTCCTTTTTCGCCATCGGGAAAAAAGGAGCGGATTTTCTGAAGTTAAAAAAATATCCCCTCGAAGGGGTTGACACGGAAATATTTGAAAAGCTTGATTTTGCCGGAGCCGTCGAACTGGCCACCCGTTTTGAGGATCTGTTCCTTTCCGGCAAATACGACCGGATCGATTTTGTGTACAACCAGTTTAAAAATGCTGCGGTGCACATCCTGACCCATGAGACCTTCCTCCCCATCCTGGGGAAAGACCAGGGGGAAAAAACAGGCATGGCCCTGGATTACATTTTCGAACCCAACCGTTACGACCTGGTCAACGAGCTGATACCGAAAACCCTGAAGATACAGTTTTATAAAGTTTTGCTGGATTCTTTCTCGGCAGAACACGGAGCCCGTATGACCGCCATGCATCAGGCCACCGATAATGCAAACGAGCTGATCAAAGACCTTACGCTGCATTATAACAAGGCACGCCAGGCGGCCATTACCAAGGAGATCCTCGATATCGTCGGAGGGGCCGAAGCCCTGAAACAATAATTTTGCATCTTTGCCATGTACACATTCAGTGAGTTATCCGATCGCGTCAACAAGATTATCCGGGAACTGGATATTCCGGATGCTCCTGCCGAATTGTACGAGCCCATACGGTATATCCTCAGCCTGGGCGGCAAACGCATCCGTCCGGTATTAACGCTGATGTCATACAATCTCTTCAGCGACGATATCGAAGAGGCCCTGGCCCCTGCCATCAGCATCGAGCTGTTCCATAACTTTACCCTGATCCATGATGACATCATGGACCAGTCGGCCTTGCGCCGTAACCATTCCACCGTGCACACCCGCTGGAATGTAAATGTCGGGATCCTTTCGGGAGACGCCCTCTCCATCTATGCATACCGGTATCTGCTGAAAGCCCCCCGGGACAAACTGTACCGCCTGCTGAAGGTCTTCAACGAAACCGCCCTGAAAGTTTGTGAAGGACAACAACTGGACATGAATTACGAAAGCATCCCGGAAATCACCGTGGAGGACTACCTGAAAATGATCGAACTGAAAACAGCCGTATTGCTGGCAGGAGCCATGAAAATCGGCGGGATCATTGCCGGGGCAACGGAAAAACAAATCCTCCATCTCTATGAAAGCGGCCGCTACCTGGGCCTGGCATTTCAGATACAGGATGATTTTTTGGACAGTTACGGTAATACCCAAACCTTCGGGAAAACCATCGGAAGAGACATCCTCAGCAATAAAAAAACGTTCCTGCTGGTTTATACTTTGGGACACCTGTCCGGAGACACAAAAAAAGAAATGCTGAAGATCATTGAAGCTCCTGTTTCCGACGACCAGAAATATATTGACACGATAAAAGATTTTTACGACTCGGTAAATATTCAGGAGGCAGCCCGTGAGACCATGACCGGCTATTTCGAAAAAGGTATGGATGAGCTGGCGAAAACAGGCGTGAGCCCCGAAAGAAGGAAAATACTGGAAGACCTTGCACACACCCTGATATCCAGAACAAACTGACCCGGATGAAAATATATTAGACATAAGTAATAAAAATTTGTAATTAAAAGTTCAGATATATGGCTAAAAAGAAAAATACAGGCATTATTACCCAGGTTATCGGACCGGTGGTTGATGTCAGGTTTGAGGGGGAAGGATCCGAGCTCCCCAATATTTACGATGCATTGGAAATAAAACGGGAAGACGGTTCCGTCCTTGTCCTGGAAGTTGAGCAGGAAATCGGTGAAAAGACTGTCCGTACCATTGCCATGGATTCCACCGACGGCCTTCGCCGCGGCATGGAAGCGGTCGCCACGGGGGCTCCCATCCGCATGCCTGTCGGCGAGCAGATCCGCGGACGGCTGATGAACGTCACCGGCGAATCCATTGACGGCCTGGGAACCCTCGACAAAACAAAAGGATATCCCATCCACAGAGAACCCCCTGAATTTGTGGATCTCTCCACCGACAAAGAGGTCCTTTACACAGGGATCAAGGTGATCGACCTGATCGAACCCTACTCGAAAGGAGGGAAGACCGGACTGTTTGGGGGTGCCGGTGTGGGAAAAACCGTGATCATTCTTGAGCTTATCAACAATATCGCCAAAGCATACTCTGGCTTGTCGGTTTTTGCAGGGGTCGGTGAACGTACCCGTGAAGGTAACGACCTGCTCCGGGAGATGCTCGAAGCGGGCGTGATCGACTACGGGGAAGAGTTCAAAAAAGATATGGAAGCCGGTGGATGGGATCTCTCCAAAGTGGAT
>CAZYPI010000027.1:0-20227 GCA_964649335.1 uncultured Rikenellaceae bacterium | reverse complement strand
ATCATAACCTATTACTGGCCTCCGGCAGGAGGGGCGGGTGTACAGCGGTGGCTTAAGTTCGTCAAGTACCTGCCGCAGTTTGGATGGGAACCGGTGGTATATACGGCTCAGGACGGAGAATATCCCGTTCTTGATCATTCACTGGAAAAGGAAGTGCCCGAAGGAACGGAAGTGATACGAAAAAAGATTATCGAGCCCTATTCGTGGTATAAAAAATTCATCGGACAAAAACCGGAAGAAAAGATCAATGCAGGTTTTCTCTCCCAGTCGGAGAAGCCTGCCGGAAAGGAGAAGCTGGCCCGCTGGATCCGGGGCAACCTGTTCATCCCCGATGCACGCAGGTTCTGGATACGTCCTTCCGTACGCTTTCTTTCAAAATACCTGAAAGATCATCCTGTAGACATCATGGTCTCCACCGGCCCGCCCCACAGCATGCATCTGATTGCGCTGGGGATTAAAAAAAAACTGGACATCCCCTGGATAGCCGATTTCCGGGATCCCTGGACGAAAATAGATTTTTACAAAGAATTGCATTTATCCCGATGGGCCGACCGGAAACATCACCTGCTGGAAAAAAAATCGGTACAGACCGCAGACATGATAGTGGCAGTAACCCGGCATATGCAAAAGGATTTTGAAAAACTGGGAGCGCGGCAGCCGGTTTATCTGCCCAACGGATTCGATCCGGAAGATATTCCTGCTGAATACCCGGCGCCGGAGAAAGGGGATAAGTTCAGGATAGTATATGTGGGAACCCTTAACCGGCCCCGTAACCCGGAGATTCTTTGGGAAACGGTGGCTGAAATGATAGAAGAAGACCCGCTGTTCGCTACCGATCTGGAAATCGATCTGGTCGGAAAAACAGATATCATTGTAGATAAAGCAATAAAACAATACAGACTGTCATCTTATGTGAACAAAAAAGACTATCTCCCTCACCACGAAATCTTCGGTATCCAGAAAGAAGCGGCTGTTTTATTGTTACTAATCAACAGGGCTCCGGACGCCCGCGGCATTGTTACGGGAAAGATTTTCGAATATCTTACAGCCGGACGGCCCATCCTGGCCCTGGGGCCCCCGGACGGCGAAGCAGCCATGATCCTGAATCAAACCGGAACAGGAACCACCGTGGATTATGATGATAAAAAGAGACTGAAAAAGGTAATCACCGAATTCTATCATCTGCATAAAGCCGGAAAACTGTTTGTCACTCCGGAACATATCGAAAATTTTTCGCGGGTAAATCTCACAAAACAACTGGTTGGTCTATTTGAAAAGGCCGTTGGACAAAAGTCCGGGGATAAAAACGTCGGCCCGTGAAACTTTTTTTGATAAAACAAGTTTATATGGATACCATTCACCGGAGAGCTATCCGGTTGGATCAAAAGTATTTGTTTCTAAATGTTTAACATAATTCCATATTCGTGAAAAAAGTTATATCACTTGTCGGCGCCAGGCCGAATTTCATTAAAATTGCACCTTTGCATAAAGCATTCCGTACCCTTCATCCGGAGATCGATCACAAAATTTGCCACACCGGCCAGCATTTTGATGAGAACATGTCCAAAATCTTTTTCGAGGAGCTGGAGCTGCCCAGGCCCGACTTTTATCTCGGGATCAGCGGAGGGTCTCACACCTCCCAGACCTCCAGGATCATGCTCGAACTGGAAAAAGTAATGGAAGAAGAGAAGCCGGATCTGCTGGTGGTGCCTGGGGATGTGAACTCGACCCTGGCCGGATCGCTGGTAGCCTCGAAGATGGGCATCCCCCTGGCACATGTGGAGTCCGGGCTCCGGAGCTTTGACCGCACCATGCCCGAAGAAATCAACCGGATGGTAACTGACGTACTGGCGGATTATCTGTTTGTGAGCGAGAAGAGCGGACTGGTCAATCTGAAAAAAGAGGGGATCTCCGACGAGAAGGTATTTTTTGTAGGCAACATCATGATCGACAGTCTGGTCCATTATCTTCCCAAAGCAAGGGAAACCGACATGCCCGGGCGTATGGGCCTCGAAGAAGGCAGTTATATTCTTGGCACTTTTCACCGACCCAGCAATGTAGATGCCCGGGCCCACCTGAAGGGGCTTTTTGATATGCTGAACGAGCTGGCGGCCGAAAGAAAACTGGTGTTCCCCATTCATCCACGAACCCGGAAAAACATGGAGTCTTTCGGATTACTCAGTACACTCAATCCCAATATCCTGTTAACGGATCCGATCGGATACGTCGATTTCCTCTCCCTCATCCTCCACGCCAAACTGGTAATCACCGACAGCGGCGGCATCCAGGAAGAAACCACCTGGCTGGGCATCCCCTGCATTACGGTACGGGACAACACCGAACGTCCGGTCACGACAGAGATCGGCACCAACATCTTGGCCGGAACGGACTTTGAGAATGTAAAAAAACATGCTTTCCGTATCCTGGACGGAGAAAAACCGTCCGGGGAGGTTCCGGAATTATGGGATGGTAAAACGGCAGAACGGATCGTTGAAATTCTTTCGGAAAAACTGATAACTTAGATAAAATAAAGTCCCGTTTTTCTTTTTTATCTTTGTTTCCATGAAAGTATTAATGATCCTTGACCGTGAATTTCCTCCGGACTTACGTGTAGAAAATGAAATAGAGACTCTCACGAAAAAGGGTATCGAAGTTCATTTGGCATGTTTTACCAGGAGGAATCTTCCTTTACAGGAGGTCAGGGATAATCTTATCATCCATCGTCAGCCCATTTCAGACATTACCTATAAATCCAGTGTAGCGGCTCTGACATTTCCCCGTTATTTCAGGTTCTGGAGACATTTTTTACAAAAACTGGCACAACATTATAATTTTGATCTCATTCATGTCCATGACTTGCCGTTGGTAAAGGTGGGTGTTGATCTTAAACAATATTTACACAAACCCCTTATTGCAGATTTGCATGAGAATTGGCCGGCATATCTGCGTATGGCACAACACACCCGGACATTCCCCGGCAAGTTGCTATCTCCCAATATAAGGTGGATACACTATGAAAAGGACATATTAAGGAGTGTTGATCATATTATAGTTGTAGTAGATGAAGCAAGGCAACGGTTATCATCCATAGGATTTGACCCTGAAAAGATTACCGTGGTTTCAAATACTCTAAATATTGCCCATGCTCTTATTCCCAAACATACCGAAGATCATAAAAACCCGGTTCTGTTTTATGCCGGAGGGATCAATTATCACCGGGGACTACAAACCGTTATCAAAGCAATGGCAAAAACCAAACGGGAAAAATATAAATTGTTGGCCCTGGGCGAAGGCCGGTATAAAAACGACTTGATTGATCTGGCTGCATCATTAGGATTGCAGGATTTTGTCGATTTTCCCGGATGGGTTCCTTACCAGGAAACATTACAACATATGAGCAAATCGGATTATGCACTAATCCCACATATTAAATCCGACCATACAGATTCTACTATCCCCCATAAACTGTTCCAGTATATGTATGCCGGAGTTCCTGTCATTGCCAGTAATTGTATCCCGATTGAGCGCATTATCAAAGAGACACAATCAGGGGTTATTTTTCCTTCTGAGGATGATGACCGGCTGGCTGAGATATTAGACACACTGGATCCCGATCAACGAAAAACCTGGGGGATAAATGGGAGACAATGGGTGAAAAAAAAGTACAACTGGGCATACGATTCAAAGAACCTTATAAAAATATACGAAAAATTAACCAATCTTTAGGAGACATGAAACAGGCATTGGTAAAAAAAGGGATTGTTTTTGGAGAAGAAGTTTCTGCTCCAATTGTTTCAGAGGGGTCCGTACTGATAAAAGTTGTAAACAGTTGTATCAGCACAGGAACAGAAATGTCGGGAGTTATTTCCAGTGGGACCCCGCTTATAAAAAGAATTCTAAAACAGCCGGAAAAAATAAACAAAGCTTTAAACCTGGTTCGTTCTGAAGGAATAACAAAAGCTTATAAACAAATTCATGGGGAAATGGAAACCGGAAAACCGACAGGTTATTCGATTAGTGGAATTGTGATCGGAACCGGCAAGGGGGTGGAAGATTTCCATATCGGTGACCGGGTAGCTGCGGCCGGGGGAGGGTTGGCTAATCATGCCGAATATGTAGATGTGCCGGTTAATCTTGTGGTCCGGATGCCGGGGGCTCTCGATTTTAAAGAAGCGTCGACCGTTACGCTGGGAGCCATTGCGTTGCATGGAGTACGCAGGGCCGGTTTGTCCCTGGGTGAATTTTGTGTTGTTTTTGGCACGGGAATTCTTGGCTTGCTCGCCGTACAAATGTTAAAGGCTTCCGGAGTTCGCATCATCGCTGTTGATATAGATGAAACAAGATTAAAAATCGCCCGTCGACTTGGAGCAGAATTTACCATCCATGCGGGAATAGAGGATCCTGTAAAGACGGTAAACAATATTACAAACGGATATGGGACAGATGCTGTCCTTTTTACTGCTTCCACCACGTCAAGCACGCCTCTCTCTCAATCTTTCCAAATGTGCAGAAAAAAGGGAAGAGTTATTCTTGTCGGTGTTTCGGGCATGGAGATTAACAGAGCGGATATTTATCAGAAAGAGATTGATTTCCTGATATCTACTTCCTATGGACCGGGGAGATACGATGATTCTTATGAAAAAAAAGGAATAGATTATCCCTATCATTACGTCCGATGGACTGAGAATAGAAATTTAAGTGAATATTTACGATTGGTAAACAACGGAGCTATTGATTTGTCATTATTGATTACAAAAATCTTTCCCGTCGAAAGCATTACCGAAGCCTTTGAAATGCTGAAAACAGAAAAACCGAAACCTTTGATGGTGCTAATGGACTACGGGATACCGGATATGTCAAAGACAACTGATTATAGGGAACAGGAACGTAAAATTGTGATAAATAATTCCACCGTTGTTAAGACCGGCAGGGTACGTGTAGCCCTGGTCGGTGCCGGAAGTTTTGCCACACATATGCATTTACCTAATCTTGGTAAACTCAGTACTAAATTTCAGCTTATTGCTGTTGTGGATAATAAAGGATACAAGGCCAAAGCGGTTGGAAAACAATATGGGGCAAAGTATGTCACAACCAATATCGACGAAGTACTGGCTGATAAAGATATTGATCTGGTTATGATATGTACACGACACAATAACCATGGAGAACTTGTTTTAAAATCTTTACAAGGCGGAAAACATGTTTTTGTTGAAAAGCCATTGGCTACCACTGAAGAGGAAATAAAAAAAATAGAAGATTTTTATAGCAATAATGATTCACAGAACAAACCGGTAATGATGGTGGGTTTTAACCGGCGGTTCAGTAAATATTCCGTAGAGATAAAAAAACACACAGATCAGAGAATCAACCCGTTATTCATCCACTACAGAATGAATGCAGGCTATATCCCCGCAGATCACTGGGTTCATGAAAATGGTGGAAGGATCGTGGGAGAGGCTTGTCACATTATTGACCTGATGTCTTTTTTTGTCGGACAACCTGTAAAATCTATCCATGTCGATAGCCTCTCGCCCACCACAGGGAAATTTCTTTCATCAGACAATAAATCAATTATTCTGAAATACCGGGACGGGTCTGTTGCATCCATTGAATATTTTGCCGTAGGATCGCGGGAACTACCCAAAGAATACATGGAAATTCATTTCGATGAGAAATCGATAATTATGGAAGATTATAAAAGACTTAAAGGATACGGATTGAAGATAAATGAGATGACAACGAAACAAAGTCAGAAAGGGCATCTGGAAGAGTTGGAAAAGTTACATTCTGTATTAGTGGGAAAAGACCATACGTGGCCTATTCCACCAAAAGATCTTTTCAGTACAAGTCTAATATCACTGCTGGTATCAAAATTTTAATATAGTCAATTAACCTTTATAAAAAACACCATGTGTGGCATTGCAGGATGTATTTCACTCAATTCACCGGTTACAAAACCGGAGAGTGAGGCTGTTGTTACCATGACTCACCTGCTGTCACACAGAGGTCCCGATCACGAAGGTTTCTATTTTGGAAAGAATATTGCTTTCGGACATCGCAGGCTTGCCATTATTGATCCGGATGCTAAATCAAATCAGCCAATGACTGACCGGGAAAAAAAGCTTTTTCTTGTTTTTAACGGAGAAATATACAATTACGCTGAAATACGTAAGAACCTTGAAAAAGAGTACACATTCAAAACGGATCATTCCGATACGGAAACCATTATTTATGCTTATAAAAAGTGGGGAATTGAATTTGTACACAGATTAAACGGAATGTTTGCACTTGTCATTTACGATGCGCGAACAAATGAAGCTTTTTTCATTCGGGACAGGCTGGGGAAAAAACCGTTGTACTATGTTTCTCAGAGAGACAAAGTATTTTTTTCATCTGAGATAAAACCGTTTTTTAAAGCCGAAATTCTGCCAAAAGAAATAAATGAATCTGCAATATATAACTATTTGACTTTTTTAACCACTCCTGCACCGGACACTTTTTTCAAAAATATCCGGAAGTTGGAAGCAGGATGTTTTTTACACGTTACAGGAAAAAGAATTGAAAAAAAAAGATATTGGAACATAGCAGACTATATAAACAGAAACATTCAGGCTTCCGGGTCAGAAGCAACTAATAAGACCAAGGTCTTACTGGAACAAGCAATAGCCTACCGTAATGTATCGGATGTTCCCGTTACGGTGGCATTAAGTGGCGGTATTGACAGTTCCCTGAATTTATATTACAGCAAAAACATCAACCCACAGGTCAGAGCCATCAATTTGTCTTATTATAAAACCAGCCGGTATGATGAATCAAGCCTGGCAAAAAAATATTCTGAAAGCCTGGGTATTCATTTTCAGTCGTTAAAAATAAACGACAATACTATAAAAGAAACTATCTCAGAATATATGAAAATCCAGAATGATATGCCTTCCGGCGACCCTAATACCTTCCTGTTGTATTATATTTCAAGATATCTGAAGAAACAAGGACTAAAAGTTTTACTGGTTGGCGAGGGAGGAGATGAAATCGGGGGGTATCCGATCTACCTGGCTTTACAACAGGAATATAACAAATATAAAAATAAATATTTTTTGTTTTCTCCTTTGAAAAACATCCTGCCTGCAAGATATGCTAAAAGGTTCGATTTATTTTATAAAGACAGTATGATCTCCAGACGTCATATTCACGGTTTTTATGAAACGGAAAAATCAAATTTCTGGAGAGGAAGTAAAGAGTTTAATTCATACAGTGTGTTATACAAATATATGTCAGAGATTCGTTCCGATCTAAGAGACAGTTTTCTCCGGAAAATATTGAATGTAGAATATAAGTTGAGGCTTCCTGAACTTATTCTTTCACGTATTGACTATCCTACAATGGCAGCAAGTATTGAAGCCCGTTCCCCGTTTATGGATTATCGCCTGATAGAATATTCTTCTTCTCTCGATTTCTCTCTGAAAATGGAAAGCGGTGCCAAAACCTTATTGAAAAACAATGCGAAGAATGTCCTTCCGCGATTTTTGCTTGATCATCCAAAAGTAGGTTTTGGAATGTTACTGCAACCATTTTACAAAGAGGTTCTTCCAAAATGGTTTAACAAAGAATTAATTTCAACTGGAGCCCCTATCTACCAGTTTGTATCAGAAAATTATCTGAATAAATTATATTATCAAAACGAAAGAACACATTTCTACGGAAACAAATTATGGATATTGTATTCCCTTAACAAATGGTTAACCAGCAATAACTTTTAATATGTCGGACATTCGAAATAAAATATTTGATAAATATTACGAATACAGATCGGTAAGTGCCGATATGAATGATAAATCAAAATTGAAACGGCATTATGACAGGGTTGTAAAATATAATTATATTCCTTTTTTCCGTCGAGAATATAAAAGCCTCCTCGAAATTGGTTGTTACACGGGCTATACTTTACAATCTCTGACAGATTTGAAAACATTCAGTGTTCTAGAAGGCCTGGAGATTTCCCCATCAGCAGCAAAAATTGCCAGGGAAAACACCGGACTAACAATCTATACAGAAGATGCTTTTAAATTCCTGCCTAATAAAAAGGCGACCTACGATGTTATTATAATGAAAGCGGTTTTGGAGCATATTATAAAGGAAAAATCAGGTATGCTGTTAAATTTGATCTACCAGTCTCTTAAACCCGGAGGTGTCGCTATATTAAGTGTTCCGAATATGGACTGGATTTCGGCAACGCATGAAAGATATATGGATCTCACTCATGAAACAGGCTACACTATTGAAAGTTTCAATGACATAATGAATATGTATTTTGATAAAACACAAGTCCGTACAATGAAATACGATTTTATATACGGAATAGGCAGTTTTGTAAGGATTGTGATTCTACAGCCTTTAGTGAAATTATTTATCAAAAGCATCTATAAAATACTTGGGCAGGGAGCATACCGCAGAAGTATGTTTGACAGGAGTCTTATTGCTGCCGGCTGGAAAAATAAAACATTATGAAGATCCTCTATCTTCGAACATATTTCAAATTCGGGCTGAAAGCCGGTGGCTCCGTCGGACATACGGCAGGTGTGATAAATTCCCTCCGAAAAAAAGCCGAAATAAAAATTTATTCTAATGATTATCTTCCTGAGGTTAAGTCAGAGGTTAAGATCATCAAACCTTTTAAGGTTAAGGTAGGATTAATCAATAACCTCCTGGAAATATTGTATAATTTCAAATTATTACGAATCCTGAATTCCGAAATAAAACAGTACGATCTGATTTACCACCGTTATACGGGAAATTCTTTTGTTGCAGCCCGATTGGCTAAAAAATATTCGGTTCCTCTGGTACTTGAATTCAATTCTTCTGCCTATTGGGCGATAAAACACTGGAACATTAAACAATCATTTCCTAAAAACATACTGCGATATTTGTTTAATCATTTTATCAGACTGCCGTTAACTTATTTCATAGAAAAATACAATATTGAGAATGCCACATTGATTGTTGTAGTATCTGAACCTTTAAAAGAAAATCTTATTAAGGCAGGGTTCCCCGGGAAAAAGATTTTAGTAAATCCTAACGGCGTTGATCCTGATAAATTTTCAAATGCAATCAGTGGTAATGTTATTCGAAAGCAATTACAGATTTCCAAAGAAAAAATTGTGTTCGGATTCATCGGTACTTTCGGACAATGGCACGGAATTGTGGAATTAGCCAAAGCGATTTTGCTGTTTTATAATAAGTATCCCGAAGAAACTTCTAAAACCATATTTATGTTGATAGGAGACGGCATCCTTATGAAAGAAGTAAAAAGAATCATTTTTTCTTCATCCTATAAAAATAATGTCATTTTAACAGGTCTTATCAAACAAAATTTAGCTCCGGAATATTTGGCTGCGTGTGATATTTGTCTTTCTCCTCACATAAAAAATCCGGATGGAAGCAAATTTTTCGGTAGCCCCACGAAATTATTTGAATATTTATCTATGGGGAAGCCTGTAATAGCCAGCAACCTGGATCAAATCGGAGATATTATCACACACGGTAAGAATGGATATTTGGTTCCACCGGGAGATATAGAAGCTCTTGCCTCGGCCATGATAGAACTCTCTAAAAATGAACCTTTGAGAAAAAAATTAGGGCAACAAGCAAGACGATTGGTTTTGCAAAAATATACCTGGGATAAACATGTCGACAACATCATAAAAAAAATAACCGAATTAACCGGGATATCCTGAAAACCATGTTCCCCTTTACAAAAATATTGAGAAAAATTAAGAGATTTATTGATCTTCAGCATGATACACACACAGATATCCCGCAGTTCAGTATCCAGAGATCAATTATTCAAGCCAACAAACTTGATATTAACGGACTTGATAATCATGTTGTAGAATACCTGTGCGATCAGTATTTTCATCACAGATTTGATTTGTTAGGCAGTGGCTGGATGGAAAACAGTTACTCCAGTAATGCCCCGGGCCTGGGAGAATACAAATACGATCACACTATAACCATTGAACAATTTGATTCTAAAGGCAACTGGTTAGATAAAATATTGCATAAAAATCATTTGAAAGAAAGCCGACATATTTGGCAAAAAATTATTCCTCCTTATACTCCGATTGATTGGCAAAAAGATATCAAAAGTGGATTTCGATGGAATGCAAAGAACTGGTATAAAGAACAAAGAAAAAAATATTATCCGGGAGCCGACTTAAAAGTACCATGGGAAATTTCCCGTTTCTATCATTTGGTACAATTAGCTGTTTTTTCTTTATCAGAACCTAAAAATAAAAAACGTTCCCTTTGTGAGTTTCATAATCAGATACTTGACTTTATTGCAACAAATCCTCCCCGCATGGGAGTCAACTGGACAACAACCATGGAGGTTTCCATAAGAGTTGTTAACATGTTAGTCGCATATGATCTGTTCATGCAACTGGATGATACAGGAATACTTGATGACTTTTTTCAGTCTGTTTTTGCCCGCTCAATATACGAACACGGGCTTCATATATTTCATAACCTTGAAAATACCGGACCCGTAAAATCTAATCATTATCTTTCAAATTTAACAGGATTATTGTTTATTGGAGCCTACCTTCCTATAACCAGGCAAACAATAAAATGGGTTGAGTTTTCCATACGAGAATTAGGAAAAGAAATGGATAAGCAATTTCTCCCGGATGGTGTGAATTTTGAATCATCAACCGCTTACCATTCATTAAGCGCATCATTTATTTTATACTCTACGGCTTTGATCCTTGGTGTTTTTGCTGAACACAGAAAATTTCCTGAGTTTGTTTTTCTTGAAAAAGTAATAAACGAAACCTTTGGCTCCACTATGTTTCAATTTTATACAGATGGGAAAAGTTTTGCTGATTCACCTATTGCAATAGCTCTTTATAAAATGGGTAATTTTACCAGAATCATTACCAAGCCTAATTTTCAGATTCCTCAAATCGGAGATAATGATAGTGGCCGATTAATAAAGTTAACCCCCGTTGGAAAATTCATGACCTCCGTTGATGCCCAAAAAAAATATATTCATCTCAGGAACAATGAGCTCCCGGATGAAAAATATTGGGATGAAAATATTTTGGATCATACTCCTCTGTTGGCTGCATTTAATGGGATGTTCCATTTGGACGAATTTAATATTTTTGGAACGAGACATCCCCTTGAAAAAAGTTTTATTGAATCACTTGCAAACCAAAAACACATTACTGCAATAAAAATCAATGAAAATCAAAAAGATATTCACTTTTGGAAAAATCCCAAAGACCTTCGATTTTCCTATCATAAAGAATATGAATTATTTCCGGCACAAAACAATCCTGTTTCTCTTAAAAACAACCTGAAATTATATCCATTCTTTTTTGCCAATTTTTTTGTTTTCCGTTCGGATCGACTTTATCTGGCTGTCAACGCCATGTCAAACGGACAGGACGGAAATGGCGGTCATGCTCATAATGATAAACTCTCTTTCGAGTTGTCTTTTGATGGAGAGGATGTTATTGTTGATCCGGGTACATATTTATACACTCCTCTCCCGGAAGAAAGAAACCGTTTCAGAAGTACACCCTTCCATAACACTTTAATCATACCCGAAAAAGAACAAAACAGATGGGACGAAGGGATTTCCGGTTTGTTTCACCTATCCAATGATGCACAATGTGAAGTGGTTTTCTTACAGAAAGACACCATAGGTTTAACACTTTCTTACCAAAACATCAAACAAATGCGTATCATTGAAATTCTTGACGACAGGATTCGGATACGGGACTTTTGTAACTTCCCTTTCTATTCTTATTTTAATTATTTTGACAATTATTCAAACGGATATGGGAAATTGATTCGTTATAATATAAAGAATGGAGATAAAATATAATATTCAGAAAAGTTTTGATTTGCTATTCCGGTGGATAAGAAATAACGGATGGGCCGGTTATGACCCTTATGATATCAAAGCTATTCCATTAACGCTTAAACTTATTCAGAAAAGTCGGAACTCCTCCCTTCATACGTTGCTACGGGAATTTGTTTTCGAGTTTTTTTTCATGTTCCCGGTATTGTCAAGAAAATTTTTTAAAATAAAACCCGAAATCAACGCAAAGGCAATGGGATTGTTGGCAGATGCTTTTCTGGATTTGTATTATCTTACTCATAACAAACAATTCTTGCTGAATGCAGACTTCTGCCTTGATTGGCTGATTCAACATCCTTCAAATACACCTACAGGAATGGCCTGGGGTTATCCGTTTGACTGGCAATCTACGGCATTCATTCCGGCAAATACTCCCAACGGCATTGTTTCTACAGCCGTAGGGGAAGCCTTCTGGAAAAGATATCATCTGAATCAAAACGCCAAAGATCTTGAGATATTGAAACAAATTGGAGTTTTTCTTGCCGGGTTACCGAAAGATCATCTTTCCCACCAGAGCCTTTGTTTTTCTTATACCCCCGTGTCTCGTAACCATGTACACAACCTAAATCTTTTTGTTGCTGAGTTTTTAATGAAAGTCGGAATGGAAATCCATCGCGAGGAATGGATCAATTTGGCTCATAAAGCGGTCAATTATACAATAGCCAACCAGCATGCAAACGGTTCGTTTGATTACAACGGGCCGCCGGAACCTCCCGCCCATTTTATCGATCATTATCACACGGGATTTGTTCTCAGGATGCTTTATTCAATTTTGAAGCTAACCGGCAGGGAGGATGTAGAGAGGGCTTTGCGAAAAGGATATCAATTTTACCTTGATAACTTTTTTGACGGACCTGTTCCCAAGCTTAAACCACATCACAAGTTCCGTATTGATATCCATTCCTGTGCTGAGGCTGTCATTTGCTTGTGTTCTTTGGAGAATATTTTTCCGGATAGTTGTGAAAAAGCAAAAACAGTGCTTGAATGGACAATAGAAAATCTTCAGGATCCGTCAGGATATTTTTATTATGGTATTTTGAAGAGCCGTATTTTCGGTATTACCTGGAAGTCTAAAATTCCTTATCTTCGCTGGGGACAGGCCTGGATGATGAAAGCATTTGCCACATATCTGAAAACCACCTCTGATAATCCGAGTCTCCATGCTTAAAATACTCAGAGGCACCATAAAAAACACTATTATTTACAGCATTGGAACTCTTTCGTCCAAGCTAATAGGATTTATATTAATCCCTCTGTACACATCCGTTTTTCCGGTTCAGCAGTATGGAATGTTAGGCATTCTGGAGATTACATTGCAGGTTTTTATTACTATTTTCGGACTGGGGTTATCTCAGGCTTTTTTCCGCTGGTATTGGGAAAAAAAGGATTCCAAATATCAAAAAGAGCTCTATTTTACCATTTTGTTTATGGTACTTATAGCTTCTTTTACTTTTGGCATACTGGTAATTTATTTTCAAAAACCTTTTTCGATTCTGTTATTCAATACGAATACTTTAACCCTGTTAATCCGCTTACTTGTTTTTACCACCGTTCTGGAAGTCATAAACATTGTTACTTTAACCTTGATTCGTCTTCAGGAAAAAGCGGTATTATATTCTTTTCTTACTACAGTAAAATTTCTCGTTCAACTTTTATTCACGATTTATTTTATCGTCAACCTTCATATGAAGCTGGAAGGGATCTATTATGCACAGATCATAGGGGCCGGTTTTTTATTGCTCGCATCTTCCCCTTTTATAATAAAAAATTTAAGGTTTCATTTTCTTACACATTTGACAGGCACCGTATTAAAGTACAGTTTTCCATTGCTTTTTTCATCTATCACACTTATTATCCTTTCTGTAACTGACCGATATATGTTGCGTTTCCTGACTGACTATGAAGATGTCGGGATTTATTCCCTGGGATTTAAGTTTGCCAACTTCCTCAGGGCTGTCATTATAAACTCGGTCAATCTGGCGCTTCTGCCGGTTATTTATAAAATGATTGGTGAAACATCCACCAATAAGCGGTTCTATTCCAAAGTGATGACTTACTATACTTTCGGTTTGATGTTTTTTGTCCTGGCCATTTCATTTTTTAATCTGGAAATTATCAAGGTTCTATCCAGAAGAGTTGCATACTGGGAAGCCTACAGGGTTATCCCCGTTATTTCTTTTGCCATTCTTTTTGGCATGTTGCGGGATGTGGGAATTACCGGCTTGAACATTGCAAAAAAAACAAGCATCATAGGATACGTAACTTTCTTTGTAGCTGTTATTAATTTACTGATTGATTGGCTGACTATCCCTCGCTGGGGATATATGGGAGCTGCTTTCTCAACGTTAACCTCACAAATAATATATTTTTCAGTTATATTGTTTTTTGCACAAAAAGCATATCCTATCCCATACGAATTAAAAAAAATCGGTATAATCATTTTTACAGGGGTGGGCATGGTTGTTTTGTCCCAGTTGTTTAATCCTTTGCCTGCCATTATCCGTATCCTGCTTAAATCCGCTTTGATTATTTTGTTTCCTTTTATTCTACATTTATTTAATTTTTATGATAAAATAGAATCCGAAAGCATAAAAAATATCTGGCTTTCCTGGAGAAATCCTTCCTCTTGGAGGTCAAATATCAGGCGTTTTATCAAAAGCAATACCGATACGAAATAGTTGGTTCAATATGAACACATGTCATTAAATTACCGGAAAGTTTATCATGATGGAAATCCATCCTAAGGTTCCCTAAAAAACAGAATAAACCTTAATAAAGTCTTTGTTGCCCTGTCAACCTGGAAATAGGGTACCAATTCAAAGTTAAAGGCAGCTTTATAATTTGCACTCGCTTCGGTATTGGCCCCGACGAAATCGAAACATTTTATCCCCCGGCCTGATAGGATTCCGATTACTTTCCATAGCAATAGCTGGTTCAGTCCCGTTGAAAAATATTGAGGATCACTCCCGGCCAGCCAGTAATAAGCACAATGCCTGTCATATATTATGATCAAACCGGCCACCGGGGTATTTCCCGTCCATATTGAAAAAACTCCTGCATGCTTTTTTATTTCAGAAAAATCATTAATGCTTTTTATTTGTTCTTCTGAAAATTTCAAAGGATATTTTTTCCGTTTGTACCCTTTTTTTATCAGGGCAAACACCCTGCCCAGATGTTCTTTATCCAGGTTATCCTTTATGGTATAGTTCAGTTTTTCCCCTTTTTTTATTTGCCTTTTCAACGCGGGAAGGAAGTTTTCGTACAAGAGTAATGGATCCTCAATATTTTGCCGGTATGTGTATAATACACGGTTGGTAAATTTCCTCCATGTAAAAGCCCGGATATCACGAAAATCCGGAGGCAAATTACAAATAACATAATGAAACTCTTTATTAATAAAATCCAGCAGTTTGCGTACCACCTGAAACCGGAAGTTTTCTTTTTTCGAAAGATATTTCGTCTCTCGTTCATCAACCAAAAGCCCATAAAAAGGGGACGCAAAGGGAGCAACCATAAATTTCAGAAATTTCAGTCTTTTCCTTTTCCCTATAACCGTTCCTCCGGTGATTTGCCCTCCTTTAAAACAACAAACCACTGCAATGTCCACTCCATGGTCGCATGAGAAAACCCACTTATGCCAATAATAATGGTGGAAAACCGTTCCATGCGGATTTTTATCCACAAATTCCTCCCATAAATAGTACTCTTCAGGTTGCAGATATCTGACGGTCAGGTTCTCCATTTCATTCTCCGGTTATTTTATATTCACTGCCAGTTTCATTGCTTCAAACAAATTTTCAGAGATATTTACTTCGCTTTCTAATAAATCAATACCTCTCCAGCCAACGGTATCTTCGGGCGCTGTCGCCAAGTTTCATAGATATGGAAAACTCATGGGAACCATAGGTATGGCGGGTCAGGGTATTGAGACCATAGTCAAAAGCATATCCGAAATAATATTTATCCGCTTTTAATCCGATCAAAACGGCAAAAGCCGATACAGAGCGGTAAGAAATCCCCGCCCAGATCATATTCCTGAAATAAAGTTTACAGTTAAAATCCGCCTGTACCAACAGTTGTTCGCTGGTTTTTATCAGCACTGAGGGTTCTATCTCAAACTGTCTGTTAATATAAAAACGGTATCCTCCATACAGGTAATAATGTCTCATCATGTGATAATCTTTCCAGGCAGCATTGCCCAGTTTCATATAAGATTCGAATAGCTGAAAAACGGAGAGGCCGGCAAAGTAGTTATAGTTCAACCAATAGACTCCGAAATTGGCATCCGGAACCAACAGGATTCTACGTAAACCGGTATTCAGCAGAGGCTCATTGGGATTATAAAAAGTAAGCTCATCTTCATGTAATCTGACCTGATAGATAATTCCGTTAATGCCAAAAGAGAGCTGAGACTCACGGATCCGGATATGATAGGCATAGGTAGCGCTGATCCCTGTACGTTGCATCATCCCGTTCATATCGTTGAAGATCATTCCCCCCACCCCGACACGTCCGCTGCGGCTGGGCTTCAGGATTCGCTTTTTGGGGGAGGAAGATTTGACGATAAAACTCCGCTTCAACAGACGTGACTGAACAGTGAACGCCTGTGTGGCCGGAGCATTATCTATTCCAAGCCACTGATTACGTGCCGTAACATTCAGTGTGGTATACCCGTCGCTCCCCGCCACAGCCGGATTGATAAGGTAAGGATTCAGCATATATTGATCATATAGGGGGGTCTGTTGCGCCATCCCCGCCCATGACACAAAAAGCATAAATATCCCTATTTTCAGTTTTCTTATCATCCCGTTGTTAAAAGTACTAAAATATCATATGATCATCATTATTATATTTATCTGACTATGGTAACATTCCCTTTGATAGGTTTGGCTCCGTTACCCGGGTCTATCACATAATAATACGAATCCATGGGCAATGTTTTTCCATGATAGGTTCCGTCCCAGGGATTGCTATATCCGGGGTTGGACCTGAATATCAGTTCTCCCCAGCGATTATAGATCTGTACCACCATATCCGGATAGAGTTCCGTTTTACCGATCTCCCATATATCATTCACTCCGTCGCCATTGGGGGAGAAAGCGTTGGGTATCTCCAGGCATTGCGGCCGGTCACTCTTCACCTTTACCGTATCGCCCACCATACACATATTGGCATCGGTAACCGTTACGGAATATTCACCCGGAATAATATTTTCTATCCTGTCACCCCCTTCGCCTGTTGACCAGAAATAATTATACGGTTCCACACCCCCGTTAACATAGGCAACCACCTGCCCGTCACTCATATCCGGACAATAGGTGTTTTTTACGGCCAATATCAAAGTAAGCGAATCCGGCTGTGTAAGCTGAACGGTTGTGTCTGTAATACAACCGTTCATATCGGACACCTCTACATGATAGATCCCTGCCGGCAAATCTGCCAGATCAGGTTTTGTGTTCCCATCATCCCACAGATAACTATAGGCAGGAGTCCCTCCCACAGGATCCAGTTCGATACTTCCCGTATTCTCACCATAACAATTTATATTATAATCTCCTGACAAAGAGGACGATTTGGTAATATTGACCATCAGGGGATCCGGCTCTTTCATCCGTACGGTGGTATCACCCAGGCAATGTTTGGCATCCTCGACATGCAGGGTATAATCCCCGGCTTTCAACTGGTAAATGCTTGAGTCGGTTGATGAAAATCCGTCGGGTCCCGTCCAGACATATTGATATGCGGGGGTGCCGCTCAGGATACTCACTTCTATGGAACCGTTGGCATCCCCGTTACAGGCGATATTGCTACCGTGGAAATCAGAGATATTGAGTTCAAGCTTCAAGGGTGGCGGCAGCAGGATTTCAATGGAATCGATCATCACACATCCGTTTATATCCGTTATTTGTAGGGAGTACCAGCCGGCAGTCAGATCAGAAATATGATCCGTTGCCGTCTCTCCTGTGGACCAGAGATAATCATACGTGCCGGCACCTGTCCCGCCTGTCACCGTTGCCTGTATTGCCCCGTCGTCATAACCGGGATCACAGGAAATATGAGTAGGTGTAAACTCGATCTTTATCGGGTCAGGCCGGGTAAGTGTAATGGTTGTGTCAATGACACATCCGTTCATATCGGTAACCGTCACTTGATAGTCTCCGGCGGTCAGGCCAGACTGGTCTTCCGCCTCCGGAATCAGTCCACTGCCGTTAGCGGTAGTCCACAGATAAGTATAATTCCCGACACTTCCGCCGGAAACGGTAATATCTATCAGACCATCATTGCTTCCGGCACAGCTTACATTATGTATTCCGTCATTGGCCAGGGACACCGAATCGGTGATCTGCAACGGCGCAGGTTCTGTCAGTGTAAATTCCCGCTCAATATAACACGAGCTTTCATCAGATATCCGTACGTGGTAAGTCCCGGCCGTCAGACCGTCCTGGTCCCGTTCGGCAGGATCCAATCCGGAACCGTCGGAAGTAGTCCAGTAATAACTATATTCACCGCTCCCCCCTGCCACACGCAATCCAATGCTGCCGTCATGCCCCCCAAAACAACTGATATTGTAGTTGCCATCTGCTGAAAGCGATAAAATGGTATCCGTCAACTCAATCCCGTCAGGTTCCAGCAGAGTAATGCTGTCATTGGCAAAACAGCCCAGCGTATCAGTTATATGCAGGTAATAAGTGCCGGCAGTCAGGCTGTCCTGTTCGGGGCTTTCCGGAATCAGAATTCCTCCGGGCCGTACGTCAGCCCCCGGCGCCCAATTGTATTTAAACCACCCGTTCCCTCCCGTCACCGAATCCATCCTTATCCGCCCGTCATGAGATTCTTTACATGATATGTTATACGGATCAACATAGACCGGTGAATGCATAAATATTTTAATTGAATCCGGTTCTTTCAACTCCACAAAATCACCCGTATGACAGCCAACAGCATCTTCTATCTCAATAGAGTAAGTGCCCGCAGACAAATTATACAGCCATTTAATACCGGCATATCCCGGATTCATATTTCCGGATGCAATAACAGTTCCCGACTCATCCCTGACCCAATAATAGAACGGAGGATTAATCGCCCCAACATCACTAATAAAAAAGTATATTGTTCCATCAGATCCCCCATTACAGGTAATATTATTCCCAGATATGTTTCTGATGGCATCTGCTGCCAGCATGATCGGTGCCGGATAATTTACATGTATCTGCCCGGTTTTATGACAACCAAAGTTATCTGTTACCGTTGCCGTGTATATCCCGCCTCTCAGATCTTCCAGTCTCTTCTGGTCGGATGTGAAATGCGCCGGCCCGGTCCAGGCATAACTTAAAGGTTCTGTTCCTTTTCCAACATCCAGATCCAGAATAGCTTCATCAATACCATAACAAGTATTGTCTTTGACAAGAACTATTTGCTGCAAGGGATCAGGGTTCAGCAAGACAGTAACCGTATCAACAATACCGTCCACACATCCCAGATAGGTAAGGCCCAGGGCACGGGGTTTGATGACATATCTTACCGATTGTACGGTATCCGTATTATTCACGAGAGTATCCCGGATAGAGTAGCCACTTGCAATATCCGTGAGTGAAGAAGTGTACCCCGTAACATCCCCGGGATTGCCGGAGACTATGGAAAACAAATCGAACGTAACCACTCCGCGGGTAACCTGTGTGGGTGTCGTCAACACAACATCCGTAAAGTTATGATTACAAATCCTCGAGGTCTTTGGTATCAAAAGAACTCTCGGCGTGGGGTTAACCCAGACCACAGCATAGGATGTATCCCCGGTACATTTTTCAAAGCCAAAACCATTTACGGTATAGGCAATAACCCGGTATGTTACTTTCTGCGGCCGGTCACTCAGGTTATCAATCTGTTCCTGTATCCTTCCCCCGTTAAACAATCCGATAACTTCGGTAATATTACAATTCACACTGTCCGGATACTCGGGCAGAGCCAGGTAGCGGAACCGAACGGGATATATCGGATGAGTAGGAGAAGATATCAATATATTTGTTTTTCCGTTGTCACAGATGGTGTCTGTAACAGGAGTCAAAGACACCACCGGCACCGGCTCTACCCACACCGTGTCATGTATCGGCGTGCCTACACACTTGCGGTTCCCACTTGCATCCAACGTCCACGGTGTGATCACATATTCTACCCAACCATAGTTGTCGTTACCGTTCGTTAGTGTCTCCTGTATACGCTGGCCGGGCAGCAACGTGCCTGTGCCGTTGCCTCCGATACTCCCGTCACTGGCATTGCTCGTATAGGTGAACTCTACTCCGTTCGTGC
>CAZYPI010000026.1:7422-20648 GCA_964649335.1 uncultured Rikenellaceae bacterium | reverse complement strand
TGAAATATTTGAGACCCTGAAAAAAAACAGAAAGATAGTAAACCAGGAAATGGAACTTGTCCGAAAAGACGGAAAAAGAATTTGTGTATTATTAAATGCATACGGGGTGTTCGATAACAAAGGACAACTGACCCGGAGCGTCGGCTATATTTTTGACATAACCAAACGAAAACAATATGAAATCGAACTGATCAGAGCCAAAGAAAAAGCCGAAGAAAGCAGCAGGCTTAAAACAGCTTTTCTGGCTAATATGTCCCATGAAATACGTACCCCGCTGAATGCCATTATGGGTTTCTCTGAATTATTACAGAACGAAGCCCTTTCTCCTGAAGAAAGAAAAGATTATACCGAGATTATCAAGAGCTCAAGTCAGCAACTAATGAATATCATCCAGGAGATATTACAAATATCAAGGATTGAAGCAGGTGAAATCAATATCAAAAAAGAATCATTTGACCTAAACCTTTTGCTTAATGAAATTAAAATACAATACTCCAATAATAAAATGCTTTTGGGAAAAAAGTTGTATTTTCATTTAGACCTTCCCGACGAAGAAAATAAGATCATCGTCAGCGACAGAGAAAAGTTACTTGAAATATTACAGAACTTACTGGAAAATGCAATAAAATATACATCCCGGGGCTTCATTGGTTTTGGTTATAAAATAAAGGATCGTGATCATTTGGAGCTTTTCGTTAAAGATACAGGTATTGGAATTAAACCGGAAAATATCGAAAGAATTTTTCACAGGTTTCAACAGGAAGATAATACCTTAACACGTGAATACGAAGGAATTGGTTTGGGACTGGCTATCACACGAAATCTGGTTCATTTAATCGGTGGAAAAATCCGCGTAGAGTCCACCCCGGGTAAAGGTTCGACATTTTATGTTACATTACCTAGGGTATCATAAGCTATTATTCTTTTGATGATTAAAGACAATACAAAATGAAAAAAGTCACCATACTCATTGCAGAAGATAATAATCTGAATTATTTCATCCTCAGCAAGATGCTTGCCCCGCTGGATGTCGGGATCCTATGGGCAAAAAACGGCCGGGAGGCTGTTAACTTTTGCAATGAACACCAGCAGGACATAGGCCTGGTACTTATGGATATTAAAATGCCGGTTATGGATGGATATCAGGCTACCAGGGAAATCCGTAAATTAAATAAAGAGATTCCCATTGTAGCACAAACGGCCCACGCTTTGGAATACGATAAAAACACCGCTTTAGCTGCAGGTTGTAATGATTATTTAACCAAACCCATACCCCGTGATAAATTATTAAAAGTCGTGAAAAAGTATTTAAACCCTTAATCCGAATTTAAACGTCCCCAAGAGTTACGATTTAATTCATCATTTATGGGATGAAAGTATAAAAATAATCATTCCGGGGGGGCAAATCATTTCCTTATTTAATGTCTTTTATTTTTATTATCAAAGTTTTTTTTATTTTTGAAGAAATAAATCCGATCATTATGGCTGGCGGAAAGAAACTGGAATATGTGAATCTGGAGTACATTGAGACCATGTCGGCGGGAGACGAGGCCATCGTTAAAGAGCTGGTGGAGGTCTTTATCGACCAGGTGCCGGAGTTCATCACGGAGATGAAAGATCTTTACGAAAAAAAGGACTGGACCAACCTGGGCATGCTGGCCCATAAAGCCAAATCCTCCATCGCCATCATGGGCATGGACGACCTGGCCGCCATGCTCAAAGAGTTCGAGCTGAACGCCAAGTCGGGAAAGTCGCCGGAGAAATACGCCGGATACATAGAGAGATTCATTGATGAGACCACCCACGCCGTAGAAGAACTGAAAGCATATTTTGATTAACCGAAACAATACATTACCATGGACTTATTTAACATAGAGAAAAAAGACGATACCGTTATTGTACATTTTAAGGAAGACGTAAAAAAGTTCAATGCCCTGATCACGGACGAGGCAAAAAAACAACTGAATGCCCTGTTTGATGTGCCCAACACCAAACTCATACTCAGTCTGAAAGGCATCAAATATGTGGACAGCTCGGGCTTCGGGGTATTGCTCTCGCTGATGAAAACCGCCAACAACAAATACGGGTTCCTGAAGATCTGTGACGTCTCGGATGAGGTGATGGAGCTGTTCAAACTGCTGCAGCTTCACAACATCTTCGACATTGAGGACACGGTGGAAGATTGCCTGAAAAGTTTTTCCGCCTCCTGACAAAGGAATGTCCATCAATAAAAAAGGGACCGGATGATCTCCGGTCCCTTTTTTCCTTTCCCTTTTCCTCTCAGGCATTCCTGAAGACGATATGATCGTCTTCCACGCCCACCCGGATAGTGGTCTCTTTGTTGATCGTGCCGGCGATAAGCTGCCGCGACAGCTCGTTGAGCACCTCACGCTGCATCACCCGTTTGATGGGCCGTGCCCCGTACACCGGGTCGAAGCCCACGCGGGCGATCCAGTCGAGAGCATCCTCGTCGAGCACAATATCCACCTGTTTCTCCTTGAGCATACTGCGGATCCGCTCGAACTGCAGTTTGACGATCTCACGTATCTGCTCATTGTCCAGCGGGGTGAACATGATGATCTCGTCCACACGGTTAAGGAACTCCGGCCGGATGGTGCGGCGCAGCAGATCCATCACCTGACGGCGGGCTTCCTCCATCACTTGCTCCCTGTTCTTACCGTCCATCTTGCGGATGCTTTCCTGGATGAGCTGACTGCCCATGTTGGAGGTCATGATGATGATGGTGTTGCGGAAGTTGACCGTCCGGCCCTTGTTATCCGTCAGACGACCGTCATCGAGCACCTGCAGCAGGATATTGAACACATCGGGATGAGCTTTTTCGATCTCGTCGAGCAGGATCACCGAATAAGGTTTCCGGCGCACCGCCTCGGTAAGCTGTCCTCCCTCGTCATAGCCCACATATCCCGGCGGGGCGCCTATCAGGCGCGACACCGAATGACGCTCCTGGTACTCGGACATGTCTATCCGCGTCATCATGTTCTCATCATTGAACAGCACCTCTGCCAGCGCCCGGGCCAGCTCGGTTTTACCCACGCCGGTGGTGCCCAGGAAGATAAACGATCCGATGGGCCGTTTGGTGTCCTGCAGACCGGCACGGCTCCGGCGCACAGCGTCGGCTACGGCACGGATGGCCTCGTCCTGACCCACGACACGCTTGTGCAGCTCTTCCTCCAGATGCAACAGCTTCTCCCGCTCACTGCGAAGCATACGCTTCACCGGGATGCCTGTCCAGCTGGATACGATCTCGGCAATGTCTTCGGCCGTCACTTCCTCACGTATCAGCGGATCATCGCCCTGCATCTCCTCCAGTTTCTTCTCCAGTTCACCGATACGTTGCTCTTCTTCCGACAGCTTGCCGTACCTGATCTCGGCCACACGCCCGTAGTCGCCTGAGCGCTCGGCCATCTCGGCCTCGTGCTTCAGGTCTTCTATGTTCTGCTTGTGCTGCTGGATCTGTGTGATCAGATCTTTCTCCATTTTCCACTTGGCCTTCAGCTTGTTGAGCTCCTGCGACAGATTCTCGATCTCGCGGGTCATCTCTTTGGTTTTCTCCTTATCGCCTTCTATTTTCAGTGCTTCCCGTTCGATCTCGAGTTGCCGTATCCGCCGTTCCAGGTCGTCCAGCTCCCGTGGCAGGGAGTCCATCTCCAGCCGCAGGCGGGCTGCCGCCTCATCGATCAAGTCGATGGCTTTATCCGGCAGAAAACGGTCGGTAATATAACGGTGCGACAGCTCCACGGCCGCCACAATGGCCTCATCGCGGATCCTTACCTTATGGTGGTTCTCATAACGTTCTTTCAGTCCCCGCAGGATAGACACCGCACTGGGCACATCGGGTTCATCCACCAGGACGATCTGGAAACGCCGTTCCAGCGCCTTATCCTTCTCGAAGTATTTCTGATACTCATTCAGGGTGGTGGCGCCGATGGCTCTCAGCTCCCCGCGCGCCAGCGCCGGCTTCAGGATATTGGCGGCATCCATGGCACCCTCCGACTTACCGGCACCCACCAGGGTGTGTATCTCGTCAATGAAGAGGATGATCTCGCCGTTGGCTGTGACCACTTCCTTCACCACCGCTTTCAGCCGTTCTTCAAACTCGCCTTTGTATTTGGCGCCGGCGATCAGGGCACCCATATCCAGCGAGAAGATCTGCTTGGTCTTCAGGTTCTCCGGCACATCCCCCCGCACAATGCGGTGGGCCAGTCCTTCGGCGATGGCCGTCTTACCCACACCCGGCTCCCCGATCAGTATGGGGTTGTTCTTGGTACGGCGCGAGAGGATCTGCAACACCCGCCTGATCTCCTCATCGCGGCCGATGACCGGATCGAGCTTGCCCGTGCGGGCCATGTCGTTCAGGTTGATGGCAAAACGGTTGAGCGCATCGAAGGTGCTCTCGGCATTCTGGTCGGCCACGGTGCTGCCCTTGCGCAGCTCCCGGATGGCGGCCTTCAGATCCTTCTCCGTCACCCCCATGTCCTTCATCATCTTGGCCACATCGTCGTTGGTCTTGAAGATCCCCAGGATCAGCATCTCCACCGAAACAAACTGGTCACCCATCTCCTTCGATGCCTTCAACGCCTCATCCAGACTCTTCGAAGCCGTCTGCGACAGATAAGGCTCCCCGCCGCTCACTTTGGGATAACCCTCCAGGATCTTATCCAGCACCTGCTCAAACCTCTCCATGTTCACATCCAGCTTCCGGAACAGGTAATTGGTGATGTTCTCCCCCATCGTGAGCACACCCTTCATCAGGTGACCGTTCTCGATGGCCTGGTTGTTCAAGCCCTTTGCCACCTCAATGGCCTGCTGTATCGCTTCCTGTGACTTTATCGTAAAATTATTCAGATTCATATTCATTCTCCTTTCTTAATTTTTTTCCGGATTTATTATTATCTCAAATAAACCCGCCTTCTCACATCAATATCTCTGCCAACGAAAGAAGCAATCATACTTATGTCATTCTGTCTGTATGACTGGTAAATTCATGCCATTATGACATGATAGAAATCTTCAGGACGGTAAATATCAACCACCCGGACACTCTGAATTCCATTCCGGAAAAGGAAGCAACAACCCGAAGGATCAATATGTCTCCTGCGTCGAATGCCGGGATTAGCCCTGACGATTACTTTTGTCTTTTTACTTTTATCGTAATTATTTAGCAGGGATAATATTAAGAAACATTTTTATGACAAACTGTTTATTAATAAAGTTCTTTCGGTATCCCTCCCCAACCCCTCCCGGGAGAGGGAGTATGGGGGTGGGGCATTAGATAAAAGGAGTAAAGAGAATCATTTAGGAAGTTAGAAATATAGCTAAATAGTTACCTTTTATCTTTTTACTTTTATCTTTTATCTTATTTCAGATACAGATCAAAATAATCCGACACTTTCCGCATGAGATGGATACGGTCATACCCCCTCACATTGTGCGGGTGGGTGGGATAGACAAAATAGTCCACCTGTTTGCCGTGGGTAATGAACGACCGCAGGAGGGTCAGGCTGTGCTGCCACACCACCGTGCTGTCCATGGCCCCGTGAATGATGAGCAAATGTCCTTTCAGATTGTCCGCATAATTCTTCAGGTCGGCCCGGGCATAACCTTCTTTGTTTTCCTGCGGCCGGTCCATATACCGTTCGCCGTACATCACCTCGTAGTATTTCCAGTCGGTCACCGGTCCGCCGGCGACGGCTGCGCTGAACACACCGGGGTTCTTCAACATCATCGAGATAGTCATAAAGCCGCCGTAGCTCCAGCCGTGCACGCCGATACGGGAGGTATCCACCCAGGGAAGGCTCCTGAGATAACGCACCCCGCGCATCTGGTCCTGCACCTCATAATCCCCCAGGTGCCGGTGTATGCAACTCTCAAAGTCAAACCCCCGTGCCGAAGTGCCCCGGTTGTCCAGGGTGAAACAGACATAACCCTGTCCGGCCATATAGTGCTGCCACATACGCGACCCTCCCAGCCATGAATCCGTCACCAACTGCGAGTGGGGACCCCCGTAAACATACACCACCACCGGATATTTCTTCGCCGGATCAAAGTCCACCGGTTTGATCAGCCGGTAATAAAGCACGGGAGAATCTCCCGACGCCGGCAACGAATCTATGATGACTTTCCCCAGCCGCCGCTCTTTCCAGGGATCGGCAGCCGTCAGAAGACGTTTCACCGGTTTGCCGCCGGCACTGATCACCTCAATGACCCGCGGGGTCTCCAGATTGGAATACCGGTCCATAACATATTCTCCGTCCGGCGATAAAATGCCGCGATGCATACCGTGAACGGTGGTCAGCCTCAGCTTCTTGCCGGTTTTTACATCCACCCGGAAGATATGCCGCTGTATGGGACTCACCTCAGCCGATTCATAATAAAAGTAAAGATCGTCCTCCGAAAAACCCAGCACATCCGTCACATCATAACTGCCGGGCGTGAGGTTCTTAAGCAGGTTCCCTTCGATATCATACAGAAAAACCTGGTTGTATCCGTTGCGACGGCTTTCCCAGATAAACTGAGTGGGATGATGGGGAAGAAAGCGCGCCGGTTTGAGCGGTTCCACATACCGGTCGTTTTTTTCTTCAAACAGGGTCCCGATCATCTTACCCGTTTCCACATCATATTTGTTCAGCCACAGGTGATTCTGTTCACGGTTCAGCACAGCGACAAACAAATATTTCTCATCCGGGCTCCAGGCAATGTTGGTGAGATACTGGTCATATGGCCCGGGAGTGTCCACTTCCCTGACGGTTTTGTTTTTCCGGTCATAGATAAAAACATGGATCTCCTCACTCTCCATGCCCGCCATGGGATAGCGTATTTCTTTCAGCTTCGCTACCCTGGATCGTATATCTACCAGCGGGTATTCCGACACGCGGCTCTCATCTTTCCGGTACCAGGCCAGATATCTTCCCTTTGGCGACCAGAATGTACCTTTGTTGATACCGAACTCGTTCCGGGATACCGGCCGGCCGTTCACAAAACCGGGCAGACTGTCAAAAGAGAGTTGCCTGATCTTTTCTCCCGGCACCGCCAGAAAAATATTCGGACCGGCCGTAAAAGCCACCGCAGGATCAACCACACAATAATCCGCATGGGCCGCTCCCCGGGGAATGCCGGCAACCGATACGAGCTTCATGGTAGGCACGTCCATCTGCACCCACGAAGTGTCCACCCGGAAATATACCGTGGACTCATCTTTCCATTTCAGAGCCGCCAGCGACCCGATGGAGTCACCCAGGGTGGCTTTCAACACCAAATTCAAAGTCTCAAAGGTAAACGGAACCGATTTTTTGTCTTTCACCGGATCCCGAATCACCAGCGAGTCACCCCTCACCACAGACAACAGATGGCTCCCGGGTATCCATTGCAGACCCCGCAGATCTTCCGTCCTGAATTGTGTATAAGGCCCGGCAATGGCCTCTTCCAGTGTCAATACCGGCGTTTGTGCCGTAGTAATTAAAGAAAAAAGAAAAACCGAAATAACTCCCGGAAAAATACGGATCGATCTCATCTGTTTAGCTGTTTCAGGTTGGTTCACATTTGTACAGGAAAATTGGAACACAAATTTACAAATATCCTGAAACAAACACACCCGGAGAAATGAAATTAATACGGAACCATCATCCAATCAATCATACTTATTTTTCCTGTGGTACAAAGTCCCGTTGAAATAATATTCCGAATAATATTTCTGTCCGTTTTCCACATGCACCTGATAGGTATATTCATAGCGTTCCCCCCCGGCCGATACCATAATGATCTTTCCCTGGTCTTTGTTGCCCTGCACGCTCCACCGGCCTCTGCCGCCCTGTTGGTTGGCGTTGCCCCAGTTGCCTGTATTATTGCCGCCGCCGTCCGTCATATTGCCCGAATAGGAGGCTTCATAATGGTCCGAATAGGTGCCGTCGGCATATAAATACACCGCAGTGGAGGTATTGGTGGTAGTGGTAATCCAGGTGTCGGCAAAAAAGCGGATCAGGTCGGAAGAGCCAGCCCCGCTGCCGGCTTTGATATACTGCATGTTTCTGCCAATAGTCTCGGCGGCGGAAGTGAGATCCTTTCCCATTTTATCGGGGGTGGTTATTGCGAGGATATAAGCGCCTCCTCCATTCGGCGAGAGTACCCCGTATCCTTTGGCTTTCGCCTGCTGCTGGTTCACCTCGCCCGTATAATCCACGGCCAGGGCGTTGCCGGCGACAGCCACCGGTTTGCCTGCAACGGATAGGGCGGTACCTTCCTCGTGAATCCCCTGCATCATCTCCTGCTGCATCTGTTGCATGCTCGTGGCACTATGGGGAAACACGACGATCAACCCGGCAACGGTGTTACTGCCCAGCATAATGCCGGATGCTGTTTTCTGAAAAGCCCATCCGGCGGGCGGCACAAACTTAAACCCCCACAACGCGTCGCCCGCCTCATTGGACCCCACAGACGAAACACGCGAGACCCATCCCCAGTTGTTGCCGGCAGTTCTCAATTCTCCGGCAGATACAGGCCTCGCTGAAAAAGTAAGTAAAAAAGCCCCGGCTAACAATAAAATTCTCATTGATTTCATGATTTAGTATTTTATAAACAGAAGGAAAAATGCATCAACATGCGGATGAGTAAAGGTCAAACAAGGTACAAATTACCGGCAGACCTGCCAAATATATTGTGAAATATTTTATAAACCGTCACAAAACCCTGATCAACAATCAACATATCTATCTTATTCTCTTTTGTCCTTTGCCTTTTGTCTTTTATCTTTACATCATGAATAAACTTCTTTCTCTCCGTCGGTCCATGCGGCAGCAGGGGCTGGACGCATACATAATCCCCTCCTCCGATCCGCACATGAGTGAGTATGTGCCGGATCACTGGCGCATCATGGCATGGCTCACCGGCTTCACCGGCTCGGCCGGCACGGTGGTGATCACCAAAGATTTTGCGGGGGTATGGACCGACTCGCGTTATTTCATACAGGCCGAAGAGCAGCTCCGGGGCAGCGGTTTCTCTCTGGTAAAGCTGAAGATCCCCCACACTCCCGAATGGATCGGCTGGCTGCAGGAACACCTTCCCGCCGGCAGCCGCGCCGGCTATGACGGCCGGTTGATGTCGATGCTCCTGCACCGCCGGCTGTTTGACGAACTGGGCAAACAGAACATCCTTACGGTGCCGGATGTTGACCTGATCACACACCTGTGGCATGACCGTCCTCCCTTTCCGGCAGCGCCGGCGTTCGAACACCCCGTCTCCTTCGCCGGGAAAAGCATCCGGGAAAAACTGGCCGTCATACGCAGCAGGATGAAAGAGATGCAGGCAGACTATACGCTGCTCACCGCCCTCGACGATATCGCGTGGACTTTCAACATACGCGGCAAAGATATCCTCTACAACCCGGTGGTACTGGCCTGGGCACTGGCAGGAAAGAAGGAAGCCACCCTGTTCATCCGGCCGGAAAAGATGCCCGCGAAACTAAAGGACAAACTGCAAAACGAAGGGGTGAACCTCAGGGATTACGACGACTTTCCGGCAGCCGTCGCCGCGATCCCCGCCGGCAGCACGGTGCATCTGGCCCCCTCCTCCATCAATGCCCATCTCTACCACCACCTCTCCGGGGCCAAACAAATCGTGGAAGACCCCTCCATCCCGGCCCGCCTAAAAGCCGTAAAGGATGAAACGGAGTCCGCCCATATCCGCCGGGCCATGATTCGCGACGGCGTGGCCCTGACACAGTTTTTCCACTGGCTGGAACAAAACATCGGAAAGACCCTCATCACCGAGCTCTCGGCAGCCGGGAAGCTGGAGTCTTTCCGGGCGGCACAGGATTATTTTATGGGCCCCAGCTTTGCCACCATCTCCTCTTTCGGTCCTCACGGGGCCGTCGTGCATTATACCCCCTCGGAAGAAAGTGACGCAGAGTTGCAGATACCCGGTATCTACCTGTTGGATTCGGGCGGGCAATACCTCGACGGCACCACCGACATCACCCGCACCGTCGCCCTGGGAGAGCCCACGGAACAACAGAAAAAAGACTTCACCCGGGTACTGAAAGGAACGATCAGCCTGGCCATGGCCCGTTTTCCGGAAGGCACCAAAGGGTATCATCTCGACATCCTGGCACGGAAGCCGTTATGGTCGGCCGGACTCAACTATGGTCACGGCACCGGCCATGGCGTAGGTTACTTCCTGAATGTCCATGAATACCCGCCCTCCGTCAGTCCGCGGGCTGCCAACGGCCCCGGTGCGGCTCTGGAAGAAGGCATGGTGCTATCGGACGAGCCGGGACTTTACCGCGAAGGAGAATACGGTATCCGCACCGAGAACCTGATGCAGGTGGTACGCGACCGGCAAACCCCTTTCGGAAAATTCCTGCGGTTCGAGACCCTTACTCTCTGTTACATCGACCAAAAACTTATCGCCCCTTCTCTGCTCACAAAAGAGGAACGGGACTGGCTGAACCGATACCACGAAAAGGTGTACCGAACTCTCTCCCCTCACCTGGATGATGATCTGAGAAAATGGCTGAAAGACAAAACAGCACATGTATCAGTCAGATAAAACTCCTCCCCCGCCCCGGTTTCCCGATGCTACAGCGGACAAAAAATTAAGCAAAAAAATAACTTTTGTCTTTTTACTTTTATCTTTTGTCTTATGCTTCTTTCACATGCACATCCATCTGGGGATACGGTATATTGAGTCCTTCTTTCTCGAAGGTCTTATATACTTTTTCATTCATATCAAAGAAAACGTCCCAGTAATCGGCACCGTTGACCCACGCCCGTACGGTCAGGTTCACCGAGCTGTCCCCCAGTTCGGCCAGGGCGATGAAGGGCTCCGGATCTTTCAGTATGCGTGAATCTTCGCTGATGAGTTTCATGAGCACCGCTTTGGCTTTGTCATAGTCATCCCCGTAACCGATGCCGAAGGTCCAATCCACACGGCGCTGCGGCTCGGTGGAGAAATTGGTCAGTGATCCCGTCGCCAATCCGCCGTTGGGAATGATAACGGTTTGCTTGTCGGGCGTGTTCAGGATGGTGTTGAAGATCTGTATCTCCTTCACCGTGCCGGCATAGCCCTGTGCCTTGATGAAATCACCCACCTTGAAAGGTTTGAACAGCAGGATCATCACACCGCCGGCAAAGTTCTGCAATGTGCCCGACAGTGCCATGCCTATTGCCAGACCGGCAGCACCGATGATGGCAATGAACGAGGTCATCTGTACCCCCAGCATGCCCAGCACGCTGATGATCAGCAGAACCTTCAGGGTGATGCCGATCATGGAAGTGAGAAAAGGTTTCAGCGACTCATCCATCTTTCCTTTGTCGAGTCCTTTCCGGATACTCCTGACAATGATCTTAATGATCCAGAGTCCTAACAAAAGTGCGATTACAGCACCTACAAGACGCAAACCGTAAGTGGTTACCAGTTCACCGCCTTTTTCAATGTAAACGTTGATTTTGTCCATAGTAATTTTTATTTTTATTTATTCCGCGTAAAAATAGAAAAAATTTTTAAATTGCCCTATTATTTTTTATTTCCGGCTTTTTACTTATGCTTTTTTATTTATGTAGTTCTCATACCTCCCGCACACCTCTCCGGCCAGGGTTATGGCTGTCCGGATGATCTCCGTCCATTCCTCACGTGTCAGGCGGGATAAAGAGTCGGGGGTAACTTTTCTTTTATAAAGTTCACTGACAATACCGGCGTTGAAAGTATCTCCGGCGCCGACGGTACTGACGGTTTCTACCGGCGGCACCGGCACCTCCAGCGAGAGCTCCGGAGTTTTCAGATAGACGGCCCGGTCGCTGGCCGTATAGATCAGGGCACCGGTACGGTCTTTCACGGCTGCCCAGGCATCCTCCGCATTCTCCGCCCCGAAGATATTCCGGAAATCTTCATCCGATCCCCGCACCAGGGAGGCCATGGAAATATTTTCAATGATATTTTTTTTCAGTGCCGGCAGCTCATCCAGATGCGACGACCGGAAGTTGGGATCGTAATAAATAAAAGTTTTTCTGCCGGATGTCTGTTTCAGCAAAGACACCAGGGCAGGCCGTACCCCCGGGTCGAGCGCAAAAAAAGAACCGAAGAGAAAATAATCCCCGCCGGAAAATTCCGGCATGACCCCCTGCAACCGCCGTTCCGGATATTCCTTATAGAACGAATAAGATGCTTCATTTCTCTCATTCAGGAAGGCCAGCGCCACGGTTGTTTTGTTTCCGTCATAACGCACTGCATAGCGGGTGTCCACACCGTTCTCCCGAAGAAAACCATCGATCATCTCCCCCACCGGATCTTTTCCGTACTCGGTGATCAGCGACACCGGCAATCCCAGGCGCCCCAGCGACACCGATGTGTTAAGCATGGCTCCTCCCGGCCAGGCCGAGACCGGCTGCCTGTTGCGGAAGGTAACGTCTAATAGAGACTCTCCGAAAGTGTAAATCATGGTTGAGGAGTTGAAAAGTCGAAAGGTTGAGGAGTTTAGAAAGATATGGTGTAGTTAAAAATTATCCGGTATGCTGATATCCAGTTTGTCATATTTTTTCAGAAACTCCTTGAGTTTTTTCATCATGATATGAATTCCGCCTGTTGTATTGCTTTCGGCATTGAGGGGCAGCACGGGATCATGCAGGGAGAGGCGCAGCAGGAACCAGCCGTCGCCGTGCTCCCGGTCACAGGTCACGCGCACGCCCTCATAGTTGGGATGCACCACCTGCCAGCCCTCCTGTTTTTCCACAAAAGAGACCAGGTCGTCCAGCACTTGCTGTCCGTACGATGCAAAATCTGCGGCCAGCACTTTTATCCTGAACTCCTTCTCTTCCCGGGGATGTTCCAGGCGGCGGATCAGGTCTTCCAAGGTTTTGTTTTCCCTGCCCAGGCGTGCCATTTTGGCCAGCAGGAAAGAGACCAGGAAAGCTCCGTCGTCGAGCCAGTGGTTCTCTTTCATGGCGGCGTGACCGGAGGTCTCGATGGCGAGGTGGCACTCTTTGCCCTCGCGGTTGAGGCGGATGGCCTCGTTGATCACATTGCGGTAACCCCTTTTGAAACGGTGGTGGTGTCCTCCCAGTTCCTTTTCGATGAAACGGGTGAGGCCTTCGGAGGTGATCGAGTCGGTGACGATCCAGGTGCCGGGATATTTTTCCAGCACCACCGCCGACACCAGGGCTATCAGGGCGTTGCGGTTGATTGGTGATCCGTCACGGCCCGTCAGGGCGGTCCGGTCC
>CAZYPI010000026.1:0-7412 GCA_964649335.1 uncultured Rikenellaceae bacterium | reverse complement strand
TCGAAGATGATCCCCAGATCAGCCCGGTGTTCCCGCACCGCCTCCGACAATGCCCGGAGAGCTTCCCCGTCTTCGGGGTTGGGAGCATGGTTCGGAAAATGCCCGTCCGGCTCCAGAAAGAGACTGCCCGTGGTGTCGGATCCCAGCTTCTGCAATACCTGTGATGCAAAAAAACCTCCCGAACCGTTGCCGGCATCCACCAGGATATGCCTGCCCCGCAGCGGATGATCATGATCCTCAGGATCACCGGCATTTTTGCGTATGTATTCCGTCAGCCAGGCAGCATACTCTTTCAGGAAATCCTTTTTGTGTAACCGGCCACCGGCCTCTCCCGGCTCTGTCTCCATCTCCTGTGCCTTCTCCAGGATCTCACGTATATCACTTTTCTCAAGCCCTCCTTCTTTATAAAAAAACTTCATACCGTTGCGGTTGAAAGGCAGGTGGCTGGCGGTGATCATGACGGCCCCGTCCATTTTCTCCAGGATCGTGGACATGAACATGGCGGGCGTGGATGCCAGGCCATAGTCCCACACCTCACAACCCGTCTGCAGGAGCGCTCCGGCAATGGCTCCCGCCAGTGCCTCTCCGGTGAGCCGGGAATCACGACCCAGGGAGATCTTCAACTCACCGGCAGGCTTTCCCGAACGTGCCGACAACCAGACGGCAAAACTCCGGGCAATAAGACGAACCGCCTCCTCCGTAAGATTGACCTCCTCGCCGGGAATGCCTTCCATGGCCACCCCGCGGATATCCGAACCGTTCTGTAATCTGAGTAAATCCATAAGAATAAGTTTTATTTCCGTAAAAATACAAAATCTTTCTTATGCCATTCCATTTTTTATGGCTATCTTTACTTTCAGATAAGGTATCTTCTCCTACGTAGGCACCTACGTAGGAGAAGAAAAGACAAACATTACTGTCCGGGTAAAAAATAATGAAAAAGACATGTTTTTATATCATGAACCCAATCATTTAAAGGATTATGTCTTACATTAATTATCTTATTAATTATGTACTTTTATATAAATTTAACCGGACAGTAGTGAAAAACAAAATGTTTTTAGATTATGGGAAAACTAATCGGTATTCTGACAGCGGGAGGTGACACTCCGGGGTTAAATGCGGCCATCCGGGCCATCGGCAAGGCGGCCATCAGTGTTTACGGCATGGAAGTGATCGGTTTCAAAGACGGTTTCCGCGGGTTGATGGAGAACCGTTTCATCGACCTGGACAGCAAAGCCCTTTCGGGCATCCTCACGGCCGGCGGGACGATCCTGGGCACCAGCCGCGACAAGCCGCACAAAATGCAGGTAGGCAATAAGATCATGGACATGACGGACGTGATCGTGGCCAACTACCACAAGCATCACCTGGACGCCCTGATCTGCCTGGGCGGCGGAGGCACGCAGAAGAACGCTTTTCACCTCTACAAACACGGTGTCAACATCATCACGCTGCCCAAGACCATCGACAATGATGTAGCGGGTACAGACATCACATTCGGTTTCGACACGGCCCTGGGCATCGCCACCGAGGCCATTGACCGCCTGCACAGCACCGCCCACTCCCACCACCGCATCATCGTCGTGGAGATCATGGGGCACCGGGCCGGGTGGCTGGCCCTGGGCGCCGGCGTCTCCGGCGGCGCCGACGTGATCCTGATCCCGGAGATCCCTTATAATACCGATGTCATTGCAGAATCCATACTCCAGCGAAGCCGCGCCGGGAAGAACTTCAGCATCGTAGCCATCGCCGAAGGCAGTGAATCGAAAAACATGCACGACCTGAGAAACGACCTGGTGAGAAAACTCAAGACCGTTACCGACGAGCCGGAACGGGAGACCATCACGAACGAGCTGAAGGACCTGGAGATCCTGCAGGCCAACAACACCATGCGGCTGGCCAAAAAACTGGAACAGATCACCGGACTGGAGTCGAGGGTCACCATCCTGGGCCACCTGCAACGGGGCGGCTCACCCTCCGCCGCCGACCGCCTGCTGGCCACACGCCTCGGCACCGCCGCCGCCCGTCTGGCCAGCGAAGAACACTATGGCGTGATGGTCGCCGCCAAAGGGAAAAAAGCCGTGCCCGTCAAACTGGAAAAGATCGTGGGGAAGAAAAAAACCGTACCCCCCGACCACCCCTGGATCGAAAGCGCCCGCTTCGTAGGCACCTGTATGGGAAACGTTGTGGAAGGATGAAGGTTAAAGGGTGAAGGATGAAGGGTGAAGGATGAAGACAGGCAGCCATACTCTCATGCCGTGGTTGCCCCGGTGATCCCACGCATAATATGGGATCATGGTCAGCGGCACCTCTCTCCACTTATCCAGGGGCAGTTCCCCGCCGGCGGGCTTAACCCGTGCCTTTCCTTTCAGCACCACCACCCCGTGCAGCAGGTCCGGTTTCCATTCTTCCGTCAGTTTTTCATCCGAGGGAAGCAACAGGTCCAACGCCGGTGCCGGTTCATCCACCCCTTCCACACAATACACCAGCGGCCCCCGTTCAATGGCCGTTTTTCCCCTGTCGGCCGCCACTCTTTCATCGGCAAGAACCTTTCTAACCTTCATAGGCAGATCCATCACCAGGGTATCTCCCTCTTTCCACCGGTGCGTGATACAGGCAAACCCCCGCAGCAGCGGCGGGGTAATTTCCCGGCCGTTCATACGGAAGGTAGCCCCGGCCGTTTCCTTGCCGGCAAAACGGTACAGGCGGCCATCCATGATCCGGTTCTGTGCCCAGGCGGGAACACGTATCATAAATACGGCCGGCAGTTTGCCGGAGGCATGATAGACAAAAGTAACTTTCCCGTCCCAGGGATAGCGCGTGTGCTGCAGCAATTCAAAGTCCCTGTGCCCGATCTTCAGGGAAGCCCTGCTTTCCATGAACAGGTTAATAAAAAGGGTGTCCTTTTTGACGGCATACACATATCCGGGCAGGGAGGGTATAAAGCGAACAATGTTGACCGGGCAGCAGGAGCAGTTGAACCAGGGCGAGCGGTCCACCGACCCCATGTTGAATTTCCAGACGCCGTCCGATTCGAGCGGATTGGGATAAAAGAAACGGTCTCCCGTCAGGGATATGCCGTCGAGAAAGCCGTTGTAGAGGGTACGTTCAAAGACATCCATGAATTTGGCGTCTCCTTCGAGCAGGAACATGCGGTGGTTCCACAGCATATTGGCCACGGCGGCACAGGTCTCGTTATAAGCTGTGGCATTGGGCAGCTCATAAGGATCTCCGAAGCCTTCTATCCGCCGGCGGGCGCCGATGCCGCCGGTGAGGTATATCTTGCGCCGCACCACATCTTTCCATATCCTGTTCAGGGCGGGCAGGTAAGAGGTGTCTCCGGTGAGGGCTGCCACGTCGGCCACCCCCGAGTAAAAATACCCTGCCCGCACGGCATGGCCCTTGGCCTCCGTCTCCTCGCGGATGGGCTTATCATCCTGGGCATAGTAGCCATACAGTTTGTGGCCGGCCGCGTTGCCCCGCTGATCGACAAAGAACTTCGCCAGGTTCAGATATTTCCGGTCGCCCGTGACACGGTACAGTTTCACCAGTCCGATCTCTATCTCTTCGTGTCCCGGCACCCCCATGTTTTTCCCCGGCCCGAATACCGAGGTCACCAGGTCGGCATTTTTCAGAGCCACATCCAGCAGGTCTCTGTTGCCGGTGGCCTGATACCACGCTACAGCCGCCTCATACAAATGTCCCACATTATACAGCTCGTGAAAGTCTTTCAGGACGGTCCATCTCTTTTCTCCCCCTCCGTCCGAGGCCATGGAAGGATCGATGGTACGGTTGGTGTAAAGGTAACCGTCCGGCTCCTGGGCCGCAGCGATCAGGGTGATCACACTGTCCACATAGTGCTCCAGGTGCGGGTCGGGATGCTGCGCCAGCGAATAGGCAGCCCCCTCGATCACCTTGTACACATCGGAGTCATTGAAAAACAACCCTTCAAACTTCCCTTTCTCGAGGCCGCCGGCTTTGGCGAAGTTGCTGATGCGGCCGGTTTCCTCACATTTACGGAAATCGTAGGGTATGGTCACTTGCCGGTTGATCTCCAGCCGGTCGTGCCAGAAGCCGGAGGGCAGGCTCACCTGCTTAAAGACCACCGGCTGTATGGGATAATCACCGGATGCCTGCTTTTTCCCGGTACACCCCGACGGCAGGAGCATCCCGGCCATTATCCAGAAAACGATCATTTTTATAATTTTCATCATTCAATGCTTTTGGTGGATCAATATACTCATTTATATCCTTTCCCGTTCACTCTTTTCAGGAACGCCGGGTCCATCTTTACCACTTTCCGGTCGTAAGTCATCAGTCCGTTGGTTTCGGCTTCCACATCGGTGGTCTGGGTATAAACACAGGCACTCAGGCCCGGTTTTGCTTTATATTTCAAGACTTTACCGAAGAAGGTTTCATACTTTTTCTGCAGTTCCGCCGCCCCCTTCAGGTTGACATACCCCCAGTTTTTCTTCACCCAGGTATGGCCGGGCACCGGCAGTCCCAGTCCTCCGTACTCTCCCAGCACGATAGCCCGGTTGGATTGGGGTTGCGGAGCCACAGGGTCAGGATAATGATGCACATCCAGCACATCTCCCACACCGCGGTCGCTCCAGCCGCTGGCGGCGTCCACCAGGCGCGTAGGATCCAGGCTCCTGATCATATCCACGATCGCCGGTGTGTCAAACTGACCCCATCCCTCGTTGAAAGCTACCCACATCACAATGGAAGGGTGGTTGAATCTGGTCTCTATCATCCGGGCCAGCTCTTCTTTATATTGCCGGGCCGAGGCCTCCGTGCGGACAATATCCGGATCGTCGGGACGGATATACCGGTCGCCGCTGGGCATATCCTGCCATACCAGAAGGCCCATCCTGTCGCACCAGTAATAATAGCGGCGCGGTTCCACTTTGACATGTTTCCGCAGCATGTTGAACCCCATCTTTTTGATCATGTCCAGGTCGTATTTCATGGCTTCGTCGGTGGGAGGCGTATAAATACCGTCGGGCCAGAACCCCTGGTCCAGCGGACCGTTCTGAAAAACAAAACGGTCGTTCAGCAAAATACGTATCTTCCCCTGGCCGTCTTTTCCCAGACTTATCTTCCGCAAACCGAAATAGCCCTTCACCTCATCCAGCACGCCGTCTTTGTTGCCGTATTTTATCTGCAGATCATACAGGGCGGGATGTTCCGGCGACCAGAGGTGTATTTCACTCAACGGAATATCTTTCAGCTCCCCTTTCCCTTCCGCTTTGGCCGTGATCAGGGGCTTTCCGTTGTACAGTACCGTCACTTCCACCATATCAGACGGTTGCGGGTGTGAGAACACACACCGGATACCCACTGTTTTGTTCTCCGGGTCAGGATAAACACGATAGCTTTCCAGCCACGAAGAAGCGACGGGCTCGAGCCATACCGTTTGCCAGATACCGCTGGTGGACGAGTACCAGATGCCGTGGGGGTTGTTCACCTGCTTGCCCCGCGGCTGCGTTCCTTTGTCCGTAGGATCCCACACCGAAAAGACCAGATCCTGCTTTTCCTTCCCTGTCAGATAATCCGTGATATCGAAAGAAAACGGATCGTATCCCCCCTGGTGGATACCCGCAAAACGGCCGTTCACCCACAATTTCGTCTCCCAGTCGGATGCTTCCACATGCAACAGGATCCTTTTCCCCTGCCATCCCGCAGGCAGCGTAAAACGACGGTGATACCAGATCACCTCTTTTGCGCTGACACTCTTTTTCACACCGGACAGGCAGGATTCCACGGGAAAAGGCACCCGTATCTTCCCGTCCCACCGCCGGGGTATTTCCTGGTAACGTAACCGGATACCGTAATCCCACAGGCCGTTCAGGTTCATCCATTCATCCCGCACCATTTGCGGACGGGGATACTCCGGCCAGGGATGATCGACAGAGACGCTGTCACTCCAGGGCGTCGGCAGGGGACAGCTGTCACACTGCCATCCGCTTTGGGCAGACAATCCTCCGGAAAAAAATGCAAAAAAGAAAAAACACAACAGAAAGAGGAGCGATTTTGTTTTCATGGTTTCATATCTTTTTAGTTATCAATAAAGAAAATCAACCAAAAACAGGAAAAAAACCGGCAACAACCGTTCAAAAGGGATAACAGCTCAGGCGCTTTTCCGGCTTTTCTTTTTTTTCCTGATACGCTCAAGAAAAAACGGCATTTGCTTTTTCGACCAGTGCTGGAGGATCAGATGATCCACGGCCATTACGGGATGGCGTATGATCATACGGGGGCCGGAGAACCTCATGATCTCCCGTATTTTTTCGCGCTTTTCGCGATTATAGCAATGTACGGGACAGACGGTACACACCGGCTTGTTCTCTCCAAACACACAGTGATGGTATTTGAGCGTGGCATAAGAGAATATATCGGCACACGAGTCGCACAAATCTTTATCCGGATGATGTTTGGCCCGGCAATACATGCGTATCATCGTCTCCAGCGTCCTGATCTCCCTTTCCTTCCTCTTCTTCCTGAAAAAAAACTTCATCCCGTTTCTCCTTTTATTCGTTCCATATCTGCCACGATCTTTCCGCCTGTTGCACCAGCATCTGCATTCCGTTCACCACCGTGGCTTTTCTTTCTTTCCCCAGTTTCATAAAAAGGGTCTCTTCCGGGTTATACACCAGGTCATACAGCAGATGTTCGGAGGTAAGGTAACGGTAGGGTATATCGGGACATGTATCCGTATGGGGTGCCATGCCGAGGGGGGTTGTGTTCACGATCAGCTTGATCTTCTGCAGCATCAGGCCTGTCAGCTCATTATACCTGATGGCCCGGTCACCGCGGGGGTGTCGTGATACGAACCACACCTCCATGCCCAGTTTTTTCAGCACATACCCCACCGCTTTGGCGGCGCCGCCGGTGCCCAGCACCAGGGCAAAGGTGTGCCAGGGTTTCAGCAGAGGCCGCAACGTGGTCTCAAACCCCCACACATCCGTATTGTATCCTGTGAGGCGTATCCCGCCGGAGCGGCTGATGCGGATGGTGTTGACCGCCCCGACAGCCGAGGCATCGCCGGCCAGACTGTCCAGGAAAGGGATCACCTTCTCCTTGTAAGGGATGGTCACGTTCAGCCCTGCCAACGCGGGCTCGGCACGCACCAGCTCCGGCAGCTCCCCGATGCTCTCCAACGGGTAGTTTTCATATTCCGCATCCCCGATACCTTCCTTTTCGAATTTCTCCGTAAAATAACGCTTCGAAAAAGAATGGGATAAAGGATATCCGATCAGTCCGTATTTCCTCATTTTCTTCAGGATTTGTCTTTCCTGGCCGCAAGATACTCAAGCATACTGATGGTTAAAACCCCCGCCAGCATAAAAAGGACAGTCCATCGCACCTCCGGTGTCCAGTGACGGGGTATATATTTTGTATAGCCG
>CAZYPI010000025.1:0-21334 GCA_964649335.1 uncultured Rikenellaceae bacterium | reverse complement strand
AGCCCCATAGCACCGGCAATAATGCCCATAATCGTTGTGCGCGGCGGCAATCCGAAAGTAAATGCCGTATTGTTTGCAAAGTATTTACGAAAATGAGCGAATTTCCCTTCAATATCAAATGATAATATTTCCATAATTGTTAATTAACAGGTTATTCAATCCATTTAAATAAATACTTTGAATCGTATAAGATGTTGTATTTTTCAAGAAAGTCAATATACTCTTCTTTGAAAGACTTTTTTTCATGATGCTTTTGTTGGTTAAGAATATATTTAACAACACGATCGAGATGTGAACGGGAATATGAAAAACCTCCATAACCGTTTTGCCATGAGAATCTTCCGGGTATCCATTGGTGATCATTAATAAAATTGGTTGAGGCAATTTTTATATCATGGATCAAATCGGCAATGGTCATGGTAGTACCGAAGCCTACTAATAAATGTATATGATCGGCAACACTATTGATGGCTATCATCTTTTGTTTGCGGTTTTCCACTATACCGGTAATGTATTTGTGCAACTCTTCCCTGAAGTTGTCACGAAGTAAACTTTGTCGTCCTTTTACAGCGAAGACGAACTGCAGGTATATTTGTGTGTAAGTGTTAGCCATGATATGATATGTTTTCTGTCCTCAATCTCAACAGGGAAGTCCTACGGACTTCATTTTTGTGTTTATTATACTACTTACAAACAGGAAATCCCTACGGGATTTTTGCCGGAATACCATGAACTTATTTTATGCATTTAACTCCGTAGGAGTTTACCGTTTGTAACTGTGACGGATAAACCATCATGCACAAAACTCCGTAGGAGTTTCCTGTTTACTCATCCCAACTTATCCGGAAATCAACATCGGCCGAATGCTTTATAAAAACATCTTTTATGATATCCCTGTTGTTTTTTATTAAGGTACTCAATTCGTTGGTATTAAAGATCAGATCCTTAAAACCGCGTACCTGTTTATAGTCTAATCCTTCAATGGGTTGAACGGAAATGTAGTTTCTCAAATCACCGAAATATCCGTTATTATATCCCTCGTTGTATATTATCTCGAGGTATAATTTCGGATATTGGTTAAGTTTTGACCGCGTAGGCATGGCAGATATACTTTCCCACAAAGCATTTCTAAAAACCTCCCGGTCAGCATCCGTAAGGCCTGTAGTTTCGGCAGCATGTCTGTTTATCGTTCCGTTAAATGCCAGCAAGCTATAATACAGACGGTAATCTTTTCCGAAAGTGCTGGCATCATCATTCATAATGGTTACAATGGAATTGGAATCTATTAATTCCACTTTGTTGAGAGAGTATCCCCAATTTAACTGGATAGCGCCTGTGTAAGCATGTGTAAATCCCGGAACGGCAAATGCCCCGCCGAACATTCTGATATCAATAAATTTTTCTTTTATCAGATATTCCAGCAAATAATAATTTGCTTCTTTATGTTTGAAATTTTTATTTGTTAAGGCGCTTAAGATTTTTGACACATCGTTTTTCTCCTTTTCAAAGACTTCCTCATAAACTTTCAGGTATTCTTCTTTATTCTTAAAAACCGTTTTGATGAATTCTTGATCTTTAAGGCTTCTTTCTATTACAGCTTTTAATTTTGTTTCCGGTGATACCTTCGAATCCCCTTCCATATCCACAAATATTTCCTGTCCCTGTGTTTTCAGGTAATCTCTGATGTAGCGTTTTACTCTTACATCCGTTACCAGATTGGTTTTTGTATCATAATCCATACGAGGTTTGTTTTCCTGGTCCGGATCACCGTTCGGATTACAATTAATGGCTTCATACAAAAACAAAAAATCCGAGTTGTTTTTAATGATTTCTGACATAATTCAATGATTTATGGTTAATACCTTAATTGTTGTTTTCTATATTTTTATCTTCATCATCATTGGTTGATGGTTCCGATATCATCCCGAAAGAATATCCCGAAAGAATGTAAAAGACGTTTTCTTCGGGCGTTAGCCATTTTTCCGGATTATTCGGATTGAACAACTCCGTAAATCTAGATAAATTAAACTCAACACTTTTCAGATTGATTTTTGTAACATATTGCCTTACTTTTTCAGCCAGATCTAAATGAAGTCTTATTACTGCATCTTTATCCATGCCGTTGTAATTAAGTTTGTTCAGAATTGGTTTATTGGGATGGTTGCTTTTGACTTGCGCATACGCAACCTGGTTTAGTACCCTTCCGAGATAAAATAATGCCTTTTGTGTTGCATTGTACTTCATATCCGAAAAAAAGTTTTCAATGCTTCGTCCGTAGTCTGATTTGGCATTTTCAACAGTCATTACATTTTCTGCATTCTCTTCCATATCGGTTGTATTTAAAAGGTTTAAATTTCTTAAAAATTGAATAAACGCCAGATATGTTAATATCCCGTTTTTAATAGCATAATCAAATTCATTATGTGCTTTGATATTATTATAAGCTCTATGACTTCCTTTTTCATCGAACTGGCCGGAACGCTGGACAATCAAATATTTAGTGAAATATTTAAAAAGGAGGTTTTTGTCAATTCGCCTATGTTCAAAAATATCTTTAAAAAGTTCAAGCGCTTCGTTTTTATTCAATGCATTTTTTACGGGGATATACGAGTAAAATGAATAGAAATTATAGAACGTATTAGAATCATATCTCTCGGAAAAATGATTGTTTATTTTGTCCAATGTTTCTATCAGTTTCAAAAACCATGGTTTACTGACATCTTTTATAAGATTATTTGACTTAAAATAATTTCCATCTGAATCAATTGATAAAAAGTTTAACCAATAAAATTCATTTTCAGTCCAATCCGTAATGTTTGTGTCTAATTGTTTTATTGTATTGTATTTAAAAAGGAAGTCACAGCGACCATTAATTTTTTCAAAAACCAAATCAAACTCCACTTCATCCTTTGAAAAAAACACGGGGATAATAACATGAGGAATCCCGGCAATGGTTGTTTTATAGTTGTCCAGAAGATACCTTGATGATAAATCAAGAAAAGCTTGATTTGTCTTACTTACCTTGTAATTTTTTATGAAGTGATTTTTATTAAAACCTGTAGCATAATTTTTGGTTTCTGTAACGAACATTTTATTCAGACTATATCTTACTTCAAGATTTAATGTACTTACATCTTCATAATATTCACCCGTCGCATAGCACAATGCTTTTACCGAATAGTCTTCCCCTGTATTTTCTTTTAGAAATTTATTGTTAACAAAATCTTTATAATCATCTATCAGAGCTATCGGAACAGGTTCTTCAAATCCAAACTCTTTAGATCTGACAGAGGCGACCACCATAACAATATCCTCGCCTCTTTTTAAATGAATATCTTTCATAAGTAATTTCGGATCAATTTTTCCGTTTTCATTTTCTTTTGTGATTTTTTCAATTAAAATATCTTTCAGTTCTGTTATCTTATCCAATAAAGAAGCGAATTTGTCAGATACTCCAATTTCTGTGGCTTTAAGAAGAAGTTCTCCGTGAGTGGCATGAGGCAAATCTTTCAGATCTATTTTCCCAAAAAAAGATTTTAGTAATGCGTTTAATTTGTCTTTTTCTACTGAAACATATATGGATTTATTATTTCCAGGTAATATTTTGATCAATAATAAATCATAAGGATCTTTTTCCTTATCGAACTTTTTTAAAATTTCAGTATAAATATCATGTTTATCAAGATCAAAAATCAAATTCAGAACATAATTGATTTTGTCTTCATTTAATCTTTTTGGTTTGGCAAGGAAGCGTTCAATGGGTTCCATTTCTGAAGACTGCCATTTTCCTATTTTTATTAATGTGTCCAGCATACTACAATAGATTTATGCTTTTTCCTCCATTTTCATATAGCTGCTATTGCTCTGTCCTGCATAGGGGTGAGATGTGTTGAGTTTGGCTCTATAAATTTAACAAAAAAACCGTAACGATGACAAAAAAATTCCTGATTGTATCTCTTCGGAAACCTGCATGCAGGATCCCTCCGGAAGGGCGAAGGATAAATCTTTCAGAGAATTTCCGGTTTTCAGATTCTTTTTTGTGTGTTTCAATCCGGGTATTGTTGAGCCAATTTTTCTGAATAACTCCTGTCACACCCCCTCTTAAAAATTTTCTCCTGTCAGTTGTTCCGGTTTGGCTATGAACTCATAATTCCCAGCACCTACGGTGCGATTGAGAGTGCTGATGATCTTCGGGACATTGTCGTAGGGCCCGCTGATGTACAAAGGCTTTCCCTCTTTTCCCATTTCAATCTCATCTATTCCGTCATCCACCAGGCCGGGTTCCAGTACATATTCCGCCACGGCAAAATCTTTGTGTGGGCTGAATCCCAGTTCTGAAGCATAATCCACCGCAGCATATACCAGGTTGTGAAAATAAGCGGGAGAGACCTCCTCCGGCATGACAAGCGTTGACATCCCTTCCGTTAATTTCCGGATACTGTCGTCATCCATATTGCAATTATAGGCAGCATTTTTCACGCCCAGACAAAACCGGTCCAACAGCAACAAAGCAAAAGTGTATTTCCCGCCCGGCTGTTTCCGTATGATCATGCACTGGGTCAGCCCCATATCCAAATAACCGTCCGCTATCAGACATGTATGAATGGGCAATTTGCGTGCGTTCCTGATGATGTATTTTTTGCAATTCATCACTTCTATAAAATCTACGTTCCCAGTTAGTAAATCATATAAACTTTCCTTTATGTTTTAGCCTTTATGCTTTAGCCTTTAGCCTTGACTTTTCTCCGAGATAACCGCCATGATGCCGCTTGGCGTAGTCGGCGGCGGAGAAGTGGATCTTTTTCATCAGCAGCACCACCAGGGTATCGCCGATGACGGTCATCACGGTGGTGGAGGTGGTGGGGGTGAGGCCCAGGGGACACACCTCGGCGGGATGGCCGGTGTAAATAACAACCTGTGCCATGCCGGCAAGGAGACTTTCCGGATTGCCGGTGAGGACGATCAGGGGCAGGTCACTGTACAGTCTGCCGGCCAGTTCCACCAGCTCGACGATCTCTCGGGTCTTGCCCGAATTGGAGATCAGCAGCAGTACATCGTGGGGCTGGATCACCCCCAGGTCGCCGTGTTGTGCCTCGCTGGGATGCAGGAAAACGGCCGGTGTGCCGGTGGAGGAGAGAGTGGTGGCAATGTTGATGCCTATCTGGCCCGCCTTGCCCATGCCGCTGGTGATCACCTTGCCTCCCTGCCGGTGTACCCGCTCGTAAATCAATGATACGGCCGCCTCAAACTGATGATCTATGGGTATGTTCCGTATGGCTTCCGCTTCCTGCTCAAGGATATCCCTGATGATGGTTTTCATGGTGTTGGATTTTGGCGGTGAAGATAATAAATTTTGATACATTTGCCCTTCGACTTTGCTCAGTGAAAAACTTGTTGACTGCGTCAACGAAAGTGGAAATTAGCAGGCCTCGCCTGCGAAATTAGGTGGAAATTAGATTAATAAGTAAATGATGAAAGCTTTTCAATTGACCGGCATCCGCCGGATGGAGATGCGGGAGGTGCCGGATCCGGTGATAAGTTCACCGCATGAGGTACTCCTGCGCATGAAAGCCGTGGGGGTCTGCGGCTCGGATATACATTATTACGTGACCGGCCATATCGGAAAACAGGTGGTTCAATATCCCTTTACGGTGGGCCATGAGGGTGCCGGCGAGGTGGTGGCTGCCGGGGCGGAGGTGACACGGGTGAAAGCAGGCGACCGCGTGGCCATCGATCCGGCGATGCCGTGTGGCCATTGCGACCAGTGCCTGGCCGGGCGGCCCCATACCTGCCGTAATCTGAAATTTCTGGGCAATCCCGGCCAGGCGGAAGGATGCCTGTCGGAATATATTGTGATGCCGGAGGCTTCCCTGTTTCCACTCCGTGAAGGCAGCCCGTACGATTGGGGTGTCTTCAGCGAGCCTCTCTCTATCGGTACCTATGCAGTAAATCTTGCCTTGGATATGAAAGGGAAAAAGATCGCCGTACTGGGCGCCGGTCCCGTCGGCATGAGTGTCCTGCTGCCGGCACGGGCCTACGGGGCGGAAGCCGTGTATGTCACCGATAAGATCGACGAGCGGCTGGACCTGGCACAAAAATCCGGGGCGGCAGGGGGGTGGAACCCCGACAGGGAGGATATTGTCGCAGAGATTATGAAAGAAGAACCGGGCGGCATGGATCTGGTGTTTGAGTGCTGCGGGAAACAGGAGGCTATAGACCAGGCCGTGCAACTGCTGAAACCGGGAGGGAAGATCATGATCATCGGCATCCCGGAATTCGATACCTGGCGCTTCCCGGTGGATGACTTCCGTCACAAGGAGATCGCCGTGCAGAATGTGCGGCGTCAGAACGGGAGCGTGCAGGAAGCCCTGGATCTGATCGAAACGGGCCGCGTGAAGGCAGATCCGTTGATCACCCACCATTATCCCTTTGAGAAAACCCAGGAGGCCTTTGATCTGGTGGCCGGATACCGCGACGGCGTGATGAAGGCCATTATCCATTTTTAGAAAGATCAGGCATAGGAAGACCAATTAATTCATTTTTCTGCCATCCCAATCATTCCATTATTCCATTCTTCCATTCTTCCATTCTTTCCTTATCTTTGCAAAAACATGTTTCCATAAGCCCATGTACAAGTTTGCCACCTCCATCGGGATAGATCTTGGACGCACCGGGATCCGGTATGGCATTGTTCGTCAGGACGGCGCCGTGCTCTGGGACAACAGTATCCGTTATTCACGCCGGCGTGATAAGACCGCTGTGCTGAAAAAACTGTATCTGGTGCTGGAGGATGTGCTGGACTATGCCGCCGGACAGGGGATCAACCCGTTGTGTCTCGGCATCGGTACGCCCGGCTTTGTGGATCTGCATACCGGTTATGTCCGGGGGGTGGCCCTGCACATACGCGACTGGATAGATATTCCTCTGGCAGACATCATCCGGGAGAGAACCGGACTGCCGGTTTTTGTGGACAACGATGCTACGCTGCAGGGATATGGCGAATGGATGTTCGGTGCTGCCCGGGAAGCCGACGACGTTATCTTTATCACCCTCCGTACCGGGATCGGGGGGGCTGTGATCATCAACAGAAAACTATACCGCGGCCATAACAACGCCGCCGGGGAGTTTGGCCAGATGACCGTTAACTTTTCCGGCCCCCGCAGCAAATGGGGCGGGCGGGGTTCGCTCGAATCTTACGCTTCTTCCCGTGCCCTGGTGGAGCGTTACAACCGGAAGGTGAGAAAAACAGGAAACGGAAACCGGCGCGTCTCTTCGGCTTTTCCCGTGTTTGAACGCTTTAAGGCCGGAGAGCCCGAAGCCGTCGAGGTGGTGCGTGAAAACGCCCGCTACGTGGGCATCGGCCTGGGAAACCTGGTCAACATATTTGCTCCTCCGTTGATCGTCATCGGAGGAGGGATGGCTCTGGCCGGAGAAGAGTATATCAACCTGATCAGAAAATCTGTGCAGGAAAATGCAATCCCCCCCTGTCGCGAAGGACTGGAGATCGTGCCGGCACAGCTGAAAGGGGAAGCCGGGTTTATCGGAGCGGGCCATTTCGCCCTCTCTATGCTCGACGGCCGAATACCTTAGGAATGTTGAATGTTGAATGTTGAATCACGAACCATGAACCACGAACACACCCCCTAACCCCCTATCAAGAGGGGGAATACAAACCACAAACCACAAACCACAAACTACAAACTACAAACTACAAACCATGATAACCTTTCGTTTAGATGCCGTAAAAGAAATAAAAACGCCGGCGGACAAGCCGGAGATGCTGAAATATGAGAAGATTCCCGTACGGGTCTTTGCCAGCTCGCGGGCTGCCTCGAAGATAGTGGCTGCCCATATAGCCGCTGTGATCAGGGAAAAGAAAAAAGCCGGGAAACAGTGTGTGCTGGGACTCCCTACCGGTTCCACACCCGTGGAGGTGTATGACGAACTGGTGCGGTTGCACCAGGAAGAAGGGCTGAGTTTCCGCAATGTGATTACCTTCAATGTGGATGAGTACTATCCGATGCATCCCGGCAAACTGCAGTCATATGTGCGTTTCATGCGGGAGCATTTGCTTGATCAGGTTGATCTGTTGCGGGAAAATGTGCATATCCCCGATGCCACGCTGCCGCTGGAGCAAATTCCTGATTTCTGCCGGCACTATGAAGAAGATATCCGCAAGGCCGGCGGCATTGATATCCAGTTGCTGGGCATAGGACGTACGGGGCATATAGGTTTCAACGAACCGGGTTCGGACCGTAACAGCCGGACGCGCCTGGTATCGCTCGATTATGTGACCGTCGCCGATGCTGCCAGTGATTTCTTCGGTGAGGATCATGTGCCTCGCAAAGCCATCACCATGGGGGTGGGTACGTTGCTGGATGCCAAAGAGGTGATGCTGCTGGCCTGGGGCGAAGGCAAAGCCCGTATCATACGTGAAACGGTGGAAGGCCCTGTGACGGAAAATGTGCCTGCCTCTTTTCTGCAGCAACATCCCCGGGCTACGGTGGTCCTCGATGAAGCCTCAGCGGCCGAACTGACCCGCTTCAAAACACCCTGGCTGGTAGGAGACTGCGAATGGGATGACGAACTGATCAGGAAAGGAGTGATCTGGCTGTGCGGAGAACAGGAAAAACCGATACTCAAACTGACCAACCGCGATTATAACGAAAACCACATGGGTGACCTGGTGGCCAAAAGGGGAGGGGCTTATGATATAAATATCAGAGTGTTCAACCAGATACAACATGCCATTACGGGCTGGCCGGGCGGCAAACCGAATGCCGACGACAGTAACCGCCCCGAACGGGCTGTGCCCTATCCCAAAAAAGTGGTGGTCTTCAGCCCCCACCCCGACGATGACGTGATCTCCATGGGAGGGACCCTCACACGACTGGTGGACCAGGGCCATGAGGTGCATGTGGCCTATCAGACCAGCGGCAACATCGCCGTGTTCGACGACGACGTGATCCGCTTTGTGCGTTTTGTGACCGACTTTGCCGGTGACTTTCTGCCGGAAGAGGGCTATCCGTTCTCTTTTTATCATAAGGTGCTGGATTTCTTTGAGAACAAGCAACCCGGCCAGGTGGATATCCCCGAGGTGCAGAAAGTGAAAGCTCTGATACGTAAGGAAGAAGCCCGTGCGGCATGCCGTTTTGTGGGTATCCCGGAAGAGCACATCCATTTTCTGGATATGCCCTTTTACGAAACGGGACGTGTAAAGAAAAGCCCGCTCACAGAAGCCGACCTGCAGATCGTACAGAAGCTGCTGGAGAAGGTCGAACCGCATCAGATCTTTGCCGCCGGCGACCTGTCCGACCCTCACGGTACCCACCGCGTTTGTTTGGATGCCATCCTGCAGGTATTGGAGCGTGTCCGCGGGCAGGCATGGATGAAAGATTGTTATGTGTGGCTCTACCGGGGCGCCTGGCAGGAATGGAGCATTCCGGAGGCGGATATGCTGGTGCCGCTGAGCCCCGACGAGGTGGTAAAGAAAAGAAAAGCCATCTTCAAACACCAGTCGCAAAAAGACCAGGCCCTATTTCCTGGCTCCGACCAGCGCGAATTCTGGCAGCGTGCCGAAGACCGTAATCACCAGACCGCCGTATTGCTCGACAAGCTGGGAATGGCCGAATATCAGGCAGTGGAGGCATTTGTGAGATATAAAGTGTGAGGGACAAAATTCCCGGTCCTCCGGCAAGCAAAAGATCATCAGCAACTAGGAAACACGGGAAAAAACAATAGTGTAAACAGGTTCAATTGGTCGGTCTGGAGGGACTCGAACCCTCAACCCCATGATTAAGAGTCACGTGCTCTGCCAGTTGAGCTACAGACCGTAAAACATCCGGCAAAAATAATATTTTTTTGCTTTGGTTATCCTTTCCTGATAATAAAAAACATTCCGGTAAGAAATATATTTGTTATCTACGTAGGGATCTACGTAGGTAATGAATGAGTTTCTTCTGTAGACGTTGACCGGCGGAGAATTAAGAAAGGTAAAAACGCTTAAAAGTTTTGAGCTATTCCTGAAACGAATTTTTGTATATTCTCTGAGCTCCCTGTGAAATGCATACCGTTTATTTAGAATTAAATTAAATTTTATTTATTTTTGAGCGTTCTTTCATTCAAATGTTTTTCAAATTGTCCTGAATATGAAAAGATACCACCTTGTTTTGATGCTTATTGTCGTGCCATGGGTTGTCACGGCACAGAAAAATGCATATGACTCAGCCGCCATTAATGTAATGGACAAAATGGGTTCGATCATCGGCGACCTTAAATCGGTGGCATTTGATTATACTTCGTCTTGGGATTATCTCGGATATGACTTTCAGCTATTTAAAGCACACGGTACATCGCATGTATTTTTGCAGGGGCCTGATAAGTTGTATATTGAGAGCCGCCGTACCGACAAAAAACATCGTGGGTTCTGGTATAATGGTCAGAAATTCGTCTATTATTCTTATGCTGAAAATAACTATGCGGTGATGGATGCTCCGCCTACTACGATCGCCACGATCGATACCATCCATAAACAATACGGGTTGGACTTCCCCGGGAGTGATTTTTTCTATCCGACGTTTACCGATGATATGATCGATCGTTTCGACAAGATTGTATATTTGGGGAAAGAAACGACGGAAGGCACCGAGTGTTATCATATCATGGCATACAATGACAAGATGACCGTTCATTTGTGGATCTCTGCCGAGCGACTGATCCTGCCGGTAAGGTTTTTGATTTATTATAAACAAAAGCCCGGCCAACCCCATTATGAAGCCGTTTTTTCCAACTGGTTAATCAATCCGGTTTTTCCCCTGACACTTTTTGACTTTGTTCCCCCTCCGGGAGCAAAAAAAATTAAGATACTTCCATTAGAAAAACAATTGAAAAAATGATCATGATGAAAGCAAAGAGATATCTTTTTCAGATTTTTCCGTTGGTGACTGTTCTTTTTCTGGTTTTTTCCGTAGGGGTACAGGCCCAGCGTATGGTGCATCGTTCGGCGCCCCGTCCTGCTGCGAGGCCATCCACGCGACCTGCCCCCCATCCTTCGACGCGCCCTTCCACCAGGCCTTCCGGGGGCTCCATCAACGGCGGTTACCATAAGTCGCCCGGCCGCTCCGACCGTATGGCCCGACCGGCACCGTCCACCCGGCCGTCCAGCCCGGGCACAAGGCCTTCTACCAAGCCTGTGAACAAGCCGTCAACCAGGCCATCCACAAAACCCTCCACACGTCCTTCCACACAACCGGGAAATAAACCTTCCACCCGGCCCTCCACAAAACCTTCTACACGACCGGCAACAGGAACATCACCGGGACGCAGGCCGGCAAACGGATCCACCCGGGGACATACTTATGTGGGGATGAATGTCCGGCCCAATCCCAGACACTATCCCAGGCCCCCATACATATACGGGGGATTTTGGTTTTATTCTTACCATCCTTATCATTATCATCCCTATCGGCCTTATTACTGGGGCCCGCACTGGCATCCCTGGGGGTTTTTTGCTGCAACCATCGCCGTGACTGCCATTGTGGTTACTATTGAGAATCAGAAATATTATTATGATAATGGGGTCTGTTATCAACCCAAAGACGATGGCTATGTGGTGGTGAACCCCCCCGTAGGACTAGAGGTCTCTTCCCTGCCCAAGGGTGCGGAGAAAATAGTCGTTGAAGGGGAGACGTATTATTATTACGGTGGAACTTATTACCGGAAAGCCGGTAGCCAGTATAAAGTGATGCCCCCCATGGCCGGTACAATAGTGGACAAACTTCCCGAAGGGGGTAAAGAAGTGCGTATCGGAGATGTGACCTATGTGCAGGTGGGGGATATTTATTATCAACCCACAAAGATCAACGACCGGGATGTATGGGAAGTGGTGAAGGTAGAGGAAAAAGAAGGTGAAGGAGACAACCAGGACTGGGTCGAAGAGAACGCCGCAAGATGACGTTCATCTACTCGCTTCGCTCGTGTAATTTGTCCCTCACTGTGTTCGGGACGAAATCAGGTTGAAATTTATGGCCTTCGGCCACGAAATTTCAACAACAATAATTTGTATTTAATCTCGCAGGCGAAGTCTGCTAATTTCTACTTAATTTCGTTGACGAAGTCAACTAGTTTCCTCATATTACCCCCGGGGGGAGCTGTCCGGTGCAGGAGGACTGAGGGGGAAAGAATGGCTGAGAAAGATTGATAAGTCAGAAGAGGGTGGGGAATGAGGAACCAGGATTACGGCCTCGCCGATGGCTCGGCCGTGATCCGTAAAAAGGGGCCATTCATCCCAAAATCCCTGACAGCTTCGCTGTCTGCGGTCTTTTTCCATTCAGGGGGGCTTTCAAGCAAGCTTGAGCCCCCCTGTATGAAAAAATCCCGGGGTCTTCGACCCGGGATTTTGGGATGTGATCCAGCCAGGATTCGAACCTGGGACCTACAGTTTAGAAGACTGTTGCTCTATCCAGCTGAGCTACTGGACCGGCTTGGGATGCAAAGATAATGGAATTTTATTTTATTTTTATCAAAAAATTTCACAACGATCCAAGAGATGAAAAAAACAAACTGGTTTCTTCTGGCAACATCCCTTGTCATACTCCCGGCCGGTTTTCAGGGATGTGTCTCTCCGGAAAAGAAAGATGATACGTCTGTTTCGGGCAACGAGACATCTTTTCCCGTCCTGACGAGGGAGGCGGCCTCAGCATTTGCCGCACTGGCCCTGAAATGTTCGCAACAGGAATATCCCAACAAACTGTCCCATGTGATGAACGACTCTTCCGAAGTGTTGCCGCCGCGGGTGCTTCACCCGGTGTTCTTCGGTTGTTTCGACTGGCACTCCTGTGTGCATGGCCATTGGCTGATGGTGCGTCTGCTGAAAACGTTCCCGGACCTGCCAGAAGCCGGACAAATCCGGAAGGTGCTGGGTGATCATTTTACTCCTGAAAAGATCAGCCGGGAAGTGGCTTATCTGCAGCAGGCCAACCGCAAATCTTTCGAACGCACCTACGGCTGGGCCTGGATGCTGAAACTGGCACAGGAGCTGGACACCTGGGATGATCCGCAGGCGAAAGAGTGGGCCGTGAGCCTGTCTCCCCTCACGGCGGCTTTTGTCCGGCGTTATTTGGATTTCCTTCCCCGGCAGACCTATCCCATTCGCCGGGGTGTGCACGCCAATACGGCTTTCGGGCTGATCTTTGCCCTGGATTATGCCCGTGAGAGCGGCAACAGCGAACTGGAAGAGCTGATCGTGAGCCGCAGCAGGGATTATTATCTCGATGATAAGAATATCCCGGCCCGTTGGGAGCCCGACGGGGATGATTTCCTCTCTCCCTGTTTGCAGGAGGCAGCCCTGATGCTGCGGGTGTTGCCACCCGCAGCATTTGCAGAATGGTTTCATGATTTTCTGCCCGGACTGGAACAGGGTGAGCCGGTTAACCTGTTGACACCTTCTGATGTGTCCGATCGTTCCGACCCAAAGATCGTCCATCTTGACGGACTGAACCTGAGCCGGGCCTGGTGCATGCTCGAGATAGCCCGGGCGCTGCCGCAGGATGATCCTGCCGTGAGCGTGCTCCGCCGGGCTGCCGTAAAACATGCCGAAGCAACCCTGCCGCATATCGCCAGCGGCAACTACGAAGGAGAACACTGGCTCGCCTCCTTCGCCGTCTATATGTTTGATGTGGCGGGAGAGTGAAAGGCAAAAGTACAGACCCGCTCCCCGGGATCGCCTGGTGTCAGGCTACGGAGGGCAAAGACACGAACTGAATTATTTGGATATTTAGATATTTTTATATTTTTATATCCTCAAATTTCAGATTCACTCATTCTAAAAAACAAAAACATGTCAGATTCAGAAGAGCTTAAAAAAATCTATCCTCCCTCCGAGGAGGTGGTGGCCAATGCCCGCGTGAAGGATTACGATGCTTTGTACAAAGAGTCCGTGGAAAACAGGGAAGCGTTCTGGGCCCGGGAAGCGGAAGAGCTGGAATGGTATAAGAAGTGGGACAAAGTGCTTGACGACAGCAATAAACCTTTTTACAAATGGTTTGTCGGGGGCAAGACCAATATCATCCACAATGCGCTGGACCGCCATCTGAAGACGGCCACACGCAATAAAGTGGCGTTGATATGGGAAGGAGAACCCGGAGATATTAAAGTTTATTCTTATTATGCTCTTTCGCGTGAAGTGTCCAAGTTTGCCAACGTGTTGCGTGCCATGGGGGTGCAAAAGGGAGAGATCGTCACCATTTATATGCCGCAGATCCCCGAGCTGATCATTGCCATGCTGGCCTGTGCCAAGATCGGTGCGGTGCACAGTGTGGTGTATGGCGGGTTCAGTGTGGAGGCGTTGGCCGAGCGGATCGAAGATGCCAACAGCCGTGTGCTGATCACGGCCGACGGCGGTTACCGCCGTGGAAAAAAGGTGGTGTTGAAAAAGATAGCCAATGAGGCCATGAAACGCTCCCCGACCATTGAGGTGTGTATTACCGTGAAACGTGTGAATGTGGATGATTGCTATATGGAGACCGACCGCGATTTCTGGTGGCACGAACTGATGGGTATGCCCATCGCCGGTATCCGGGCCGAAACGGAAGTGATGGACGCCGAAGACCCCCTCTTTATCCTTTATACATCCGGAACTACAGGCAAACCCAAAGGGGTGGTACATACCCATGGAGGTTATTCGGTTTATACCATGTCCACTTTTAAGTATGTCTTTGACATCAAACCCGAAGACCGCTGGTGGTGTGCTGCCGATCCGGGGTGGATCACCGGCCATAGCTATATTGTTTATGCACCGCTAATCATGGGGGCTACCATCATGAGTTACGAAGGAGCGCCCAACCATCCTTATCCCAACCGCTGGTGGTCGATGATCGAGAAATACGGGATCAACATCCTGTATACTTCTCCGACCGCCATCCGCGGGCTGATGCGGTTCGGAGCTTCCTGGGTGGAAAAACACAACCTTGACACTCTGCGTCTGCTGGGGTCGGTGGGCGAGCCGATCAACCCGGAGGCCTGGCGCTGGTATTATGAGGTGGTGGGGAAAAGCCGCTGTCCGATCATGGACACCTGGTGGCAGACCGAGACGGGCGGATTCATGATCACCCCTCTGCCGGTTACGCCTCTAAAGCCGGGATCAGCCACCAAACCGTTCTTCGGCAATGAAGTGGCGGTGGTGGACGAGAAAGGGAATGAGATGAAACCCGGTGAGGAAGGTACGCTGGTAATCAAGAATCCCTGGCCAGGAATGGCCCGAACCATACTCAACGATCCGGATCGATATGTTGAAAAATACTGGAAAGCTTATGAGAAACAAGGCTGGTACCTGGCCGGCGACTCGGCACGGGTGGATGAAGACGGCTATTTCTGGATCATCGGCCGCATGGATGATGTTCTCAAGGTGAGCGGTTACCGCCTGGGGTCGGCTGAGATCGAAAGTGCACTGGTGAGCCATCCGGCCGTGACCGAAGCGGCAGCCATCGGCCTGCCCGATGAGCTCAGGGGCAATGCCATTCATGCTTTTGTGATCCTCAAGCAGAAAGAGACCCCTTCGAAAGAGTTGAAAGAAGAACTCATGCAGCATGTGGTCGATGAGATCGGCCCCATTGCCCGCCCGCAGGAGATCGTTTTTGTGGACAGCCTGCCCAAGACACGCAGCGGCAAGATCATGCGACGCGTGCTGAAAGCCCAGGCTCTCGGCCAGGACCCGGGCGATACTACTACTCTGGAAGACTAATCCCCGGTTTATTAACCTAAACCTTTGGATAGATGAACCCGGCTACGCAGCCGGGTTCATTGTTTTAATAATATCCTGCATTTTTGTCATACTTTTCCGGCTGGTATGTTTCTTGTTTTTCCGGCAGCAGATAAACTGAAAATATGAGTTCATTCAACGATATTATAAACAGTGATATTCCGGTGCTGGTCGATTTCTCGGCCGAATGGTGTGCTCCCTGCCGGATGATGCCGCCGATCCTGAAAGAGGTAAAAGACCATTTCGGGGACAAAATACGGGTGATCAAGATTGACGTGGATAAAAACCCGGCGGTGGCACAGAGATATATGATCCGCAGTGTGCCGACGCTGATGATCTTTAAAAACGGCGAGGTGTTGTTCAGTCAGGCGGGGGTGATCCCGGCCGCTCAACTGGCGGAGATTGTGAGACAATATACGGGGTAAAAACAAGAAGCTACGTGTTTATTATCCACGGATGACACGAATGTTCACGAATGATAACCAGACTGTTCGGTTAATTACCGGATGATTATTTTCTATATGCTTTTCTTTTTCCGGGGAGGTGAAGTATTTCTTTCCCAGAAGATCCCGTCATGGTAGCCCTGGATGGTGTTGTCTTTTTCTGCCAGTGCCAGTCTTTTTTCGGTCCACAGAGCATATTCTTCATTGATCTCGATGCCCAGATATTTCCTGCCCAGCTTTTTAGCCACTACCGAGGTGGTGCCTGATCCCAGAAAAGGATCGAATACCACTCCCTCTTCCGGGCAGCTGGCCAGGATCAGCTTGGCGATCAGTTTTTCGGGTTTCTGCGTGGGATGGTCGGTATTCTCGGGCATCGACCAGTAGGGCACGGTGATATCATCCCAGAAATTGGAGGGATGGGTAAGCCGGAAGTTGCCTTCGTCCGTCTCCTGCCAGTCTTTGGGCCGCCCGTCTTTCCGGTAGGGGGCCAGCACCCTTCTTTTTATCTTTACGGCCTCTACGTTAAAATAGTAATTGTCCGGATCTATCACTCCGAACCAAATATCTTCCATGCTGTTTTTCCAGTTTTTCTTTGAGCCACGGCCTTTTTCCCGCTGCCAGGTGATCCGGTTCAGGATGGTCAGATATTCAGACATGACGGTCTGCAGAGCTGCCGTACTCCTCCAGTCGCCGCACAGGTACAGTGATCCCCGGGGTTTCAGCAGCGAAACGACCCAGGGGAACCACATCCTGAGATATCGTATATAATCTTCATGAGAGGAAGACCTGAATTTTATGCCGTGGAAGTCTTTGTCCAGGTTGTAGGGCGGGTCTATGATGATCAGGTCGGCAAAGGCTTTGGGCAACAGGTTCAGTACATCCATAAGATCCCCCACCACGGTTTTGTTGATAAGGCTTTCCGCTTTCTCCGGCCGGATTTTTCCGGGCCTTAACAACCGCCGGCGGTATTTTCTCCTTTCCTCGTCTGTGAGGGTGAGGGTACGATTCCGGGGAGCTCTTTTCCTGGACATATCCATCAATGTGGAGTTTAGATCGTTAAGGAAAGACCGTCGTAGGCCAGGAAGACATTTTCCGGGAGATCGGCCTGCACCTCCCGGTGGAAACCCATCTGATGGGATATATGAGTGAGATAAGCTCTCTCGGGCCGGATGATACGAACGATCTCCAGGGCCTCTTCGAGGGTGAAGTGGGTGAAATGGCGTTTCTTACGCAGGGCATTGAGCACGAGGACACGCGTACCCTGTATCTTCTCTATTTCTGCCGGGGGAATTTGCTTGGCATCGGTGATATAGGTGACGTTCCCGAACCGGAAACCGAAAATAGGCAACCGGTAATGATAGACACGGATGGGGGTGAAGGTTAACCCGTTGATCTGAAAGTTCCGGTTGTTCTCAATGTTGTGAAGGATCACCTGCGGGATCCCCGGGTATTTATATTCGGCAAAGACATAGGAAAACTCCCTTTTCAGGGCATGTTGCACCCTCGGCTCGGCATAGATGTCCATCGGTTTTTTCTGGATGAAGTTATAGGCCCGTATGTCGTCCATGCCGGCAATATGATCTTTGTGCTCGTGGGTGAAGAGAATGGCATCCAGGTGCAGCACCTCCTCACGGAGCATCTGTTGCCGGAAGTCGGGACCGGAATCAATGACTACATGGGCCGTTTCGGTTTCGATCAGCAGGGACGAACGCAGCCGTTTGTCGCGGGGATCATCCGAGTGACAAACCGGACAGGGACAGGCAATGACCGGCACGCCCTGCGATGTTCCCGTCCCTAAAAATGTGATTCTGACCATCGGTAATGTGACTATGCATGCAAAGGTAGAAAAATATACGATGATGCGATAAAGCGATAAAGCGATAAAGCGATTCCACCATTCCAATATTCCAATATTCCATTTATTATTCCTATTTTTATCCCATGATCCCGGTATTGTATCTTATCCCCAGCAGTCTGGGAGCGGAGGATGTGAATGTTTTCCTGCCTCCGGCGGTGGTGTCCGTGCTGCACAGACTGGATCTTTTCTTTGCAGAGAATATCAGGACTGCGCGCCGTTTTATCAAGAGCACCGGCTACAGGGGGGATATCTCTTCCCTTGTGTTTTATGAGCTCAGCGAACATACTTCGGCACAGGAGACAGAGGAATTGTTCCGTCTGTTGCAGGAAAGAGGGGAGGCCGGCATGATCTCCGAGGCGGGACTGCCGGGGGTGGCTGACCCGGGAAGCACCCTGGTGCAGCTCTGTCACAGGCATGGGGTCAGGGTCGTGCCGCTCACCGGCCCTTCCTCCGTTTTTCTGGCACTGATGGCTTCCGGCCTCAACGGACAGCAGTTCGTGTTTTACGGGTATCTGCCCAAAGAAAGATCACAAAGAATACGTAAAATAAAAGAGCTGGATCGCCAGGCCCGAAACACGGGGGCCAGCCAAATCTTTATGGAAACCCCTTACCGTAACAACCATCTCCTGCAGGATCTGCTGCAAAACTGTCACGGCGATACCCTGCTCTGTATAGCGGTTGATATTACCATGGAAAAAGAATTGATCCGTACGCTCCCGGTAAAGGTCTGGAAAACCTCTCCTCCCAATCTGCATAAAAGACCCGCAATTTTTATCCTGGGAAAATATAAATCGTATATTTGACTCCGTTAATATTTTCACAAATCACATACCTGATGGCTGTAGAGATCAAAGAAGTCAAAACAAAAAAGGATATCGGACAATTCGTTAAAGTTCAGTTTGATATTTACGAAGGTAATAAATACTGGGTGCCTCCCATGATCAAAGATGAGCGTAAATCTTTAGATCCCGAAAAAAATCCGGCCTATGATTTCTGTGATGCGAAATTCTTTCTGGCCTATAAAAACGAAGAATGTGTGGGGAGAATAGGAGCCGTGATCAATCACTCCTATAACGAAAAGGTGGGAAAGAAGCTGGGACGGATCAACCGGTTTGAATTCATAGATGATTTTGATGTCAGTTCGGCATTGATGGAGAAGGCAATCTCCTGGCTGAAAGAAAAAGGTATGAAAACCGTTCACGGTCCGTTGGGATTCACCAATCTCGACACACAAGGGCTGTTGGTAGAAGGTTTTGACTATTTACAGTCGGTGGGTTCCGTTTATCACCATGCTTATTACAAGGACCATTTTGAAAAAATGGGATTTGAGAAAGAAAGAGACTGGATTGAGTTCCGGCTGACCCTTACCGACCGGCCTGTTAAAAAAGCAGCACGGGGGGCAGAGCTGATAAAAAAGCGTTATGGCTATGAGGTGGTGAGGTTCCGCGACAAAAAAGAAATGTTGTCATACAGTAAACTGATTTTCGGCGTCCTGAATGATGCTTTTCAGGATTTGCCCTACGTAACCCGTTTTGATGATAAGATGGTGGATTATTATACAAAAAAATACTTCAATGTATTGGATCCCAGATATGTTATCGTGGTGAAAGACGGTGAGGAGATCATTGCTTTTGTGATCGCTATGCCCTCGTTGTCGGAAGCCATGCAAAAGGCAAAAGGGAAATTATTCCCCTTTGGCTTTTTGCATCTTCTCAAAGCCATGAAACATCCCCGGGTGATTGAAACACTGCTGACTGGCGTATTACATGAGTACCAGGCTAAAGGTGTGGCCGTGATCCTCTATGCCGAACTGCAGGCCGAGATGTTGAAAAAAGGGCTTGTGACAATTGAAACTACCGGAATCTTTGAAGACAATCATGCCGCCATCGGCAACTGGAAAAATTATGAAAATATTCAGCATAAACGTCGCAGGTGCTTCGTGAAAAATATTGATTAGTATTCTGTACCCAGGGGATCAGTGAAAAAAGGTGTCTTCCGGGGAATAAAATAGTGTTCTCTCTTGTCATATATTATTAATCTTTTATCTGTTTACTGCAATTTAACTTTCCGATTATACCAAAACCCTTTATGACATGAAAAAATCATTGTTTTTTGTTTTTACGGCAGCAGCATTGATGCTGTCTGCCGCGATGAATGCCCAGCAACTGGACATGAGCAGACTGAAAGATCTCAAACCCCGCAGTATCGGCCCTGCCGGTATGAGTGGCCGTGTGACGGCCATTGATGTGAACCTGCATGATCCCAAAATTATTTTTGCAGGGTCTGCCTCGGGCGGGTTGTGGCGCTCCAAAGACGGAGGCGTAAAATGGACGCCTGTTTTTGACAAAGAGCAGGTACTGTCCATCGGAGCCATTGCCATCGACCAGAAGAACCCCGATGTGATCTGGGTGGGCACCGGCGAGGGCAACCCGAGGAATTCACTCAATTCGGGCTATGGCCTGTATCGTTCGCCGGACGGGGGAGATACCTGGCAACTGATGGGCCTGGAGAAAACCAGAAACATCTACCGCATTATCGTAAGCCCCGAAAACAGCGATGTGGTGTATGTCGGGGTCATCGGTTCCCCCTGGGGGCCCCAGAAAGAACGGGGCTTGTACAGGACGGAAGACGGGGGCAAGACGTGGGAGAAGATCCTGTATGTGAACGAGCAGACCGGTGTAGCGGATATGGTCATGGACCCGGTCAACCCGCAAAAGATATTCGTGGCCATGTGGCAACACCGGCGCTGGCCCTGGTTCTTCAAATCGGGAGGCCCCGGCTCGGGACTGTATGTCACCCTCGACGGCGGCGACAACTGGAAAAAACTGACCTCCGACGATGGCCTGCCCGAAGGAGAGCTGGGACGTATCGGCCTGGCCATTGCCCGCGGCAACCCCGACTATGTTTATGCTTTTATCGAATCGAAGAAAAACGGTCTGTACCGCTCCGAAGACGGCGGCAAAACCTGGCACCTGAGAGGCACCAAAAACATTGGAGATCGTCCTTTTTATTATGCCGATATATATGTGGATCCTCAAAATGAGAATCGCGTTTATACCCTTTTCTCCCGTGTGAATGTCAGCGAAGACGGTGGCAAGACGTTTCAGCCGCTGATACGCTGGAATATTCATCCCGACCATCATGCCTGGTGGATCAGTCCGGACAATCCGGATTATATGATCGAAGGCAACGACGGCGGCATGGCCATTACTTACGACCGGGGCAAGACATGGCGTTTTGTATCCAATCTTCCGGTGGGTCAGTTTTATCATATCC
>CAZYPI010000024.1:2915-22071 GCA_964649335.1 uncultured Rikenellaceae bacterium | reverse complement strand
CCGGGATAGACATAAATGCCGAGATTCAGACCGTACTTTTTACACGATTCCGACAACTCTTTCAATACATCGCCTTTTCCGTTTTTGTAGGGCGTATTTCTTATCCCGTAGTCGGTTGTTTCGGTTTGCCACCAGCAGAAACCGCCGGTATGTTTGGCCACAAACAATATTTCTTTAGCCCCCCACGACTGAGCCACCTCACACCACTGATCGGTGTTCAGCTTTTCAGGATTGATCCGTTCCAATGGGGTGGAATGATTGTCGTACTCACGTCCCTGCCAGGTACAAGGGTCCAGGCATACAAACATGATGCGTTCCTGCTCGTGCCATTTGTACTGGGCTGGCGAGGGTTTGGGCAGGTTCTGGGAAACGGCCGTTTTGCCAAACAGGAAAATCCCAACAAGCAGGATTAGTTTTAGTTCCTTCATAATTAATTGGTTTTAGCTATTAATAGCTTTTGATAATGATGTCTTTCCTTCTCGATTCGGGTGTTACTTTCAATCTTTCTATTTTCCCGTTTTTTACCGAACCTTCAATAATTGTATTATAAGGTGCATGAAGTTTAAAATCCACATTCCAGTCTTTTGGCCAGGCCGGTGTCAGGTAAATCTTTTTGGAATAAGGGTCTGTTTGTAATAACATTGACTGAAAGGCCTTCATTAAAATTCCTCCATGATCCTGATCGGGTGTCCAGTCGTAATTGGGGCCCCAGAAAGCCGGGAAACGTTTTGTTTTATCATAATTTTTTGCCCGCTCAACCAATCCGGATTTTGCCTGTTCCGTCAATCCCAGGTAAGCCATAAAAATATCATCCTGCCGCCAGCCAAAATGCCCTTTGTCCCAACGATATTTCAATGCATTCTTCCCCCATTCGATATTCGGATTACCAATGCCAAACAATCGAAACGGGAATACTGCATACAATTCCGGATTTTCAACATTCTGCTTGTCCTTAAAACGTTCAGCCGGGGCTAAAGCAATTCCTGACGGGGTTTCCCGTAAAGGCAGTTCAGGCAGCTTTGCGCTTAGTTCGCTCCAGAATTTCCTGTCTGATTCACCGGTAAGATTGTCCGGTAATGCGGCAAGCCTTTTCGTGATGCTGTATAACCCTGCCAGTTCGGGCATTGGGTTTGTACAGTCCCACCAGGTCTCCAGGGCCTGGGCAGGATGCATTATCAATTGTCCGGCGTTGTTGGTTTTGTAATAATTATTAAAGAAGTGCAATACATCATTTGCTACCGGTAAAACTTTCTCCTGAAGGAATTTCGTATCGAGGGTGTAATCATAATAGTCCAGCATCATATAAACCAACTCAAGCCCGGAAACCCATTCCCATTTGTGCCAGCGGCTTTCCTGCAATGGGTCTTCCCGCTCTTTGTAAGGTGTCCAGCCATAAGTAGATGTAAATACAGAGCCCCAGAAATACATACACTCGGGGAAGTAGGCCCCTTCGAACCCGAAATATTTTTTTGTGCGTTTTTTGCACAACGGGTAAATTTCACCGGCATACATCTTAAAAAAGGGTTGCATCAGATCGTAATCTCCGGAGGCACACATGCTAAGATACGGCAACCTTGTATTTTGCCACCAATAACCGGGTCCCCAGCGGCGATAGTCGGCCCCACCGGGAGTGCCTTCAGTCGGAACAGTAAAGATTGAACCGTTAAATTTTATCGGATAGTTCCCACGACCTGCACACGCATCAATAAAACGTTGAAGCATATATGCCCGCGTAACAACAAATGCGTCGTTATCCTTCGGGCTTGTATTGGAAGTAGCGTATATCCAGCTCCTGTTCCAAAAGTCTGACCACCACTTTTCATGTTCTGATTTTCTCTTTTCAAAAGGAATCTTTTCAATGTTTCCGGCAAGTCCGTTTATGTCTCTCAGCCATTCGTCAGGCTGAGCAGGCTGTCGTGTTAAAACAAAAATATTCATTCTCCCTTTTTTGGAAGGTCCGGTTTGCAGCGTGCTGTTGTTAATCTTTTTGACCTCTGAGCCGGTAATGATTGCCCCAAACGTGCGATGCAAAATGGGGTCGTTTTTATAAAATTCGGTTAAGCCCTGTAATTTGTTGGTTAAATCAAATCCCACTGATTTGTCATTGTAGTGATACCAGCCGATGTAATTTTTGGATTCCTTTATTAAATGGTCCGGCTCAACGATCACGGGCCGGTGCAAACTGCCCGGTTTGGAACGATCCTCCAGTAAATCACTCACTTCAAGTTTTGGCAATGAATACGGTTCGGTACGCCACAGTTCAATATGGGCAGTTAATGATACCGGAACCGGGCAATCATAAGTTAAATAAATTACCGGATTGTTGGCATCAACCCATAAATTGAAATTCAGGTTGGCTTGTTTTCCGTTCACTTTCCCGGTGGCACTGATTTTTATGGTTCCTGTCAGTAAGTCCAGTTCCTGAGAAAAGGTTGTCCCGGAAATAACTATGGCCGGTTCGCATTTCACCCTCACTTTTCCCACTTTCAGCAAACGTCCGTTATCACCCCAGGAGTCTGTTTTTCCAATGTAAAAACAGATATCTCCGTTTTCTTCCACCCAGACATTTAAGCCGATATTTCCATTCCCGATGGGCATGGAGCCATTGTAGTCTTTGCCCGGGGTATCCCATCTTACATTGTACTGTTGTAATTTTTGCTGAGTATCTGCTAAATTTGTTTTATCTGTCTTGCCAGATAAAGAAGTGGTTATCAGCAAGATGCTTGCAAGAATCAATTTTAATTCCTTCATCTGTTTATTTTAGTTGAAAAGTGTACAAGTGTAATAAATTCAAAAGTATATATTTTTGAGGAAAAGGTAGTATCCCTTTATATGTGTTTCAATTTTTATTTCGGGGGGAATGGGTCTGAAAGAATTACCGGAATAATTTTTTATTTTTATCAAACAATGAGGGAGCGAAAAAGAAACAGGATGGCAGGTTATGATTACAGCAGGGATGCCCTCTATTTTGTGACATCCTGTGTTCATGACAGAATTCATGCATTCGGGTTCGTAAAAAACGGAAAGATGATATTGAATGATTATGGACAAATTGCAAAACAACAATGGTATTGGTTGAAACAACAATATCCGTATGTGATATTGCATTCATTTGTGGTTATGCCGAATCATATTCATGGAATTATAGAAATTAATCGTTCCGTTGTTCCGGCAGGGACAGGTCGCGACGCCGTAGGGACAGGTCGCGACCTGTCCCTACAGCGGTATAAAATAAAATCATTGTCCGAATTAATGGGGGCCTACAAAACCACCGTGTCCAAAAAAATCCATATGTCAGGCAATCCGGATTTTTCCTGGCAACGATCATTTCATGACCATATTATCCGGGATCACGGAGAATATAAACGTATTTCGGCATATATCAGGGATAATCCCCAACAATGGCGTGAAGATCAATTTTATGAATGATGGCCGGGTTTGATTTGTTTTCCTGTGGCAGAAATATTATTTTCACCCATTCAAAAAATGTATGATCATGCGACGTGTTTTCCTTCTCTTTTTGTTGGTGGCCGTTCCGGCCGTTTTTTCTTTTGGTCAGACGCAGCCCCTGTGGATGCGTTATCCGGCCATCTCACCCGACGGCAAAACCATTGTTTTTTCCTATAAGGGCGATCTCTTCCGCGTGCCTGCCGGCGGAGGTACGGCCGTGCCCCTGACGGTACATAAGGCCTATGACTACAAGCCCGTGTGGTCGCCCGACGGCAAACGGATCGCTTTTGCCTCCAACCGTTTCGGCAATTTCGATATCTATGTCATCCCGGCAGAGGGTGGTCCGGCCAAAAGACTGACGTTCTTTTCCGGCAACGAGACGCCCAACTCCTTCACACCTGACGGTAAAGAGGTGCTTTTCTCCGCCACCATTTATGACAAACTGGAGAATGTGCAGTTCCCCGCCGGATTGTTGTCGGAGCTGTATGCCGTGCCGGTGGAGGGAGGGCCTTTCCGCCAGGTGCTGGATGTCCCGGCCGAGGAGGCCAAATACGACAAGTCAGGCCGACGGCTGGTGTATATGGACCGCAAAGGGTACGAGAACATCTGGCGTAAGCACCACCGCTCTTCCGTGACACGGGATCTGTGGCTTTATGATGTCGCTGCAGGCACCTTTACGAAACTTACCTCTTTTGAAGGAGAAGACCGTGATCCGGTGTTTGCGCCGGACGGCAGAAGCATCTATTACCTGAGCGAGCAGTACGGGTCGTTCAATGTGGTGCGGATGGATCCGGACCATCCGGAACAGGTGACGCAGATATCCCGCTTTGAAAAGAACCCGGTGCGTTTTCTGACGGTTGCCGGTAACGGCCTGCTCTGTTACGGCTACAACGGCGAGATTTACACGCAGCGGCCGGGGCAGGACCCCCGCAAGGTGGATGTGATGTTACAGATAGACCTGAACGACGAGGAGCCGGAGTATATGCAGCTTACCTCGGGTGCTTCGGAGATGGCGCTCTCGCCCAACGGCCGCGAGATCGCTTTCATCGTCCGGGGGGAGGTGTTTGTCACGGCGGTGGACTATGCCACCACCAAGCGCATCACCCATACGCCCGAGCAGGAGCGTTCCGTCAGTTTCAGTCCCGACGGCCGCACCCTCCTGTATGCTTCCGAGCGCAACAATTCTTGGAATCTCTATGCTACGTCCATAGTCCGCGGGGACGAGAAATATTTTTCCATGGCTACCGTGCTGCAAGAGAAACCGGTGCTGGTGACGGACCAGGAGACTTTCCAGCCGGCGTATTCGCCCGACGGAAAACAGATCGCTTACCTGGAGAACCGTACCACCCTCCGGGTGCTGGACCTGAAAACCGGCAGATCACATACCGTCCTGGAAGGGAAATACAATTACTCCTATTCGGACGGAGACCAGTGGTACCGCTGGTCACCCGACGGAAAATGGTTCCTGGTGGACTTCTCCCCCAACAAGATTTTCTCGGACGATGTGGGGCTGGTGAAAGCCGACGGCACCGGAGAGGTGAAGGACCTGACCCTCAGCGGGTATAACGACTCACGGCCCAAGTGGGTGCTGAAAGGCAATGCGATGATCTGGTTTTCCGACCGCAACGGCCTGCGCAGCCACGGCAGCTGGGGCGCCCAGAACGATGTGTATGCCATGTTTTTCAATAAAAAAACCTGGGACCGTTTCCGGATGACCAAAGAAGAGTATGAACTTTGGAAAGAGAAAGAGAAAAAGGAGAAACAGAAGGCAAAAAAGAAAAAGAAAAAAGAGACGGAGCCGGCAGAGATCGATCTGAACAATATCCGGGACCGTATGATGCGTCTGACCATCAACTCTTCCAGTCTTGCCGACGCCCTACTCTCGCCCGACGGGGATGCCCTGTATTATCTCTCCAGCTTTGAAAAGGGTTATGATCTGTGGGTGCACAAGATCCGTGAGAAAGAGACGAAGCTGGTGGTCAAGCTGCAGGGGAGCGGAGGCACGCTGCATGCCGACAGTGCTTTCAAGAACCTCTATGTCTTTGCCGGCGGCCGGATCACGAAGATCACCCTGGCCGGGATGAAACGCAAGAGTGTGCAGTACAAGGCGGAGATGACCCTTGACCGGGCCGCCGAACGCAGGTATATGTTCGACCATGTATGGCGGCAGGTGCTGGAGAAATTCTACGACCCCACGCTCCATGGGCTCGACTGGAACTATTACCGGAAAAATTACGAGCGTTTCCTGCCATATATCAACAATAACTTCGATTATGCCGAGATGCTCAGTGAGATGCTGGGCGAGCTGAACGGCTCCCATACCGGCGCCGGCTATCGCTATCGTGATCCGAAAGGTGACCAGACCGCCCGCCTGGGGGTCTTTTATGATGACAAGTACAAAGGCCCCGGACTGAAGATCGCGGAGATCATCGAAAAAGGACCGCTGGAGCATGACGGCACGAAGATACATGCCGGTGTGATCATCGAGAAGATCGACGGCAGGCCGGTGAATGACCTCTCTGCGCTGTTCCGGGCGATGAACCACAAAGCGGGCAAGGTGACGTTGTTGTCGTTGTATGACCCTGCCGGAAAAAAACGTTGGGAAGAGACGGTCAAGCCCGTCAGCAACGGGGCGCAGAACGAGCTGCTGTACCAGCGCTGGGTGAAACGTCGCAGGGCCGAGGTGGACAGCCTTTCGCACGGCCGGGTGGGATATGTACATGTCCGGGGGATGAACTCGCCCAGCTTCCGGACGGCCTACTCAGACATCCTGGGGCGAAACTACCACAAAGATGCCATCATCGTGGACACCCGTTTTAACGGCGGCGGCTGGCTGCATGACGATCTGGCCACGCTGCTGTCGGGAAAGAGGTATGTGGATTTCTACCCGCGGGGACAGTATTTCGGTTCGGAACCTCTGAACAAGTGGTACAAACCCTCGGTGGTGGTGGTGAGCGAAAGCAACTACTCCGACGCCCACGGCTTTCCCTATACTTACCGGGCCCTGAAAATAGGAAAGATCGTGGGGATGCCGGTGCCCGGCACCATGACGGCCGTATGGTGGGAGATTCTCCAGGATCCTACCCTGTATTTCGGCATCCCCCAGGTGGGAGTGAAAGACCTGCAGGGACACTATCTCGAAGGACAACAACTTGAGCCCGACTACAAAGTGGCACAGGACCCCGCCGTGGTAACCCGCGGCCGCGACCAGCAACTGGAGAAAGCGGTGGAAGTGTTGATAAGACAAAAGTAATAAGGCAAATTGCCTTTAGCCTTTAGCCTTTGTACTTTGTACTTTTTACTTAAATATGGGATGCGCGTAGGCTTTGACATCCTCGCCGGTGATGGTGTTGCCGCAGAGGATGATGAGGCGTTCGATGACGTTGCGGAACTCCCGCACATTGCCGGTCCATTGGATCTTTTTCAGCTCTTCCAGGGCCTCTTTGTTGAACTTTTTCACAGGCATGCCGTATTCACCGCATATTAGTTCGGAGAAATGATCTGCCAGCAGGGGGATATCTTCGAGTCTCTCATTCAGTGCCGGCACATGGATGATGATGACGCTGAGGCGGTGGTAGAGGTCTTCGCGGAACCTGTTTTTGCTGATCTCTTCCATCAGGTCTTTGTTGGTGGCGGCGATGACGCGCACGTCCACAGGGATGTCCTTGTCGCTGCCCACGCGGGTGATCTTGTTTTCCTGGAGGGCGCGCAGTACCTTGGCCTGTGCCGGCAGGCTCATATCTCCGATCTCGTCGAGGAAAAGAGTGCCCCCCTGGGCCTGTTCGAATTTTCCTTTCCGTTGTTTGTAGGCGGAGGTAAAAGAGCCTTTTTCATGGCCGAACAGCTCGCTCTCGATCAGCTCGGAGGGTATGGCGGCGCAGTTGACCTCCACGAAAGGACCGCCGCTGCGGTGGCTTTTCTCGTGCAGCTGGTGTGCCACCAGCTCTTTGCCGGTGCCGTTGGCGCCGGTGATCAGCACCCGCGCTTCGGTGGGTGCCACCCGGTCGATGAGCTCTTTGACTTTTTTAATGGCGGGCGACTCGCCTACGATCTCGTATTTTTTGCTGATCTTTTTCTTCAGCACCCGGGTCTCGGTGATCAGGCTCGACTTGTCGAGAGCGTTGCGGATGGTGATCAGCAGGCGGTTCATGTCGGGCGGTTTCTCGATAAAGTCGAATGCCCCTTTTTTGATCGCCTCCACAGCCGTGTCTATGTTGCCATGGCCGGAGATCATGATCACCTGCGTGTCGCCGGGGTTTTCCATGATCTTTTCCAGCACCTCGATCCCGTCCATCTTCGGCATTTTGATGTCCAGCAGCACCACATCATACATGTTCTCTTTGAACAGATCCAGCCCGCTAAATCCGTCTTCCGCAACATCTACGGTGTATTTTTCATATTCCAGCACATCTTTCAGGGTGTTGCGGATGCTTTTCTCATCGTCAATAACCAGGATCGAAGCCATTGCTTTATTGTTTTTTGTGACTTTGCCGTGTCTCCATCAGGCGGAACACGACCCCCTCTTTCAGCGAGTAATAAGATTGCACCAGGGTGTCTATGCCTGTTTTCTCCAGTACAAAATTAACAAAAATTGATGCCGGCACAATCATCTCCACACGAAACGGTTCCATCCCTATCATCTGTTTTCTTTGTGTGGCGTCGGAGAGGAGGAGCATGTTGTGCACTTTACGGTACACCTCCGGGGGTATCTCCTGCCAGCTCCGGCCGTTGTCTTCAAGCCATCCTTTGCCGGCGGCCAGGGCCCGCAGGGTGTCGAAGGTGCCGGCGGCGCCGGCGAGCGTGGCCGGCCGGTGTTGTGTCACCTCCTCCCACAGCTCCTGCAGATGCCGGTCAAAATGATCTTCCAGGGCTTGTATGTTCTCCGGCGTCACCGGATCGGACAGGTCGAACTGCTCCAGCAGGCGGGCGATGCCCAGCGGATAGCTGTTCTTCCAGAGGATCCCTTTGTGTTGGGATGCCAGGATAAATTCCACGCTGCCGCCGCCGACGTCCATGATCAGGAAAGTGCCTGCCGGCCGGAGGGTGCGGATCACGCCGTTGTAGATCAGCAGCGCTTCTTCATCCCCCGAGATGATCTCTGCCTTTATGCCGGCGGTTTCCCGGATGGCTTCGAGCAGCTCACTGCTGTTACGGGCTGTGCGCAGGGCCGAGGTGCCGAAGGCCAGGATCTCCTGCACCCCGTAGCGGCCGGCGATCTCCCGGTAACGGATCATGGCTTCCACCGCTCTGAGCCGGGCCTGCGGGGTGATGATCCCTTCCCGGATACCTCCTTTTCCCAGCTTGACCGGTATCTTCTCAAAATAGATTTCCTTCATCTCCCGGCCGGCCGTCTCAGCGATCAGGAGGTTGAAGGTGTTGGTTCCCATATCAATGACGGCGATGCGCTCCTGTGCCATATTTTTTTCTCCCCTCTGTTATCAGTAGTTTTTATACCTGATCCATTTCCACATCTCTTTCCAGGAGGGTTTCTTGCCATACATGAGGATGCCCGTACGGTATATCTTGGCAGCCATCCAGGCGGTGCCGATAAAAGTGATAAACAGCAGGACGAGGGAGAGGGCCAGTTGCCATACCGGCACGCCGTAGGGCAGTCGTGCCATCATCACCACGGGAGAGGTGAAGGGTATCAGTGACCCCCAGAGGGCCAGCGGGCTCTCCGGGTTCTGGAAAGTGCCCATAGCGATAAAGAGGGCCAGGATCAGGGGGATGGTGATGGGCAGCATGAACTGCTGGGTATCCGTTTCACTGTCCACGGCGGCGCCCACCGCCGCAAAGAGGGAGGCATAGAGCAGGTACCCCCCGAGGAAGAAGAGGATGAATGCCCCGACGATCAGGCCCCAGTTGACCGCTTTCAGGGCGTTAAACATACGTTCGGCCTGTGACAGCTCATCCCCGTCAACAACCTTTGTCTTGTCGCGGACAGCCTGTGTCATCTGACCGGCACCCGGTGAAGAAAACAAAACGGAGGACGCCTCCGGCAGAGCCCCGGTTTTACCCTTGTGCAGGACAATCCCCGTGGTGGCGGTCACCAGCGTGAGTGTCAGAACGATCCACAGCATGAACTGTGTGAGACCCACCAGGGCGATGCCGATGATCTTGCCCATCATAAGCTGGAAAGGCTTGACCGACGAGATGAGCACCTCCACGATGCGGTTGGTTTTTTCTTCTATGACACCCCGCATCACCATGGCCCCGAACATGAATGTCAGCATGTATATCAGCAGTCCGGAAATATATGCCAGCCCCATGGCGATGCCGGTGCTGGTCTCTTTCTCCTCTCCCGAGGCGTTGATGACGATGGTCTGCAGCCGCACATCGGTCTCCACCGATTTGAGGATCTTGTCCAGGTCCTTAATATTGTATGCCAGCAATTTCTGCCGCTCGATCTCTTTCTTCAGCGATTCGGAGATATAGGTGACTACCTCCAGCGAAGGTTGTTTGTGCGAGATAAGCTGTACGGCCGACGGGATATAGCTCACCTTGGGCGAGATGCTGAGGATGGCATAATAACCCAGCTCGTCGAAGTGTCTCTTCAATGAATCCAGCTTCACGTTTTCCAGATAGTCGAATTTGAGGAATTTGGTGGAATGGATCTTTCCTTTGAAAAAATGTCCCTCCTGTTCCACCACGGCGATCCTTTTCACTTCCTGACCTTTGGAAGACATGATCAGCACGGGTATCACGAACATGGCCGCCATGAATACGGGTGTCAGCAGGGTGAGTATGATGAAGGATTTTTTCCTGACACGGGTCAGATACTCCCTTTTGATGATCAGTCCTGTCTTGTTCATAAGATTATGTTTTTTAGGCTGTTTTTCCTCCGGATTCTTCTTTTTGTTTTTCGGCGTCGCCGACCACACGGATAAAGATCTCGTTCATCCCCGGCGTGATCTTATTGAAGGAGAGTATTTTCCCTGCATCCAGCAACAGGCGTAAGGCGTCGTTGGGAGATCCTTTGGGGTTGAGTTTGATCCTCAGGATGCTGACATTCTCCTCTTTGGTATGTTCCAGGATGCTGAAGCGGGAGTTGAGGGTGGCGGTGAGCAGGTTCACATCCCCCTCAAAACGCAGCTCATATTCGTTCTGGGAATATTTTTCCCGTATCTCCCCGATAGGTCCTTCCAGCAGGGTGCGGGATTCGTTGATCAGGGTGATCTGGTCGCACAGTTCTTCCACCGAGCCCATATCATGGGTGGAGAAGATGATGGTAGCTCCTTTCTTCCGCAGGGATAAGATTTCTTTCTTGAGTTGTTGCGTATTGATGGGGTCGAAGCCCGTAAAGGGCTCGTCGAAGATCAGCAGTTTGGGTTCGTGGATGACCGTCACGATGAACTGCACTTTCTGTTGCATGCCTTTGGAGAGCTCTTCCACCTTTTTGTTCCACCACGAACCGATCTCGAATTTCTCGAACCAGTGTTTCAGTTTTTTCATAGCCTCCTGCCGCGACAGTCCTTTCAGTTGTGCCAGGTAGAGGGCCTGTTCGCCCACCTTCATTTTTTTATACAGGCCTCTTTCTTCGGGCAGGTAGCCGATGGTGTAGATATCATCCCTTTTCATGGGCCTGTTCATGAAGGTGAGGGTCCCCTCGTCGGGGGCGGTGATCTGGTTGATAATGCGGATAAGGGTGGTTTTGCCCGCTCCGTTGGGCCCCAGCAGGCCGTAGATGCTGTTTTCGGGCACGCGGATCGTTACATGGTCCAGAGCCCGATGGTTTGAGAAGTTTTTGACAATGTTTTCCGCCTGAAATAAGATCATATCGGTTGGGTTATAAACGTATAATATCTAATTCATCATTTCTTTCCAACGAACATCCAACAGATTTGGAAGAGTTATTCAAAGAAGCTCCTGACGCGTTCGAAAAAGCCTTTGTCATGTTTGGGTGGTTTGGGTTTGAACTCTTCCGACTCGTCCAGTTTCTCCAGTATTCTTTTCTCTTCGCGGCTGAGGTTCTTGGGTATCCATACGTTGACGTATATGAGCAGGTCGCCGCGTCCGTAGCCGTGGATATCGGGCAGTCCTTTGCCGCGTATGCGGAGGATCTTGCCGGGCTGTGTGCCGGGGTCCACCTTGATTTTTATCTTGCCGTCCACGGTGGGCACTTCCACCTGTGTCCCCAGGGCTGCCTGGGCGATGCTCAGGTAGAGGGGATAGATCAGGTTTTTGCCGTCACGTATCAACTCGGGATGTTCTTCCTCTTCTATGAGCACGATCAGGTCGCCTTTGAGGCCTCCGTGGCGTGAGGCGTTGCCCTGCGAGTTGAGCGAGAGCTGCATGCCGTCTTCCACGCCTGCCGGGATGTTTATCTTGATGGTTTCTTCGCCATGCACCACTCCTTCGCCGTGACATACGGGGCATTTTTCCTGTATGGTGCGGCCGCGGCCGTGGCAGGTGGGGCAGGTGGTGGTGGTCTGCATACGTCCCAGGAAGGTGTTCATGATACGTGTCACCTGGCCGTGGCCCTGGCAGGTGGGACAGGTGGTGAAAGAGGTGCCTCCTTTGGCGCCGGTGCCGGCGCAGGCCCGGCAGGGGACATCCTTGTGCACTTTTACTTTTTTCTCCACGCCGTGGGCGATCTCGGCGAGTGTCAGCTTCACCCTGATACGTATGTTGCTGCCCCTGGAGCCGCGGGAGGAAGAACGGCCGCCGCCGAACCCCCCGAAGCCGAAATCACCGAAGATATCCCCGAAATGTTCGAAGATGTCTTCAATGTTCATACCTCCTCCCCCGAAGCCGGAAGCCGAGCCTACCCCGGCATGGCCGAACCGGTCATACCGGGCCCTCTTGTCCGGATCACTCAGCACCTCGTATGCTTCGGCCGCCTCCTTGAACTTCTCCTCCGCTCCGGGGTCGCCGGGGTTCTTATCCGGATGATATTTCAACGCTTGTTTGCGGTAGGCTTTTTTTATCTCTTCCTGTGTGGCCGTCTTCGAAACACCAAGTACTACATAATAATCTCTTTTGGACATAATTCAGGTTGTTAAAGGGTCAACGGTACGGATCCGTTTCTCAGTTGATTATGTTTATTCTCCTACTACGACCCTGGCATGCCGCAGCACTTTGCCTTTGAGGTAATAGCCTTTCTGCAACACATCCACCACTTTGCCTTTCATCTCCTCTTCCGGTGCCGGGATTTTGGTGACCGCATCGTGCAGGTCGGCATCAAAGGGCTGATGCAGGGCCTCCATCTCCTCCACGCCGTTTTGTTTGAGGAAATCCCTCACTTTATTGTATATCAGAGAGATGCCTTCAATATAGCTTTTACATTCCTCTCCGTCCGGCAGGGAGTCCATGGCCCTGTCGAAATCATCGATCACCGGCAACAGCGAGAGCAAAACATTTTCCGACGCGAATTTGGTCAGGTCGGCTTTCTCCCGCAAGGTCCTTTTGCGGTAGTTGTCAAACTCGGCAGACAACCTCAGATAACGGTCCTGCAGTTCTTCATATCTGGCTTTGTAGGATGTGTGTTTCTTTTTGGTATGTTTTTTTTCTTCCGTTTGTTCTTCCTTATCCACGGGAGGTTTCTGTTCCCGTGATTGGGTCTGTTCTTCCCTTTTTTCTTTTTCTTCCATTTTTATATCCTTTCCTTTTTTCTTTTTATTTTCGGTCATCTCTGCTGTGTTTTTGGTTCCGGTAAAATTGTCAGAAGCTTTCTGCAAAATACCTGCCAATCCTCCCGAACGGACAAATTGACAGATTCATTTTCCGCAGATAAGAGAGAGGGTGAAGTCATCATCCGGTACGTTGTATTCCGGCGCCGAGGGCATTCAGCCGCGTATCAATGTTTTCGTAGCCTCTGTCTATCTGTTCTATATTGTGGATGATACTGGTGCCTTCGGCCGAGAGGGCGGCGATCAGCAGGGCCACGCCGGCACGTATGTCGGGGGATGTCATGGTGGTGCCGCGCAGTTTTATTTTGTTATCCAGGCCGATAACTGTGGCCCGGTGGGGGTCACACAGGATGATCTGAGCGCCCATGTCTATGAGCTTATCCACGAAGAACAGGCGGCTCTCGAACATCTTCTGGTGTATCAGCACGCTGCCGCGGGCCTGTGTGGCGACCACCAGGAAAACGCTGATCAGGTCGGGGGTGAGGGCCGGCCAGATGCCGTCGGCGATGGTCATGATCGAGCCGTCGAGGAAGGTTTCTATGGTGTAGTGCTCCTGTGCCGGCACGAAGATATCGTCGCCGCGGCGTTCCAGTTGTATCCCCAGGCGGCGGAAGGCAGCGGGGATCATGCCCAGGTTGTCGAAGGAGACGTTGCGTATGGTCAGGGCCGAGCCCGTCATGGCGGCCATGCCGATGAAGCTGCCCGTCTCGATCATGTCGGGCAGGATGGTGTGAGTGCAGCCGTGCAGGGAGGATACCCCTCTGATGTGCAGCAGGTTGGAGCCTGTGCCGCGGATGTCGGCACCCATCTCAATGAGCATATGACAGAGTTGTTGTATGTATGGCTCGCAGGCGGCGTTGAAAAGGGTGGTCTCCCCCTCGGCCAGTACGGCGGTCATGATCAGGTTGGCCGTGCCGGTGACGGAAGCTTCGTCAAGGAGCATGTAGGTGCCCGTAAGACGGCGTGCTTCCAGGACAAAAGCATTCTCTTCCGTGTTGTATTCGAAGGAGGCCCCCAGGCTGCGGAAGCCTTTCAGGTGGGTGTCTATCCTGCGACGTCCTATTTTGTCACCGCCGGGGCGGGGGATGTATCCCCGGCCGAAGCGTGCCAGCATGGGGCCGGTGATCATCACCGACCCGCGCAGGTCGCCGGCGATATCGCGGAATCTGCTGGTCCTGAGCTGCCGGGGGTCCACCGCGGCGGCACGGAAAGAAAAGCTGTGGCTCCCCACCGGCTGTACCTCCACGCCGAGGATCTTCAGCAGGTCGATCAGGCGCAAAACATCCCGTATGAGCGGGATATTGTGGATGATCACTTCGTCGGTGGTGAGAAGGGTGGCGGCGAGGACCTGCAGGGCTTCATTCTTGGCTCCCTGCGGGGTGATCTCTCCCGATAACCTCTTCCCCCCTGTGATCGTGAATGTGGCCATCCCGTCAGTTATTCTTTTTGCGTCTTTTTTTCCTGTTCTGATGTTTGGATGTGGAAGGAATAATGATGATCAGGTCCTTGTCACTGCGCAGGACGATGTCCCTGTTGACTTTCAGAGCTCCTCCCGAGAGCTCTTCCAGGTCCTTGAAGATGGCTTCGTCGGATACCTGGCGGCGGTTCCACATGAGGTACTGCCGTTTCATCTGGTTGGCCAGGTCTTCGATGGCCTGCTCTTTGGCCGGGCCGTCGTCCATCCTGATGATCTCTTTAATAAGCTCCTCCACCAGATAGCCGTAATGCTTAAAACGAATGTTGTGCGAAGTATACGGCACCCGGCGGGGTTTCTCGGCCAGTTTTTCTTCCGTGGGCAGATCGTAGGGTGTGTCCACATCCAGTTCGAAATCGGCCATAATGGCCAGGTGATCCCACAGCTTGTGTTCGAAGTCTTCCAGCTCCCGGTTCTGGGGATACATCCCCGCCATGACCGATACCAGGGTGCGGGCGGCGCGTGTTCTCTCTTCGCGGTCTTCGATGGTCTTCATATAATCGACCATCCGCTGAAGATTCCGGCCGTATTCGGGCAGCCTCAAAGGGCCCCGGGTGGTGTTGTAATCATATTTTGTTTTCATCGATGAAAAGGTATTGATGTGAGTTCCCGATCCTGAAATGAACAATCCCTGATTTTCCGGCAGGAAATTCAGGTCAGGATCCTGTTGGGTCAAACAACCGGTTTAACAATTTTTAGTTTTGCAAATTTAAGCAATAATTGCTTTTGTCCGAACTCTTTGAAGAAAACAGTTGCTTTTGTGTCCGGGAAGGCCCCTTCCACCTGCAAAACTTTTCCTTTGCCGAAGCGGGCATGCTCCACCTCCATGCCTGCCTGTATCTGTTTGGGGTCGTCCGGCACAAAAGGCAGTTCCGTTTTCCTGCCGGTGGATACGATATGTGTTTTTTTCCCGGCAGGCCTGTTCCGGGAGGTCCTGAAAGATTTTTTTTCGTAGCCGTTATCCGTATGCCCGTTGATTTCCGGGGATCGTGCGGAGGAGAAAAGGGGAGTGATGGCGGGATAATCAAGATATTGGGGGTCTATCTCGTTGAGAAAGCGGCTGGGGCGGCAGAAGGAGATGTCGCCCCAGCGATAGCGCGTTTTGGCATAGGTGATGGTCACCCTTTCCTTGGCGCGGGTGAGGGCGACATAAAAAAGCCGCCGTTCTTCTTCCAGCTCACGCTGTGAGTTGACCGACATCTGCGAGGGAAAGAGGTTCTCTTCCATGCCGGCGATAAAAACATGCCTGAACTCCAGCCCTTTGGCTGCATGAACGGTCATGATCTTCACCGTGTCCTGTCCTTCCGTGTCGGTATCCTGGTCGGTGAGGAGGGTGACATTCTGCAGATATTCGTCCAGACCCGTAAAACGGCCTTCCTGTTCGGGGTTGGCGATAAACTCGCTGATGCCGTTGAGCAGCTCCTGTACATTTTCGTATTTACTCACCTCCTCGGGGGCCGTCCCGTTGTGCAGGTCTTTCAGAATACCGCTTTCGCGGGTGATGTCGAGAGCCAGTTCATAGGCATCTTTTTGATTCTGCTGTCCGGAGAATCGACGGATCATGGCTGCGAACTCCTCCAGTTTCTTTGCGGTGCCGGCATGGATGTTCACACCGTGTTCGCGGGGCTGCGAGACGATCTCCCACAAGGACTTTCCCGTGCGGTTGGCGGCAGCTTCCAGCTTGTCGAGGGTGGTCTTGCCGATGCCGCGGGCGGGGTAGTTGATGATTCTTTTCAGGGCTTCGTCGTCGCGCAGGTTGACCACCAGCCTGAAATAGGCCAGCACGTCTTTGATCTCCTTGCGCTGGTAAAACGAAATGCTTCCATATACCCGGTAGGGGATGTTGCGTTTTCTCAGGGCTTCCTCAAACACCCTCGACTGGGCGTTGGTGCGGTACAGTACGGCAAAATCGTCGTATTTCATCTGCAGGCCCAGATGTTCGTCAAAGATCTCGTTGACGACCAGGAAGCCTTCGTCCCTGTCGGTATCCGCTTCCACAACCTTGATCTTCTCGCCGGCATCTTTTTTAGAGAAAACCTCTTTGGATATCTGTTCCGCATTATGGCGGATCAAACTGTTGGCGGCATTCACGATATTGCGTGTGGAGCGATAGTTCTGTTCCAGCTTAAAGACCCTGGCTTCGGGATAATCTTTTCTGAAGTTAAGAATATTTTCGATGCGGGCCCCCCGGAAAGCATAGATGCTCTGGGCATCATCCCCCACCACCGAGATATTCTTGTGTTCTTCCGACAGCTTTTTCAGGATCATATACTGGGCCAGGTTGGTGTCCTGGTATTCATCCACCAGCAGGTAGCGGAACTGTCTGCGGTACTTCTCCAGCACATCCGGGAAGTCGCGGAACAGGATATTGGTGTTGAGCAGCAGGTCGTCGAAGTCCATGGCACCTGCTTTACGGCAGCGGCGTGAGTAAACCTTGAATATCTCGCCCAGGCGTTCTCTTTTTTTGTATTTGTCATACTGTGTCAGCTCAGGGATATTGCTGTAGGTCTCTGCCGTGATGAGGGAGTTCTTGGCCGAGGAGATGCGGCTGAAGACTTCGGAAGGCTTGTAGATCTTCTCGTCCAGTCTCATCTCTTTCACGATGGTCTTGATGAGGTTTTTTGAGTCGGCCGTGTCATAGATGGTATAGGAAGAGGGATAGCCGAGCAGATGTGCCTCGTTGCGAAGGATGCGGGCAAAGATGGAGTGGAAAGTGCCCATCCATACATAGCGGGCGGCCGCTTCCCCCACCAGGCGGGTGATCCGTTCTTTCATCTCGCGGGCGGCCTTGTTGGTGAACGTCAGCGCCAGTACCGTATAGGCCGGGATGCCCTTAGACAGCAGATAAGCCACCCGGTAGGTCAGCACCCGGGTCTTCCCCGAGCCCGCCCCGGCAATGATCAGTGACGGCCCTTCAATATGTTCGACCGCCTCACGCTGTACTTTATTTAATGCTGATAAAAAATCCACAAGTGTAAAAAATCGTCCAAAAATACAGAACCTTTGTGAATAATTCCGGCACCCGGCAAAAAATATAAGGGGAATTTATGAACAACCTGCATTTTTGCCATGTGATAGCGGTAATCCGATAATGGTAAAAGCATATTTTCCCTTGCCGGTAAAATATTTTGCCGTATTTTCGTTTTTTAATTAATTCGCAGAAAATTTTATCCATTTTTACGCTCCGGACATTGAAGGGATTAAACCACATAGTGCCAGAAAAGGTTTTTACCGTATTGATAATCTCTTTATTAACCGCCGGCAGTGTGATCTCCCAGATTCAGGGCAACGGCTATTCCACGCTGGAATGGACACAATATGATACGGGGGCAACACGCCGGGATCCGGTTTTTATTTACTGTCCTGACGGGGACGGCAATCCGCTTTTTGGCAGTCTGACGGCCACTCCACCCGGCGGCACCGCCGGGTGGGATTTTACCTGGACCTATTACAATCCGGCCACCAACAGCTATGATTCCACGGTGCTCGCCGAGAGCGGCACGGCCTCCTCGACGGTGAATGACCTGGGCAGTGGCGGTTATGCCGTCAGGATCCGTGATGCGGCCACACTGGATACGACCTTTTATGCCTGGGTGTTTGTGGATACGCCTCGGGTAAAAGCCGCCGTGCTGAACTTTACCTGTGACTATGTGGCCCTGAAAGGGGATACGGCCTCGGCACCGTTTGCCTATTACAATACTTCAAAGGATTCGGCCATAAACCTGAGAAACGGTCTCACCTTTTTATGGACGGCCGTCCCCGAGTCGGCCATTCCCTGGCCCGACCTGGAGACCGACCCGATCATTTACAACCCCCCTTATGAAGATACCTGGTATACCCTGAAGGTTACCGACAGTTTCGGGTGCAGGAACAGTGCCTCGGTTTTTTACGAAACGATCCATGTCAAGGCCGATTTTGAGGTGGATCCCGACAACGGGGAAGCTCCGCTGGAAGTAACCTTTACTAACAAATCGATCAACGGAGTGACTTACGAGTGGAAATTCGGGGACGATACCGTCTTTTACGGGGAGACCCCCGACCCGCATACCTATTATATTCCGGGGGATTATGTGCCGGTATTGGTTGCCACAAGTGAAGAAGGGTGTGTAGACAGTATCGCTTTCGAGTCGATAAAAGTGGAACCTTCCGCCCTGACCATACCCAACGTTTTTACCCCCAACGGCGACGGCTACAACGATTATTTCCGTGTGTACGGAAAGTCGTTGCAGTTTATTAAGGTCAGGGTGTATAACCGGCAGGGGATGAAAGTGTATGAATATACCGGCCACGGAGCCGCCCTGAAAGATTACGAAGGATGGGACGGCCGGATCAACGGCCACGGCAAGGCCAGCCCCGGGGTGTACTACTATATCATCAAGGCCGTCGGGTGGGATGATGTGGAATACCATGGAAAAGAATACCGCGGCACCGTGTATCTCTTCAGGAATAGATAGGGTGCTGGGTGCTGGGTGCTGGGTACTGGGTGCTTGGTGCTGGGTGCTTGGTGCTGGGTGCTTATTACTTGTATCTTGGCTCTTGTCTCTTGAATCTTTTTTTCTGTTCAAGCTTTGTCCCCCCGGACGAACGACCCCGTCCGGCGGGA
>CAZYPI010000024.1:0-2905 GCA_964649335.1 uncultured Rikenellaceae bacterium | reverse complement strand
TGCTGGGTGCTAGGTGCTAGGTGCTGGGTGCTGGGTACTGGTTGCTAGGTGCTGAGTACTGGGTGCTGGGTGTTCATCACTTGATTCTTGGTTCTTGTCTCTTGTATCTTTTTTCTGTTCAAGCTTTGTCCCCCCGGACGAATATCCCTTTCCGGCGGGAAATATATTTATTTAAATAAATATTTAAATAAATAATTAAATATGTATTTAAATACATATTTAAATGATCCTTCCCCTTCACCGCTCATCCTTCGGCGATCAACATAAAAAAAGGCTGCGATTGCAGCCTTTTTTATCAGTCTTCCTGTTGTTCCGCCTCGTAGGCTTTGAGCAGCTCTTCCTGGATCTCTCCGGGCACCTGTGTGTATTCGGAGAACTTCATCGTATAGATTGCCCGTCCGTTGGTCAGGGAGCTGAGGGCGGTGGAATATTTGTTCATCTCTGCCAGAGGCACTTTGGCCGTGATCTTCTCGAAGCCTTTTTCGCTGCTCATGCCCATAACGATGGCTCTTCTGCCCTGCAGGTCGCTCATCACGTCGCCCATGCGGTCGGAGGGCACCCACACGTTCACCTCGTAAATGGGTTCCATGATCTTGGGGCCGGCGTCTTTAAAAGCCATGCTGAAAGCGTTTCTTCCGGCGAGTTTGAAAGATATCTCATTGGAATCCACCGGGTGCATTTTTCCGTCATACACGGCCACGCGTATATCGCGGGCGTAGGAGCCGGTCAGCGGCCCTTCCTCCATACGTTCCATGATCCCTTTCAGGATGGCCGGCAGGAAGCGGGCGTCGATGGACCCCCCGACGATGCAGTTGTAGAACACCAGCTTGCCGCCCCAGTCGAGGTCTATCTCCTGTTTGTCGCGAACCGATACTTTTATCTCCTTGCCGTTGACTTTATACATGGTGGGGTCGGGTGCTCCTTCCTTGTAAGGTTCTATGACCAGGTGCACCTCGCCGAACTGGCCGGCGCCGCCCGATTGTTTCTTATGGCGGTAGGAGGCCTGGGCCACCTTTGTAATGGTCTCCCGGTACGGGATCTTCGGTGTCAGAAACTCGGTCTCTATCTTAAAAATATTGTCCAGGTGCCACTTCAGGATATTGAGATGGTGTTCTCCCTGGCCGTGGACGATGATCTGCTTAAGCTCTTTGGAATATTCGATGAGCACGGCCGGGTCTTCGTCATGAAAGCGTGAGAGGGCTTCGCCGAGTTTTTCGTCGTCGGCTTCGTTTTTGGCTCTGATGGCCGTGCGGTATTTGGGTGCCGGGTATTCGATGGCCGGGAAGGTCCAGTCCTGCCCCGGGGCGTTGAGTGTATGGTTGGTTTTGGTGCTTTTCAGTTTCACCGTGCTGCCGATATCGCCGGCCATCATTTTGGGCACCTTTTCCCGTTTCCTGCCTGCTGTGACAAAAATCTGGTTGATCCTTTCCTTGGACGAGACAGAGGTATTGATCAGGTCCATGCCTTCGGTCACTTCGCCCGACATCACTTTGAAGAAATTCACTTCTCCGATATGTTCTTCGATGGCGGTCTTGAAGACGAACAGCGAAGTGGGGCCTTTGGGGTCACAGGGGATCTCTTTGCCTTCGGAGTTTACCGGTGCGGGCATCTCATCGGGTGCAGGCACGGTGTTTACGATGAACTCCATGAGGCGGTCGATGCCGACGTTTTTCTTGGCCGAGGTACAGAACACGGGCATCAGGTTGCGGGTGACCAGTCCTTCCTTGATTCCTTTGCGCATCTCTTCTTCATCGAGCGATTCTTTTTCGAAGAAGAGCTCCATCAGTCCTTCGTCGCTCTCGGCGGCTTTTTCCACCAGCTCGTTGTGCAGCTCTTCGGCCCTCTCCTTAAATTCTTCCGGGATATCTTCCACCTGGGCTGTTCCATCATCTTTGGGATATTTGTACATTTTCATTTTCAGCACGTCGATGACGGCATTGAAGACATCTCCTTCATTGACGGGAAACTGCACGATGGTCACACGGCTGCCGAAGCTTTCCTTCAGCATCTCGATGGTTTTTTCGTAGTTGGTTTTTTCATGATCGAGGCCGTTGACCACGAAAGTTACCGGTTTGTTGCGCTCGTCGGTATGCCGGAAATGGATCTCCGTGCCCACTTCCACGCCGCTTTGTGCATTCACCACGATCAGGGCCGTATCGGCCGGAAAGAGCCCGGCGATGGCCTGCCCCGAGAAATCATCCAGTCCGGGGGCATCGATGAAGTTGATCTTATGGTCTTTGTATTCGGCATAGAGTACCGTGGAAAAGACGGAGCTTTCCTGTTCCTGTTCGACGGGGTTGTAATCGGAAACCGTATTTTTCTGGTCTATTTGTCCCCGGCGGTCGATGACCTTGCCGGTGAACAACATGGATTCAGCAAGCATGGTCTTTCCCGAACCGGCGTTTCCCAGCAACACTACATTCCTGATCTGTTTCGTCTGATACGTTTTCATTGTTTGCGTAATTATCTATAATTGAACAAAATATTATTTCCGGAAAATTTCAGCGCACCAAAAGTAATAATTTTTTGTTTTCCGTCAAGAGCCAAATAACAGCAGTTTAGGAATTCAGTATAATTTCCAAAAATTTATTAGCCACGAATGTCACGAATGTTCACGAATGAATTCCTTTAACGGTATTATGACCACCGTATAACCATTCGGGTCTGTTTTTTCATCAATATTTTAAAATAAATCCCCGGTTTTTTTTTGGTTTCCGGTAAAAAGTATATTTTTGTGCGCTGTTTTTCCGGGAGAAGGACATAATCTGCGGATGAATTCTTGCCCGGAAGTGGAGATCAGGTGATACCTTATTATTATATATAGGGACAAACCCTGGACGTGAGAGGGGGAAATATTTCCGGAACAGAGTGTTGTTTTTTAAAAAAAAAGAATACCTTTGCACTC
>CAZYPI010000023.1:0-22356 GCA_964649335.1 uncultured Rikenellaceae bacterium | reverse complement strand
TTTGCATGATTTTTTCAGATTAACAGGATCAAAAGAATGCTGATGACTATATAAACGGCAAATCCAATGATAATATTTCTGCGGATATCTTTATTCCCCAGGATCAGGGCATAGATCATTTTTATGAGGTTATTGCTCATGGTGGCGATCAGGGTGGCCCGTACCACCAGGTCAATGGTTATTTTCATACTGGTGTCCTGGAAAAGGTTCAGGATATAAGGATCAATATCGGTGACACCTACGATGAAAGAGAGGATGTTAACCCCCACATTTCCGTAGCGGTTGATGACAAAATGGGTCAGCAGGGAGAAAAAGGCGAACAGCAGTCCGAAAATCAGGGCTGTTTTGAATTCCAACGGGTTTCTTCCCTCTTTCACCTCATATTGTGTGGCGTCGGGGTGGGAGGTGAGCCTGAGTTGTATCAGCACGGTGATTCCTCCGGCCACAATCAGGACGGCAAAAGGCAGAATCAGTTTCATCGCCACCTCCCGGTTGAAAAGGAATGCCAGGATGAGGATGCGCAGATACATCATGGCCGTCGCAGCCAGGATGCCGGGAGGTATTTTACCCCTGGCGATTTCGGTACGGCTCTTGCGTGCGAGGATGATGGTGGTGGCCGTGCTGCTGTATATCCCGCCCAGTAAAGCTGTGATAATGGTGCCTGAAGTGGGGAAAATGAACTTTTTCAGCAGGTAACTGAAATAGGAAATGCCGGAGACGGCAACGATGGAAAGCCAGATCTGATAGGCGGAAATGGGGATGGTTCTGGAAATCGGCTTGTTGGACAGCAACGGCAGGATGATCCCTGCAATGACCACAAACTTGGAAAGGGTCAGAAACTCGTTGTTGCTGAATTTGGCGGAAAACTTGAAAAGCTCTTCCTTGATATCGATCAGTACCACTACGGTGACGCCTATCAGCAAAGCCATCCAGGGCGGTTGCAAATAGATCAGGGGGGTAAGTGAGTAGGTGATCAGCGCTACGATGATGGAGGTCAGCCCGAATTGCTGGTGGATGCGTATCCGGTAAAAGTAATACACCCCCAGCAACAGGGAAAGGATAATACCCCCCGTCAGAAAAGGCACCATGGTCACGGGGGCGATAATGTAAAGGATAAATCCCAGAATGCAGATCAGGGTGAAAGTGCGGTCGGTGCCGAAGAGAAATTCAATTTTCTTTTCGTCATGATGTACCCGTTGTTCCAGACCGATGATCAGAGAAAAAGCCGTAACGATCAGGAAATTTACCAGATCCTTGGGTATGTTTTGGACAACCTCCATGGTATATGCCGGTTACACCTTTGTTCAGTGTGCAAAATAACAAATTTTTCGGTCTGTTGGGGCGTCAGCCGCCGAAATGTTTTTGCCACGACTGCTCAAGAAGGGACCGCGGGACAGGTTTGCCGTGGGCCGGATAGAAAATTTCGCACTTCGTGTCCAGTAATTTCTTCCAGCTTTTCTGCAGCTCTTCCCGGTCGGTGATAAACCAGGGATAGCAGTCTTTTTTATTCATCCCGAAGAGTGTGTCGCCGGCGAAGGCGGTCTTTTCTTTCCATATCAGCGTGGCTGACCCGGGGCTGTGCCCGGGAGTGTGGATGGCCGTTGCGGGAAAAGGATCCGGACGGAACGGTTCTTCCCGCCAGATGATGTCCGGCTCGGCCGGCGGGAATTTGCTGTAACCTTTGTACAAATGCCTTCCCAGAAAAGAAACCATTTTGGCGAGCGGCCTCGTACCTTTGGGTACCGGCGTTACCCCGGCCCGCAGCTCGCCGGCTTCCTCCTCGTGTACGATGAGCCGGGCATGAGACATTTCTTTGATCAAAACCGTTCCTCCCGTATGATCGTAATGGGTATGGGTGAGGAAAATATAATCGATGCTGTCGGGAACGATCTTTTGCCTTGTCAGAAAAGCAAAAAAAGCCTGGGTTTTTTTACGGACTCCCGTATCCACCAGGATATATCTTCCTTCATGCTGAAGCAAATATATGTTGGTAATGCCCGACCTGAAACTCAGGATATCTTCAGGTATATTTTTCATACTTTTTCTGTTTTCATTATTTATTAAACCAGCTGTTTTTCGTCCCTGGCATTGACAAAAAGGATATCGCCCACCTGATCATAGCCCAGGAATAGTTTTTCCTTGTCATGTTTCATCTGGGAGGCCACAAAACCGCACATCACCAGCCCGGCTTCGGCAGAGTGGGTGTTCACAAGATTTTTGAAAGAGACCTCCTCGGATCGTGCCAGTACCTGTACATTCTTTTTGCTGATAGGCAGCCGGCCCGTTTTGATTTTTTCGATCAGTTCCGACCGGATTTTCTCCACTTCCTCTTCCTCACCCACGGCAAACAGGCGGATGCTGCTCTTGCGCCAGTCGGGATGGCCGGAGATAATATATCCCAGCAGGATCATCAGGTTGGTGTTTTCCTGGTCGTAGGGGGATATCCAGATATGAATATCGTTCTGGAAACGGAAAGGGGTGGGGGCGCTGCCCAGCACCAGCACATCATAGTCTCCGGCCCTCACCAGCGAATAGTTATCCGTGATCTGTGTCAGATTCTCCGGATTGTTCTTATCAAATTCAAACAGGATCATGTTGTTTTCCATGCCGGAGATCCCGGGCAACTGAATGGTCTGGGCTATGGCGGAGGTATAGGAGGGCGAGATCAGCGTGTCGATATAAACGTTGGAGTGTTCTGTCTCGGATTTTTTTATCAGCAATTTCAGCTGGTTGGCGGCTTTCTCCTTGGTCTGTACGGAAAAATAATCTTCCAGCAGGTGGATATAGGTGCCGAAACCGTAACGGTACGATATCCACGTAAGCAGGCGGAAGGCCTTGTCCCTCAGAAAACTGTCTTTGCTGATACATACCACCGAAGGGCGCCAGCGCCGCGATCGGGAGATCTTGTTCCGTTGTTGTATGTACACCTGCAGGTTCCTGTTGATTTGATAGAAAGCCGACTGAAAGATTGCTTCAAAGCCCCGCCGTTCCTTATGATATTTATGGACAAACAGATAGACCAGAGAGATAAGTATCATTGCCGAAAAAGCATAGAGGGGGTTGATTTTGAACATCAATCCGACAGCCATCAGAAAACCGACCAGGGAGATATACCACCGTGAGCGGAAAGAAGGACGGTAGGAAGGATCGGCCCCGAAATGATACAGAAAGGAGATCAGGCACAGGGATCCGTAGGTGACCATAAAAAACATGGTAATCACCTGGGCTACGGAGTTGATGCTGCCCATGGCCACAAAGACCAGGGCCAGCAGTGAGGTGACCAGTGTGGCGGCCACCGGCTCGTTGGTATCTCCTTTGCCCTGCGCGAGAAAACGGTTCAGCCGCCCGGAAGGGAAGGAGCGGTCACCCGCCAGTGCCTGCAAGGTGCGGGGAGCCACCATAATGGAGCCCAGGGCGGAGGAGATCGTCGATGCCGCCAGCCCCAACGGAACAACAATATGGCCGTACTTCGCAATCTTCACCATGATGAGCTGGTCGTTGATCAGATCGCCGGGAGCGGCGGAGATGTTCATCTTCCAGGCAATGAAAAAATAAACGATCATCCCCGTAACGGTAGCCGCAAGGGTGCCGACGGGTATGGAGCGGGCAGGGTTCTTCAGATCGCCCGATAAACCTACTCCCGCCGTCATACCCGTGAAAGCCGGGAAAATGATCGCCAGCACCAGAAAAAAATGATCCATGTTGCGGATGGAAAAAGCTTCGTACTGATGCTGCATCTGGTAATCGGTCTTGCCCAGGAAAAACAGGGTGATGGCCGTAAACAGGATTGCCACAATCAGATAAAGGGTCTTTACCCCGATGTTGGCGCCCCTTTTCAGCATCAGCCATGCCAGCAACAGCATTGAAGGTATGCTGATGGCCTGGCGGGGAAGGATAAAATGATAATGTTCTCGCACATAATCAAACAGTGGTGAAAAAGCCTCCGTGAAGGCAATGATATAAAAGGCGATGGAGATAGCCTGCGAAAAATAAAGAGCGATGCCGATCGTAGCGCCGATATTCAGCCCGAAAGAACGGGAGATGATGAAATATTCTCCGCCCCCTTCCACTTTTTCGTTGGTGGCCAGCTCGGAAATGGCCAGTGCCGTAGGAACCGTGACCATATGCCCGATGATGATGATCATGGCTACTCCCAGAAAACCCAGCGTGCCGACAGCATAGCCGAACCGCAAAAAGAGAATGGCCCCCAGGATGGTGGAAATGGCTGTAAAAAAAACAGGAGCCGTACCGAATGTTTTCTTTGTTGCAGTCATCAGAGTATTTACAGGCTTACCGGTCAGGAGGATCACTCTCTTGGCGGACAAACTTAATGAAAATTATCCGCTTCTCAATTCTTCAACCCTTCAACTTTTCAACCCTTCAACCCTTCAACAATCTCCTTCAGCCTCCTGTAGTTTTTCTCCATCACGTTTCTTTTCTCCGGGTTGAACAGCAGGGCGGTGGGATGGCGCAGGGGAAAGATCCGGTATTCTTCCGTCTCGATAAATTTGCCGAACAGAAAACGGTATTCTTTCCGTGGTGGGCGAGGTATGCCGGCACGTATAAGCAGGAATTTAAGTGCCTGGAACCCCAGCGGCACCACCACAGGGGGCTGTACCAGCCGGATCTCTTCCTCCAGCCAGGGGGTGCAGGCATCCCACTGGGCACGTGTGGGCCTCCGCGACTTGAGCAGCATGCATTTGATCAAGTTGGTCAGATAAAAGTCACTGCGGCTCACCCCGGCAGAGTCCAGCAGCTCGTCAAAAACCTTGCCCGAGGGTCCGGTAAACATCCTGCCGGTACGGTTTTCCACCTCCCCCGGTGACTGGGCGATCATCATCACCGCAGAACGGGCGTTGCCCTCAGGAAGAACTGCCCGTATACGTGTACGGGAGAGGTCACACCCCCGGCACACAGCCAGCCCCCCGTAAAGTTCCTTTAATCCCGATTTCTGCATTTTCACCGGTCAATTTCATTCTCAAAGGTGAAAATATTTTCCACCTGATTGAATCGTTCAGCCAAAATTACATTTTTTGACCGTAAAATCCATTTATCTTCTTCACTTACTTTGTGTAAGACTGTATTCAAATATTAAGTTATTTTTGTATTCGCCGGGAATAAACCGCATATTTTTTTTGTCAAAAAGATAAAATAACAGGCGTGAAGCGACAGGCCGAAGATCAGAAGCTGTTGGAGATGGCCCGAAAGGGGGATGATGGTGCATTTGCACATATTGTGGAGAAATACGAGCCGCTGATAGCCAATACGGTCATCGGAATGTTGGGAAACACAGCGGAGGCGGATGATGTGGGACAGGAAGTGTTTATCAGGTTTTATCGCTCTATGAAGGATTTCAGGGGGGATTCGGGACTGGGTACTTATCTGACCCGCATTGCCATCAACCTCTCACTGAATGAGTTGAAAAAGAGAAAAAGAGGGGTATCCCTCTTTTCACAGGAGCAGCAGAATGCCGGGTTCAATGACCTGTCGGACCAGGGAAGAGCCCAGGAAAAAACAGACAACCGGGAGGTCGTGCAGAAAGCACTGAACATGCTGGAACCCGGATTCAGATCGGTGGTGGTGCTCAGACTGATCGAAGGATACAGTACCAAAGAAACGGCAGAAATACTCGAAGTGCCTCTGGGTACAGTGCTCTCAAGACTGGCCCGGGCACAGAAACAGCTAAGAAAAATATTGGAAAAAGTAATTTTGTGATCATGGATAACAACGAAAAATACGAATTGTTGATTGCTTCCCTCGACAGGAAGCTTACTCCGGGAGAACATGCAACGCTGGAAAAAGCGCTGGCAGAAGATCCCCGGCTCAGAAAGGAAAAACAGGAACTCGAAAAAACCAGAGAGCTGTTGGGCAATACCTCCTTCCGCTTCAGGGAAGGTTTTGCCGGCAGGGTTATGGCTAAGATCAAAGAAGAACGGGGCAGGGTAGTTGCCCTGGATACCACATCCCAGATGCTGGGCTTGTTCCGGAAGATCGCTCTGGCCGGCGTGGCCGCTATCGCCATACTGCTGTTGTCCATCTACCTGACTTCCGGCACCCTCGACAAAAACTCGGTGCTGGGCGTCGATACTTTCTCGGATGATAACCTCGTGAGTTACCTGTTATATGAAGACATTGGAGAATAATTGAATAAACATAACCTTTACATCATGAAAAATTCCAGGTGGAGAACCATACTCGTATTGAGCGGAACGCTGATCATAGGGTTTGTGCTGGGTATGCTCACATCCGTGCAAATACGCAACGCCCAGATCAGAAAATTCAGGTCTTTTGCTTCACAGGAAGGTTTTGGCCGGTGGACCCTCCATGTGGTCGATCCTTCGCCCGAACAAAAAGAAAAAATCATGCCTGTCATCAAAAAATACGGCAGGAAAAATCTGGAGCTGAGGAAAAAATACAGGAAAGACTTTATCGGTCTTATGAAAGATTACAAAAAAGAACTGTATCCCCTGCTCACTCCCGAACAAATCCAACGTCTTGAGACCAGGAGTCACAGCAATTCCCACAGATATAAAACGGAAGGGACACGGGGCCGCCGTCCCGGCAACGGGCCCCCGGCCGGCAAACCCGGAGAGAACCGGGGCGAGACCCCCTGTCCCTACTTTTATTAAACCCCTACACCCCGGGGAGATGGTTTCAGGTGATACACAACCTCTCAAAAAGAATATGAAAATTCAGCCGCCAAGACTCCGGGACACCAGGGTACACCAGGTAATACCACAAATTGTTTACACTGAATCAGGAGTTCTGAGAAGATGGATTTTTTTATCCCCGGGAATAAAACAAAAACCGCCGTTGTCAAATGGGTGAAAATGAGAAATATGATTTTAACCAATTAAAACAAGAGAACGATGAAAACAGGAATTTTGAAAACAGGAGCAGTTGCAATGATTTTTATTATCGCCGGATTGAGCACTTTCAGCCAGCCACAGAAAGGACAAATGATGGCTGAAAAGCCGGGATACCACATGCAGATGCGGATGCAGAACATGCTGAATCTGACAGACGAACAACAAACACAGATGAAAGATTTACGTCTGGAGAGAACCAAAGAGATGCTTCCTTTGCAAAACAGGATGAGAGTCCTGATGGCAGAATACAGAGAACTGATATCTGCTGAGAAACCGGACACCAAAGCCATCAACGGCAATATTGATGAACGTACAAAACTGATGAATGAGATCATGAAGAAAAGAGCGGATTATCAGCTCAAATTCCGCAACATACTCACGGAAGAACAGTGGCTGACGATACAGAGCCATAAAGGGAAAATGGGCCCCGGCAAAGGCAGAGGCATGGGAAAAGGCTACGGCAAACCGGATATGCGTTGCCCGGTGAACGGCCCCGGCCCGCACCGACCCGGATACCCCATGCAGAAAATGGGAAATATGTAAAAACCTCTTCCTGATCAGGCACGATCTGAAAAAGAGCCGGAAGTGCCGGCTCTTTTTTTATATAAAAACATCTCAGAGATCTTTCCGGGAGATCGAACATGTTGAGAAATTTCGTTATTTTGAGCTGATTGATTATTTACTACCTTTGCGCATAAACCATCTATGTTCCTGAAATTGTTAAAAAGGCTGATATACAGATTATACCCGTTGCTTATCGTTTTTCTTCTGGCAGGGGTGTGTGCTATAGGGCAGGAACCGGCACCTGCCATCCACAGATCCTCTGAAAAAGTGATCATCGGAGGAAAAGTGTATTATATTCATGTGGTTAAAAAAGGTCAGACTCTTTATTCCATCAGCAAAGCGTACAATGTGCCGGAAAAAGTGATATCACAGGAGAACCCGGTGCTGGTCACCGGATTGCAGGCAGGAATGGTGCTGAAAATACCTTATGTTCCCGAAAAGGAAGCGGGAGAGGAAAATGAAATAAAAAAACAGGCCCGGGGACATTACATCTATCATGTATTCAGGGAAGGGGAGACCTTGTATTCGTTATCAAAAAAGTACAATGTCAGCGTAGATGACATCGTTAAAGCCAATCCCGGCATTCAACCGGATGATATCCCCATAGGGGCGGAAATCAGGATCCCCGTAAAAAGGGTGCTGCCCGAACGTATTGAGTTCTCGCCCAGGCAGGAAAAGTACCGGACCCATACGGTTGTCCCGGGGGAAACACTGTACAGTATTGCCCGCCAATATCATGTTACCGTAGAGGATCTGCACAAGGCCAACGGGAACCTGCAGGAAGCCATCCATCCGGGAGAACAACTGCGTATACCCGAAGGTGAGGAACAATATGCTCCGGAGGAAAATCCTCCCGCTGACAGCCTGATCTTCCCCCAATATTATGAAGCTCCCATATCGTGCGATACCCTGCCGTTGCTGGGTGGGGGGAAAACATGGAAGGTAGCCATGATGTTGCCTCTGTTTCTCGAAAAAAACAGTGAAAGGAGTTATATCGATTCGAGCCATATTGACCCGTCCACTGGTAAAAAGATCCGGAGAGTAATCCGTCGCGAAAGAGACTGGATCTATCCCCCCTCGTTGAACTTCCTCGCATTTTTCCAGGGGGTGATGCTGGGTCTTGATACGCTTGGGAAAACGGGGGTCCACGCAGAAGTAACGGTCTTTGATACGGAAAGGGATGTCACGGAGATCGATTCCCTCCTGAAAACAGGTGTTCTGGATGATATGGACCTGGTGATCGGTCCGGTATATCCTGCCGGTTTTTCCCTGCTGGCTGCCTGGGCCGGGAAAAGACAGATCCCGGTGGTCTCCCCTTTATCCAGAAAGGATGATTTTCTCTATTTCAACCCTTATACGTTTCAGTGCAGACCTTCAAGACAAACCGAGTGGCTCCGCGTCGTCCGTTACCTGGCACAAAACCTTGACAAGAATATTGTTATCATACATCCGGAAGATACTGTGGCCCAGAGAAATTATGACTGGGTCAAGGGCCAGCTGCTGGAAGAGATATCTCAATATGCTCACCCTGAGATTATCGGCGTAAAGGAATTGGTCGTTCCCGATGTGATCTCCCCGACGGATACCATGAACAATATTAGCCTGTCACTGGATAAAGATCGCGTGAACCTGGTGTGGGTTTTCTCCGACCGGGAAGGTTTTGTCAGTGAGGTTTCTTCACGGCTTAATACAATCTCTAACGATTATCCCGTAGAGCTGGTGGGATGTTCCTCCTGGCGATATTTTGAAAATATTGAACTGGATTATTTTTTCAAATTGAACCTGCGCTTGTTCACACCCCGTTTTGTCGATTATAACGGAGGAAAAGAAAAACTCTTCATCAGAAAATACCGGAACAGGTTTTTTTCCGATCCGGATGAGCTGAGTTTTGCCTGGGACGGCTATGACATTATTACCTGGTTTCTGGAGGCCTTGTACCGGTACGGAAGCTCTTTCCCCGATTGCGCCTCATCTTTCCATTCCCCCTTATGTATCGGGGACTTCAGTTTTACCCGGACCGGGTGGTTCAGTGGTTTTATGAACCGGTCCTTCCGGCTGATACAGTACAACAGCGATTATACGATTAGTGTGGTGCCTTTTCAGGAAGAAATCCCGTCCCGCTGAACGGCAGGGTTTAAAATTAAAAAAGGCCAACTTCCTTGACCTTTTTCTAACTAAACTAACTATTTAACTAAAACTTAACTTTCAAACCTTTTGCTTCTTATTACGGAAAGGGTCTGAAAAAGTTATAATTTTTAATATTTTTTTTATAAGCTCCTGTTGTTGTTATCTGTCTATCTGTCATAGATACAATAGGTTATATCATGAAAGCATTTTTTTGATCAGGGCAGAAAATTCATGGATATCCTCTTCGGTAGTGTCCCACGAAGTCATCCAGCGAACCAGGGGATCATTTCCTCCCATTACATAAAAAAAGAATTCTTCCTGCAGAGGTTTAATGATTTCTTCAGGGATTCTGGCAAATATTGCGTTGGCCTGTACCGGTTCCACAATGTTTATTTTCGGTATGGACTTCAGTTCTCCGGCAAGCAATTGTGCCATACGGTTGGCGTGCTGTGCATTTTTCAGCCACAGGCCCCCGGTAAGATAAGCGTCAAACTGGGCGGCTATATATCTCATTTTTGAAGCCAGTTGCATGGCCTGTTTACGAATATACCTGAATCCCCGGTCCAGCTTGCGGTTGAGTATAACCACGGCTTCACCGTACATCATTCCGTTTTTGGTCCCTCCGAAAGAGAGGATGTCCACACCGGTTTCCGTGACCATCTCCCGGAAAGAACATCCCAGTGAGGCAGCCGCATTGGCTATCCGGGCCCCGTCCATGTGTACCACCATACCGTATTGCCGTGCCAATCCGGTGATATTCCGAATCTCCTCAGGAGTGTATACCGTGCCCATTTCGGAGGCCTGGGTGATGGATATCACGCGGGGCTGGGAGTGATGTTCAAAACCGAAACCATACAGATGTTCCCTGATACCCTCTGGGGTCAGCTTGCCATGCAGCGGTTTTACGGGAATCACTTTTCCTCCGGTGAATTTTTCGGGAGCCCCGCATTCGTCTTCATGGATATGGGAGGTCTCTGCACATATCACCGACTCCCACGAATGCATGGAGGTACTGAGAGCCAATACATTGGCGGCTGTTCCCGTGAAGGAAAAATAAACGGAGGCGTCTCCTCCAAACAATCCGGCCAGTTTTTCAGCCGCACGGGCCGTATAGGGATCATCACCGTATCCCGTTACATGCCCCCGGTTCACCTCTTCCATAGCCGTGAAAACGGCCGGATGGACAGGCGCATTGTTGTCACTGGCAAAACTTCTGGTTCTTTTCATATCAAAAATATTTTAACAGGCACAAAGATGCAGCTATTTGAAGAATTTTTTATGAATTTTTATTTTTATTGATATTGTTTCATTATTTTTTTTTAATTTTATATGCAGATGGAAAAGTAATAATATTCTCCCGACAGTGTGAAGGTAACCTGAAATTATTTATTTCAGACAAGGTGAATTTCCTAAGGAAGTTTTTCAAAGAATAATAAAGGAATATACGGGAATTTTGTTTTTAACAAGTACGGAAATGAAAAAACAAAAGATCAAGGAAGAGATCATACGGGTTTGCCTTAAAAAGCAGGAGCAGATCATTCAGACAGCCAAACAGGCTATACTGGACTTGCAGGAGAGTGCCAATGAAGATGATCAGACGAGGGATCTGTATGACCCGTACAGAACACAACTGTTGAGCAAAAGAGACCTGCTGGCGGCACAATATGAAAAAGCTTTACAGGACAAACAGACGCTGGAAAAACTCGCTACCCTGAAATCCCGCCCGTACGTGGATGTGGGTTCCGTCGTGGTGACCGATAAACAGAAAATGTTCGTTTCTATCGGTCTGGGGAAATTTGTCTGTTGTGACGATACCTATTATGCCATTTCCCCAAAAGTGCCGTTGTTTCAGGTGATGCAGGGTTTGAGAAAAGGAGATACTTACGAATTCAACGGCCAGAAATTTAAAATCCTTGATCTCTTCTGACAAATACCCAGCCGGAGAAATAATCCGGGATAGTTTTTAATTCGTCAGGAACTTCCCGATCGCCTCATACAGCTTATCCCGATCAACGGGTTTGGTGAGAAACTCATCACACCCGGCCTCGAAAGCACGGTCTTTGTCCTCCTGCATACTGTATGCCGTGATGGCAATGACCGGAAGTTCCGGGTTTTTTTGCTTGAGTTTTTCGGTAGCTTCGAGGCCGTTCATGACCGGCATACGTATATCCATTAACACCAGTCCGGTATCCGGGTTCTCGCTATACAACTCAAGGGCTTCCTTGCCGTTTCCGGCACGAACCAGCTTGGCCCCGTACCGGGATAATAATCCTTTCAGCAGCAAATAGTTCAACTCTTCATCTTCCGCGACCAGGATCTTTATGCCCTGCAACAAATCAGGCCTGAATTGATTTGTTTCCATTTCGGCTATTTTTTCTTTTTCTTTTTTCAAACCGGGGATACTTATAGTAAACTCGGATCCCTGCCCCGGCTCGGAGTGTACGGAAATGGTGCCACCCATCATATCCAGGATGCTCTTGGCAATGGTCAGCCCGACGCCTGTGCCGCCGTATCTCCGGGTGATTGTTTCCTCGATCTGCCTGAACTTGTCAAAGATAACCTCTTTCTTATCCGGGGGGATACCTATCCCCGTGTCTTTGATCCTGATCACCAGGTGGTCTTTATCCATTTCCAGAAAAGCTTCTACCTTACCTCGCTGGGTAAATTTTAATGCATTGTCTGTCAGTATATTCAAAAGATAACTGATGTAATTCCGATCGGAAACAATCTTTTTGTTCCTCAGCTCTTGCTGAAATTGAAGTGAGAATGACACATCATCTTTTTTGTATTTCTTATTGATCGTATCATAATGTTCCTGCAATATCTTCTCCAGACTGTCCACCCGGAACTCTTTGTTGACAAGCTTCAGGTTCCCGCTTTCAATCAGCGAAAGGTTTAGGATGTCTTCTATGATCCTTAAAAGCTGAATGCCACTATAGTGAATGTTCGCAGCATGATCGCAAACTTCAGGGTTCATGAAAGAATGTTCTATGATCTCTGCAAAACCGATGATCGCATTCAGAGGCGTTCGCAGTTCATGGGAGATATTGGTCAGGAAGATGTTTTTCAAATGGTCCGACTCTTCCGCCTTCCTGCGGGCTTCTTCAAGACCCTGCTCATATTGCTTTCGCAATGTGATGTCTTCTTTCAGTCCGATATAGTTTATCAACTTGCCGTGCTCGTCATACACCGGACTGATTACGGCGGATTCCCAATAATGCTCACCGTTTTTTTTCAGATTCAGAAATTCTCCTTTCCATACTTTTCCCTTCGTTACCGTGTCCCACAATTCCCGGTAAGTATGCTCCGGTGTTTTTCCCGATTTCAGGATCCTCGGATTTTTCCCTCTGACTTCGTCAAACGTGTATCCCGTAATATTTTCAAAGAAAGGATTCACATATTCGATATTGCCGGCAGGATCCGTAAAAACAATGGAGATAGGACTTTGTTCCACACCCATCTTCAGGCGCCTGATCTCTTCCTCATATTTTTTCTTGTGGATGGCCAGGGAAACCTGTTTGGCTACGTAGGTGAGCAAACGCATATCTTCTTCCGTGAAAGCATCCGGGTTTTCATAATCCTGCAAAGCAAGGATACCGAATACCTTTTCTCCCATAGACAGGGGTACTCCAAGCCATACGGCCGGCACCTTACGTACCATTTTCAGCTTTCCTTCTTTTTCCAAACGCAACAACCGTTCCTTTTTTAGAAACATCGGCTCTCCTGATTCTATAACCAGTTTGGAGATAGACAATTTGAGAGGATAAGTACGCACCAGTTTATGGGCATCCCGCATGTAAGGAAGTTCCAGTTTTCCTGTGGCACGATTGACAATCCCTATCAGCAGGTTTTTGCTTTTGATAAGCCGGTTGAGTTCGAAACTGATGGTTATCAACAGCTCTTTTAATGTACCCTTGGTGGTGGATGATTCGGAAATGTTGTAAATGATATCACGCAGCAACTCGTCGCGGTGTGTCTGTGTAATGTCGGTGATAGAACCTTCGATCCATTCGTCTTCCGGAAAATAACGGGATGAGATCAGGACATATATATTCCGGCCCGAAGCATGTATCAGCCGTGTTTTAAAACCGGTCAGCTCTTTCTTTTCCCTGATTTTCCGGATAAAAAACTCCCTTTCTTCAGGAATATACCACAGATCCAACGGGCGCAGGTTAAGCAACTGATCTTTCGAATAGCCCAGGATCTTTGCAAACGTATGATTAAAAGCGATAAAACGGGTGCCGTCAACAGTCGAACGGAACAAGCCGGTACCGGCATGCTCATACAAGGACCGGTATCGCATCTCACTCTCTTTTAGCTGTCTTAATGCATTGATCTTTTGTTTTTTTACATCCCTGGTATGGAGAGCTCTCGTAACTGCTGGCGCAATATGCGAAAGTTGATCCTTGATGACATAATCCCAGGCTCCGTTTTTCATCACCTCTACGGCACTCTCCTCATTCGGCGAGCTTGTGACAATGATTACCGGTAAATTATCATATTGCGAATCCAGATATTTAACGGCAGAGATACCGTCATAGCCCGGGACATTGTTATCACATAAAACAATATCCGGATGAAAGAGTTTCAGTGCGCGGACAAAATCCTCCTTCGTGTCCACAACCTGCCCGATGACCTCATAATGATTCTTTTCCAGTTCCAGTTTTATCAACTGAACGTCCGCGTTATTATTTTCCAGAAACAATACCCTGATCTTTCTTTTGGTCATACCTAACTGTTTGTGATCTTCCGGTAAATCCTCCCTGACATCCATGAAGTGCCAAAGATACAAAAAAAACGCGTGGTATTTTGAGGATGGCAAGGAGAGCCCTCCGTTTCATTTTTCACTGCCCCGGAAAAAATATTTCCCGGGAAAATAACAGTCTCATAACAATATAACCTATCAAATTTAATCTTTTTTTCCGATATTTTTTTTGGAATCGAGAATTTTTATATTTTAGCATCCTGAAAGATGAGAAAAACAAACCGGACATATTGGTGGTGCTGGCATCTGAAACGCAGTTGCTGTAACCCGTATGTCTGGTAAAGAAAAGGATAAAACCGTTCCGGGGCATGTTGGTTACAGCATGCCCCTTTTTTTGATATATTAACTAAAAACTAAAAAGATGGCAAAACAAGTAAAGATTTTACTGGACGAAAAAGAGATGCCCCGGCAGTGGTACAACCTTATGGCCGATCTGCCCAAACCCCCGCCACCGCCGCTGGGCCCGGACGGTAAGCCCGTTAACCCCGAGATGCTGGGGGCAATCTTCCCGATGAACCTCATCGAACAGGAAGTGTCCACACAACGGTGGATAGACATCCCCGAAGGGATCCTGGAGATGCTGGTGCGCTGGAGGCCGTCGCCGTTACACCGGGCCCGGGCGCTGGAAAAAGCCCTGGGGACGCCTGCACGCATTTACTTCAAGAACGAAAGTGTCTCGCCGGCGGGCAGTCATAAACCCAATACGGCCGTTGCACAGGCCTGGTATAACAAACAATTCGGCGTGAAAAAACTGACCACCGAGACCGGCGCCGGCCAGTGGGGCAGTGCCCTGGCTTTCGCCTGCTCGCTGGTAGGCCTCGAAGCAAAAGTCTTCATGGTGAGAATCAGCTTCGACCAGAAACCTTTCCGCAAAATGATGATGCAGACCTGGGGCGCCAACTGTGTCGCCAGTCCCAGCAACGAAACGGCCGCCGGAAGAGCTGTCCTGGAAAAAGACCCCGATACGCCGGGCAGCCTGGGTATCGCTATCAGCGAAGCGGTGGAGGAAGCGGTCGCCGATAAGTCGGGACAGACCAAATATTCGCTGGGCAGCGTCCTTAACCACGTGTTGTTGCATCAGACGATCATCGGACTGGAGACAAAAAAACAACTGAAGATAGCCAACGAGAAAAAAGTGGATACCGTTATCGGTTGTGTCGGCGGCGGCAGTAACTTCGCCGGACTGGCATTCCCTTTCATGCAGGATAAGATCAACGGCGCCGATATAGACATTATCCCCGTCGAGCCGGCATCCTGCCCGACCCTTACCCGGGCTCCCTATCATTATGACTTCGGTGACAACGCAGGCCTGACCCCTTTGCTGGCCATGCATACCCTGGGGCATGGCTTTATTCCTCCGCCCATACACGCCGGAGGCTTGCGTTATCACGGTGTAGCTCCTTTGATCAGCCATTCCGTCAACCTGGGTCTGGCAAACCCTGTAGCCTTGCATCAACTGGAATGCTATGAGGCCGCCATGTTGTTCGCCAGAACGGAAGGAATCATCCCCGCACCGGAAACCAGCCATGCCATCGCCGCCACCATCCGCGAAGCAAAAAAAGCCAAAGAAGAGGGAAAAGAAAAGGTTATTGTCTTCAACTTCAGCGGCCACGGCCTGATGGACCTCGTAGGATATGACAATTACATCCACGGACGGTTGCATGATTATGCCCTCTCCGAGGAAGAACTCGATAAGTATACATCGGAAATCAAGCAATTTCCCACACCTCCCGGATTATAATAATTATCCTGGAGGATTTTATTAAGCTTTTCCCGGAACGATGTTTCCGGGAAAAGCTTTTTTGTTAACTTTACGGTTAAAAATAGGAAACCATGGACAAAAATGGCATTGATCTTTCCAGAGCATTGGTGTTGACCGTTAATCCAAGGGTGGATTATACCAAAATCGCTGTGTACCGTCTGGAAAAAACCATCTTCCTGAAAATGATCCGGCATATGCCGGAAGAACTAAACAGATTTGGTAGTATAATCGACCAGGAAGAGTTCCGTACTTTGACAATACTGGAGGCATTGAAAGAAAATGAGATTGATTTTGGGGATATCATAATGGTAATGGGACGGGGAGGACTTATCCATCCTGTCAGATCGGGGATCTACCAAGTGAATGAAAAGATGAAGAATGACTTGAAGACCTTCAATGAACAGGTGGAGGATGTAGTGAACCTGGGCGGCCTCATCGCCGACAGCTTGGTAAAACATTTTCCCAACGCCCGGGCTTATATTGCCGACCCGGTAGTGGTGGATGAGTTTCATGAGTTGGCACGAGTGTCCGGTCATCCCCTGTTTGAAAGAAAATCCATCTTTCATGCCTTGAATCAAAAGTATGTGGCCAGGATGTATGCCCGCTCGATTGGTAAAAAATATGAAGATCTCAACCTGATCGTCGTGAACCTCGGTGGTGGGATCACGGTGGGCATGCACAATCACGGAAAAGTTATCGATGCTACTTACGGATATGATGGTGATGGCCCTTTCTCGGTTATCGGTAGCGGGTCCCTGCCGGCAGGTGATGTGATTAGAGCTTGCTTCAGCGGAAAATATACCCTGGAAGAGATGCTGGAGATGGTGCGTGGCAAAGGAGGAATGGTGGCTTATCTGAGTACCAGTAGCGGATACAATGCGGAAAAAATGGTGGAAGAAGGAAATGAAAAAGCAAGATTCATTTTTGAGGCCATGGCCTACCAGGTGGCCAAAGAGGTCGGCGCCATGTGTATGACCATTACCGAACCGGTGGACTCGATCCTGGTGACAGGCCCCATGGCCAATAGCCGCACTCTTATGAAATACCTGATGGAAAGGTTGCCTAAAGTGTCCGGCGTGCATGTCTATCCCGGTGACGACGAACTGGATGGACTCGCTTATTATGCTTATTTGTACCTGAAAGGAGAAATCGAATTGCAGGAGTACAATCCTGCCTGATCCAGTGATAAATCTTTCCGAATGAAACCTGCCTGTCTTGTAATCCTGTTTGTTAGCTTTTCCTTTTTTGAAAAGGGGTTTTCCATACCTTCCTCTTATTCCGATCTTTCGTTCCGGGATACTTCTTCTGTTGAAACCATTCAAAAATTCGTAACGATGGTGCCCGATACAACTGCAGGGAAAATACCCCTGACGGTTCGTTTTACAGGGACAACCATTGTGTCCGTTGAACTGGACGGACGGGTGATCCCCCAGGAGGAATATTCCATGTACCGGGAACAGATTTACGGCCCCGTGATGAAACAACGGCAACTGGAAGAAAATATACGTAATATCAGCAAAGAAATTGATGAGATCAAACAAAAACTCTTTTATAATGAATCTGATACGGCTTTTGTCTATGAACTCGATTCGGTACAAAAAATCAGAATTAAACTGCTGGCTGATGATATTTCCGTTTACCGAGAAGAAGCTGGCACCTTCCTGAATGATGCCCTGCGATACGGAAATATCACGGATCTGCAGTCCGCCATTGATCTGGCCAGGGAAAAAATAATGGAAGAGAGCGTCCTGGAACCAGATACGGCAAAACAAACCGGAGACATGATCCGGCTTATGAACCCTGCACTCAGAGAAAAAATGCTGGATCAACTGGATAGTCTCAACATGATCCTGGAGGAGTGGAAAATGAAAAACAAAGACCTGGTTCTGGAAGATGAAAACCGCCTGCAGGATGAACTGATGCGCTTGGAAGAGGATTTACAGGATCAGCAAGAGAAACTGTCACGCCTGCAGAGGATGTTTGTCAGTGAATCTTTGCCCGTACCGGCAACTGCTGAAAAAAAGAATTCAGGGAAGAAAAACGGAAAGAAAAAAAGAAGAAGAAAACGCCGGTGAAATACAACCTTCGTAAAATTTTAATAATTTTTGTTATTTTAGCCGGACAAAGGTCAGGATAATCCGGCACCCATGAAAAAAAAATGGAAAATAATCACAGGAGTATTCCTTTTGCTTTTACTGATCTTTATTCTTCCCGGATTGGTCTCTTCGGGTATCAAAATGAAAACGGTTACCCATATCAGACAACCGCTCACCAGGGTCTTCCTGACCTTTGGTGACCCGGTCAGATTACCCGAATGGATGGAGGGGTTTGAAGAAATAGAACATATATACGGATTGCCTTTCGCCGAAGGGAGTAAGTATCGTATTACCGTCAAAACAGGAGGAAAAAAGATCATTGCTGTGGAGGAGATCATTAAAGTGGACTGGAAGAAACGCATGGTTCTCGATATGAAAACACCCGAAGGCAGTGTCCGTGCCGATATCTACTTCTTTCAGATGGATGACTATGCCGAGATCATGGGCAATTTTACAGTGACGGGAGGTGATCTGTTCACAAGGATTTTGCTTCCCTGGATGAAACCGGTGATCCGGAAAAAGCTGAATAACGGAATGGACCGGTTCCGGCAGATGATGGAGAAAAACGATACGGATTATCCTGAAAAAAATTAATTTTTCAAATAATATAGGTATTATGGCTAAAGTTGTTGTCTTAGGAGCCGGTATTTCGGGACATACGGCTGCTGCTTTTATTCGTAAAAAACTGGGCAAAGCCCACAGTGTTACCGTGGTCAGCCCAAACAGCCTGTATCAGTGGATCCCCTCCAACATTTGGGTGGGGGTGGGACGCATGAAACCCTCACAGGTAACCTTTGAGCTGAGAAAAGTTTACAACAGATGGAAAATTGACTTCCGCCAGGCACTGGCAGAGAGCATTCATCCCGAAGGAAACAGTAAAATAGACAGGCCGTTTGTCAGGATCCGTTATACGGACCCCGAAAAAAAAGACCAAACAGAAGATATTCCGTACGATTACCTTGTCAATGCCACCGGGCCGAAACTCAACTTTGCAGCCACCGAAGGTCTCGATCCGATAAACCGCACCGTTTCCGTTTGTTCCTGGCAGCATGCCGAACATGCCTGGGAAAAACTGCAGGAGACGATCCGTAAAATGGAAAAAGGGGAAAAACAGAAGATCGTTATCGGTATGGGACACCCGTCGGCTACCTGCCAGGGTGCCGCTTTCGAATATACCCTCAATGTTGCCTATGAGCTGAAAAAAAGAAACCTTCTCGACCGGGCGGAGATCACCTGGCTGACCAATGAATACGAACTGGGGGACTTCGGTATGGGGGGCGCCTTTATTAAAAGGGGCGGCTATGTTACCCCTACCAAAGTGTTTACCGAATCCATCCTGGCAGAATCGGAGATCAAATGGATAAAAAGAGCGGGAGTGAAGAAAGTGGATGATCAAAAGATATACTATGAAAACCTGGAGGGGGAAGAACATGCTCTGGATTATGATTTCGCCATGCTGATCCCGGCATTCGCCGGCGCGGGGATGAAAGCTTACGGAAAAAATGATGACGATATTACGGAAAAACTGTTCGCCCCGAACGGACTGATGAAGGTGGATGCCGACTATTCGAAAAAACCCTTTGAAGAATGGAGTGTGGACGACTGGCCTTCGGTGTACCAGTCTCCCGCCTACGAAAATATCTTTGCCCCCGGCATTGCTTTTGCTCCGCCACACTCCATCTCCAAGCCCATGACCAGTAAAAACGGTACACCTATTTTCCCGGCCCCGCCCCGTACGGGCATGCCTTCGGGGGTCATGGGCAAGATCGTCGCCCTCAACCTGGTACATATTATTAAAAAAGGAAAAATGGAATTCAAACATAAAGCCTCCATGGGGAAAATGGGGGCCGCCTGTATCGTCTCGGCCGGATACGGACTGAAACACGGTATGGCTGCTACCATGACCGTTTTTCCTATCGTGCCCGACTGGGAAAAATATCCTGATTTCGGCCGGGATATCAGTTATACGGTGGGGGAGGTAGGCCTCGCAGGTCACTGGATCAAACTGTTCCTGCATTATATGTTCCTGCATAAAGCCAAAGGATACCCTTTCTGGTGGCTCCTGCCCGAATAACGATTCACTCACAATTAACAACCCAAAACCAGTCATCATGGGATACAATAAAATAAAAGTTTATTACGATGAGGCCTATCCGCCGCTGCCGACACGGTGGACCCGTTTTATCAGAAAGAATGTGATCTGGCAGTTTTTCAGATTTATCGTGCTGAACCTGAAAATCATGCGGATCATCGTCGGCGGACACTCTTAAAGGGATAATAAATAAAATGCCCCCGTAACGGGGGCATTTTCTCCACTAACCCTAATACACTGTCTTAAATTTTGCCGGCCTATAAACCATACAACCATTGAAATCTAACCGGCAAATATCGGTAACATCAAGAGTAAAATGGACGTGTATTAAAAAGTCAAACCTCAGAACATAGATGAGGCTGCCGGGAAAAAGGTTGCGTGGTTTTGTGAAAATAATCCTGTCAGATGATTACCTGATCTCGCTGAAATATTTCATGAACTGCAGGCGCTCGAAAGCATCGGGGTTATCACTGGAGGCCTGGCTGAGCTTCCCGCGAAACTGATCGAGATAATTATAACCTTTTTGTTCCATCCACTCAATGAGACGGTTAAGTAATACAGGAATATATTCCGGCCCGTGGCGGTAGATGGCCGAGGTGACTTCCGTAATGGTAGCGCCTGCCAGCAATAGCTTGATGACGGCGTCGCCGTCATGAACGCCGGTAGAAGCGGCCAGATCACAGGAAACCCGTTTGGCCGAAACGGCGATCCAGCGTAACGTGTTCGTAATATCGCCGGGCGAACTGAAACGGTCTGCCACCGTAACGGTCATATTTTCCAGGTCTATGTCTGGCCCGGCAAACCGGTTGAACAAAACAATGCCGTCGGCTCCCTGCTCCGAGAGGTTCCGGATGACCTGCCCCAGATTGGAGAAGAACGGACTGATCTTGACCGAGACGGGGATGCTCACCTGTTTTTTCACTTCCCGGAGGATGTCGTAATAGATCTGCTCGTTTTCCGTACAACTCTTGTCAAAATTGAACGGCATAACAAAAATGTTCAGCTCCAGGGCATCGGCACCGGCTTCTTCTATCTTTCTGGCAAAAGAGGTCCATTCGTGGGAGGAAACACAGTTGACACTGGCAATGACCGGGATCAGTATATTGGATTTGAGCGTGCGGATCAGATCAAGATAATTCCCCAGTTCCTTCTCTTTGACATGCAGGTCAATATAATCCAGCGTCTCCGAATAGGCATCGTAGATCATGTTGTCTTTGGCAGCCTCCCGCATGCTCTCCTCGGCTTCCAGCAGGATCTGTTCTTCAAAGAGTGATTTCAAAACCACGGCAGCAGCGCCGTTCTCTTCCATTTTCTTAATGGACTCGAGCGAAAAGGTGAGTCCCGAACTCCCGATCACAACAGGATTGCGCAGGCTAAGACCCAGGTATTTTGTATGTAATTCAGCCATCTTGAGTGTTTTTTAATGGTTTTTTGCAAGATATGAATTTATCTGGTTTTAACTTTCTCCAGCAGGTATTTATGCATGCCGGCGGCAGCTTTTCTTCCGTCGCCCATAGCCAGGATAACGGTAGCGCCACCCCGGACAATATCCCCGCCGGCAAAAAGATCCGGTATGGAAGATTGCATGGTCTCCTTGTCCACAATGATCGTTCCCCACCGCGACATCTCCAGGTCGGGCAGAGCATGAGGAATCAGCGGATTGGGTGAGACGCCGATAGCCACGATGACCAGATCCACATCGATGAAGAATTCGGATCCTTCAATAGGTACCGGACGCCTTCTGCCGGAAGCATCCGGCTCGCCCAGCTCCATCTTCTGTATCTTCATCCGGTTGACACGTCCTTCCTCATCGGCATAATATTCCAGAGGGTTGTGGAGTACCAGAAACTCAACCCCTTCTTCCTTGGCATGTTTTACCTCCTCGATACGTGCGGGCATCTCTTTTTCCGAACGGCGGTACACGAGGATGGCCCTTTCAGCTCCCATACGTTTGGCCGTACGTACCGAGTCCATGGCCGTATTGCCGCCGCCGATGACGGCAATGGTCTTTCCGTTCAGGATGGGTGTGTCATAATCGGGGTCGGCGGCATGCATCAGGTTGATACGTGTGAGATATTCGT
>CAZYPI010000022.1:0-23224 GCA_964649335.1 uncultured Rikenellaceae bacterium | reverse complement strand
GGACTATACACTGTTAAGAAAAAAATTACTTTCGGATAAACAGATACTTAAATAGCTCAATAAGTTGCTTTTGCATCCAAAAAGATCACTTAGCCAGAATTATTTACAGGACAAAAACATTGCCCGCAAGATCGCGGGCATGCTGGAAGCCGGTGAGGAGGTGGAACGAATATATGAAGTAGGAGCAGGTCACGGTGTCCTGACGGAGTTTTTGCTGGAGAAATTCGGGAACAGACTATTGGCTACAGAGATAGACCCGGATTCCGTTGCCTGGCTGCGGGAGCGATTTCCTGAAATGGAAGAGAGAATTCTGGAACGGGACTTTCTGAAAACAGAGCTGTCGGCCGGGGAGGGGAAGAAGGTAGCTGTCATAGGAAATCTTCCTTATCATATTACCTCACCGGTATTTTTTAAGATACTTGAGGACAGGAAGATAGTCGCAGAAGTGGTGGTAATGATCCAGAAGGAGGTGGCCGAACGGCTGGTGAGCCGTCCCGGCAACAAGACCTACGGGCTGCTGAGTGTATTGCTGCAAACGTTTTATCAGGTGGATTATCTGTTTACGGTCAGCGAGCAGGTTTTTTATCCCCGCCCCAAAGTGAAGTCGGCGGTGATACGCCTGGTACGCAACAGCCGGGAGCAACTGCCCTGCACGGAGGGGGACTATTTTGCCCTGGTGAAGAAAGCTTTCAGCCAGCGCCGCAAAAAACTGGGCAACGCCCTGAAAGAGTTGCTGCCGCCGGGGTTTGCCCATCCGCTCCTGGGCCGGCGTGCCGAACAGCTCTCACCGGAGGAGTTTATCGAGCTGTGTGAATCGCTTGCGAAATCAGCCGGAAATTAGTTCGCTCCGCTCACGAAATTAATAGAAATTAAGTGGAAATTAAGTAGAAATTAATAGAAATTAAGTAGAAATTAGTGGAAATTAAGTGGGAATGAAGGGCGTTCCCCGCTTAACGCTGTCAGGAGTTCCTTCGGAACATGCCGACAGGTTTCGCCGTTCAACCTTCAACCTACCTCGTTCAACCTTCAACCTTCACCGATCAACCTTCACCGATCAACCTTCAACCTTCATCGATCAACCTTCAAAAGGTGGAGGCCATGGCTTCGACGGGGTTGAGGCGGGAAGCTTTTGAAGCAGGGGTATATCCGGACAGGACACCGATGATCCCCGAGATGGAGAGCCCCATGATGATATTTTTGAGGGTGAGGGTGATGTTCATCTCCTGCAAGTGGTTGATGACCAGCGTGCCGAAGAAGATGATCAGTAGTCCCAGCATGCCGCCCAGCAGGGAGAGGATGATGGATTCGTAGAGGAATTGCTGGAGGATAAAGCTGTTTTTGGCACCGAGGGATTTCTGGATACCTATCTGACGGGTGCGTTCTTTCACCGAGACGAACATGATGTTGGCGATGCCGAAGCCGCCCACCAGGATGGAAAAGCCGCCGATGATCCAGCCCGCCAGGTTGACCATGGAGAAGATGGATTTCATCCCCTGTGACAGCATACTGGCCTGGTTGATGGAGAAATTGTCGGGGGCCGAGGGTTTCAGGCGCCGCAGACTGCGGAGGATGCCGGTGATCTCGTCCTCCAGCTCGAGGAGGGAGACACCCGGTTTGGCTTTGATCATGATCAGCGGGTTGAGCGACTGGCTGCGCAGGTTGACGACATTACGCACATAGTTGATGGGCACAAAGGCCACCTTGTCGAGGCCCTGGTCGCCGATGCCGCCGGCACCCTCTTTTTTGAAAACGCCGATAACCACCAGTTTTTTGCCCCGTATGGTCACTCTTTTTCCGAGGGGATCAGCATTGTCGAACAGGTTTTTTGCCACATCATGGCCCAGGACCACCCGGTTTTTTCCGCTCTGGGCCTCAAAACCGGAAAAAAAGCGGCCTTTTTCTATATCAAACGAACGGATGTCGCCGAAATCTTTGGTGGCGCTCAAAAAAGCAATGTCTTTGACGGTATTGCTGCGATAGGTGATATTGGCACTTGCCGAGACCATAAAACTCATGGCTTCGGCCCGTGTGGAACGGCGTTTCAGCTTCTTGTACTCCTCCAGGGTGGGCACGGGCCAGCGTATGATCTCCCACCATTTGATGTCCGGAGTGAAAGACCAGGGCCATTTCTGGACATAAATGATGTCATCCCCCAGCGAAGAGATGCTGGTACGGATGGAGTTTTCCATCCAGTCGAGGACGGTGAAGACCGAAATGATGGCGAAGATACCTATGGTTATCCCCAACAACGTCAGGAACGTACGCAGTTTATTGACCCGGATGGCCTGCATCGAAAAAATAAAACTCTCCCGTAATAACCGGAAAAAGATCATGACAAACTATTTTGGCAGGCAAATTACATAAACCTTCCAACACTGCAAAACTCTTTTTTACTTGAAAATATTGTTATTAGAACGTGTTATCCGGAAAAATTGTCTAATTTTAGGGCCAAAATATTTTTTGAAAAACCGGATTTGCAACTAAATGATATTTAAGTAGTTATAATAATACGTTTTTTATGAAGAAAAGAATTGAAACGGCATTGATCTCCGTTTTCCATAAGGAGGGTCTGGAAAATATCGTCAGGAAGCTGGATGCATTGGGTGTCCGGATTTATTCCACCGGCGGCACACAGAAATACATTCGGGATCTGGGTATTGCCGTCACGGCGGTAGAGGATATCACCACTTATCCCTCCATTTTGGGGGGCCGGGTAAAGACCCTTCATCCCAAAATTTTCGGGGGCATCCTGGCGCGCAGGGAGCTGGCAGGGGATATGGCAGACATGGAGAAGTACGGAATCCCGGCCATCGACCTGGTGGTGGTGGATCTTTATCCTTTTGAAGAGACGGTGAAATCGGGAGCCGACGAAGCTGCCGTGATCGAGAAGATAGACATCGGCGGCATTTCCCTGATCCGCGCTGCTGCCAAGAATTACAGGGACGTGCTGGTGGTCTCCCACCAGGGCCAGTATCCGGAGCTCCTCGGCATCCTGGAGGAGAAGCAGGGGGTTACGACGCCGGAGGAACGGCGGCATTTTGCGGCCCGGGCCTTTGAGGTGAGCTCGCACTATGACACACAGATATTCAACTGGTTCAACCGGAAAGAAGAGATGGCGGCTTTCAAACAGAGTTTTTCTGCCGGCCGCCGGCTGCGATACGGGGAGAACCCGCATCAGCAGGCCTTCTTCTTCGGGGATTTTGCCTCGTGGTTTGACCAGATCCACGGGAAGGAGATCTCTTACAACAACCTGCTGGACATAGATGCCGCCGAGGGGTTGATCGCCGAGTTTTCCGAAACGGTGTTTGCCGTATTCAAGCACAACAATGCCTGTGGGGCTGCCCTGCGGGAGCGGGTGTCCGATGCCTGGAAGGATGCGCTGGCGGGCGATCCGGTGTCGGCTTTCGGGGGGATCCTGGCCACCAACAGGGAGGTGGACGCGGAAACGGCGGCCGGCATCAACAAGCTCTTTTTTGAGGTGATCATAGCCCCTTCTTACAGCGCTGAAGCGCTGGATATTCTGAAAACCAAAAAGAACAGGATCATCCTCATCAGGAAAAAGGCCGCTTTCCCGGGGCAGGTGTACCGCACCGCCCTCAACGGTGTGCTGGTACAGGACCGGGATCATAAAACGGAAACGCCTGCAGACCTGAAAACCGTGACCCGGCGGCAGCCTGATGCCGCACAGGTGGAAGATCTGCTGTTTGCCAACATCCTGGTGAAACATTCCAAGTCCAATGCCATCGTGCTGGTGAAGAACAAACAGTTGCTGGGGCACGGCATCGGCCAGACCAGCCGTATCGATGCCCTGAAACAGGCGGTGGAGAAAGCCAAACGTTTCGGTTTCGACCTGAACGGTGCCGTAATGGCTTCGGATGCTTTCTTTCCGTTTGCCGACTCGGTGCAGGTGGCGCGGGAAGCCGGGATCACGGCGGTGATACAGCCGGGCGGCTCCATCCGCGACCAGGAATCGATAGATTACTGCAACGACCATGACATGGCAATGGTCTTCACCGGGATAAGACATTTCAAACATTAAAAAAACATTAAAACGGAGTTAGATATATTATGGGACTTTTTTCATTTTTGATGCAGGAGATCGCGATCGATCTGGGTACGGCCAACACCATCATCATTCATAACGACAAGATCGTGGTGGACGAGCCCTCGATAGTGGCGCTGGACAAAAGCACCGGCAAGCTGATCGCCATCGGCACCAAAGCCCGCCAGATGCAGGGGAAGACGCACGAGAATATCAGGACCATCCGTCCGTTGCGCGACGGGGTGATCGCCGATTTCGATGCGGCCGAGCTGATGATACGCGGGATGATCAAGATGATCAACAACAAACCGAAGTTGTTCAATCCGGCCTTAAGGATGGTGGTGTGTATCCCTTCGGGCAGTACCGAGGTGGAGATCAGGGCTGTGCGCGACTCCTCCGAGCATGCCGGCGGACGGGATGTGTATATGATCTACGAGCCCATGGCGGCAGCCATAGGCATCGGCATAGACGTGGAGGCCCCCGAGGGCAGCATGGTGGTGGATATAGGAGGGGGAACCACAGAGATAGCAGTCATCGCCCTGGGCGGTATCGTGACCAACAAATCCATCCGCGTGGCCGGCGACGGTTTTACGGCGGATATACAGGCCTATATGAGGCACCAGCACAATATCAAGGTGGGCGAACGTACGGCGGAGGATATCAAGATCAACGTGGGCTCGGCCCTGCCCGACCTGGATGAGCCGCCGCAGGATTTTATTGTCCGCGGGCCCAACCTGATGACAGCCCTGCCCATAGAGGTGCCGGTATCATACCAGGAGGTGGCACATTGTCTGGATAAATCCATTTCCAAGGTTGAGACAGCTATCCTCAGTGTCCTTGAACAAACGCCTCCCGAGCTGTATGCCGACATTGTTTCACACGGCATTTATCTTGCCGGCGGCGGAGCCCTGCTGCGCGGCCTGGACAAAAGATTGACCGATAAAATCAATATCCCTTTCCACATTGCAGAAGATCCGTTGCATGCGGTGGCCAGAGGCACCGGCATAGCCCTGAAAAATGCGGATAAGTTTTCGTTCCTGATGCGGTAACCATGAAACAGATGCTTGATGAATGAGAAACCTTCTGAGATTTTTAGTTAAATATCATTTTTTTCTGCTTTTTCTCATTCTTGAAGCGATCGCTGTATCCATGGGTATTCAGTACAACCTGTACCAGCGGGCCCGTTTTGTGTCGGTGACCGAAAATATCTCCTCTTTTTTCAACGAGTCGATCAGCGCTTTCTCCGATTATTTTCATCTGGTGGAGACCAACCGCAAGCTGTCGCTTGAGAACACCCGGCTGAAAAACCGGTTGCAGCGGGTGTACCGTTCGGACGATCTTTTTTTCTTCGGAGAGCATGACACCCTGCACCGGCAGAAATATTTTTTCACCTCGGCGCGGGTCATCAACAACAGTGTGAACCGGATGCATAACTACCTGACCCTGGACAAAGGACGGGAGCAGGGCATCCGTCCCGAGATGGGGGTGATCTGCCCGGAAGGCATCGTGGGGATCACGGAGGGGGTGACCAAAAATTTCTGTTCGGTGATCTCGCTGTTGAACACCAACTTTCATGTGAGCGCCAAGCTGAAAAAGAACGATTATTTCGGCACCCTTTCCTGGGACGGGCAGGATTACCGCAGGGCGGTGCTGCAGGATATCCCCTATCATGTATCCGTCGAGCCGGGAGATACGGTGGTGACCAGCGGGTATTCCGCCGTCTTCCCGGAAGGGATCATGATCGGCACCGTGGAAAAGGCCCGGGTGGAAAACGGTAATTTCTATGTGGTTACCATCAAACTGTCCACCGATTTCAAACACCTGGTGTATGTGGATGTGATCAGTAATCTGCAAAAAAAGGAGAGACAAAAACTGGAAAGCTATGATTAACTATCTGCTGCGCAATATTTTCCTCTTTGCGGTGCTGGTGCTTGCCCAGGTGCTGGTGCTGGACAACCTGCAGATAAGCAGTTATGCCATTCCTTTTTTATATATCCTGTTTATTTTGATCCTGCCGTTTGAAACCCCCGGATGGCTGCTCCTGGTGCTGGGTTTTCTGCTGGGTTTTACCATGGACCTGTTTGAACATACTTACGGGATCCACACGGCGGCAACAGTGTTGATGGCCTGGGCCCGTCCCGGCGTCCTGAAGCTTATCGCCCCGCAGGACGGTTATGTGCCCAACAGTGAACCGAGGATCTATTATTACGGGTTTGCCTGGTTTATGAAATATGCCACGATCCTGGTCTTTATCCATCACACTTTTCTGTTTTATTTCGAGGTGTTCACATTCCATCATTTTTTCTCCACCTTATTGCGGGTGGTCATCAGTTCATTATTTACGATTTTTCTTATAATTTTAAGCCAGTTTACAGTACATAAGTCAAAAGGGTACGCCAGAGGATGAAAGGGTTTGATCAGTTTGAGGGGAGAAAGTATGTTATTGGGGGGTTGTTGCTTCTTCTGGCTTTGGTTTATATTATAAAACTGTTTTTCATCCAGGTTGTTGATAAGTCTTATCAACTGAGTGCCAGCAACAATGTGTTGCGTTATATTCCGCAGTATCCGGCACGCGGGCTGATCTATGACCGCCACGGGAAGCTGGTGGTATCCAATGAGGCGGCGTATGACCTGATGGTGATCCCGGTGCAGGTGACGGCCTTTGATACGGCTGAGTTTTGCCGGATACTGGGTGTCTCGGTGGAGGAGGTGCGGAAAGGGATCCGGAAAGCGGCGGATTATTCCCGTTTGAAAGCTTCGGTGCTGGTAAAACAACTTTCGGCCAAGACCTATGCCCGGCTCTCGGAAAAATTATTCAGGTTTCCCGGTTTTTATGTACAGCCCCGGACGATCCGGCATTACGATCATCCGGTAGCAGCCCATATGCTAGGGTATGTGGGGGAGGTGACCGAGAAGATCATACAAAAAGACCCCTATTACAAAATGGGGGATTATATCGGTATCAGCGGCATAGAGAAATCGTATGAGCAGGCGTTGCGTGGCCGGAAAGGGGTAAAAATTTATTTGGTGGATGTGCACAACCGCATTAAGGGCTCCTACCGTAACGGCCGGTATGACACCGCGGCAGTGGTGGGGAAGAATCTGGTGGCCGGTTTTGACATGGATCTGCAGCAATACGGTGAATACTTGATGCACAATAAGGTGGGGAGCATCGTGGCCATTGAGCCGGCCACGGGCGAGGTGTTGTGCATGGTCTCTTCGCCGGGATATGATCCTTCCCTGCTGGTGGGCCGCAACCGTTCCCGTTATTTCCCGGCACTCACGACCGACACGCTGAAGCCGTTGTTCAACCGGGCGATCATGGCCAGCTATCCGCCCGGCTCCACCTTCAAAGTGGTGAATGCCCTGATCGGCCTTCAGGAAAAAGTGCTGTTCCCCTCCTCGAGTTATTTCTGTTCGCCGGGCTATTATGCCAGAGGAGTGTATGTGGGATGCCATATCCACCATACACCTTTGGATCTGATAGGTGCCATACAAAATTCATGCAATGCCTATTTCTGCCATGTGTTCAGGAATATTCTGGATAATCCGGATTATCCTTCCGTATATCAGTCGTTTGAGGCCTGGAGGCAATATCTTCTGGGCTTTGGTTTCGGTCACCGTCTGGGGGTGGATCTGCCCAACGAGCTGAACGGTTTTTTGCCGGATACCGCCTATTACGACCGTTATTATCACAAGAACGGATGGAGCTCGCTGACCCTTATCTCGATGGCCATAGGGCAGGGAGAGCTGGGTCTGACGCCGTTGCAGATGGCCAACCTGGCAGCGACGGTAGCCAACAGAGGATATTACTATATTCCTCATGTGGTGAAGGAAATAGAAGGATCCTCCTCCATAGATGAAAAATACCTCGTGCAGCACCGGGTGAATATTGATTCCACCTATTTTTCCATCGTGATCAGGGGTATGGACCTGGTGGTGAACGGCGAGCCGGGGACGGGCTCGACGGCCCGCATTGCCCGTATCGACGGGATCCGTGTCTGCGGAAAAACAGGTACGGCCCAGAACCCTCACGGCAAAGACCACTCTATTTTTATGGCCTTTGCCCCGAAAGATGATCCGCAGATCGCCGTGTCGGTGTATGTGGAAAACGGAGGCTTCGGTTCCACCTATGCCGCGCCGATCGCCTCGCTGATGATCGAGAAATATTTACGGGGTAAGACCACCCGCAAATGGCTCGAAGAGAGAATGCGTAATACAGACCTTATCCATGGAGTACAGGAGGAGTAACATACTGGGCCGGATAGACTGGCTGACGGTGCTGATGTATCTGGCATTGGTAACCTTCGGTTTTATCAATATCTATTCTTCGGCGTTCCGGGAAGACCACCCGCAGATACTGGACTTCTCACAGCGTTACGGCAAACAGTTTTACTGGATTCTGGCCGCTTTTTTTCTGGCCGTTACCGCCTTGATGATCAATACGCGTTTTTATTATTTCTTTGCTTATCCTATTTATTCCCTTTCCCTGCTTTCGCTGGGGGCCGTGCTGGTCATCGGAGCGACGGTTCACGGCTCGCGCTCGTGGATACCCCTGGGGCCTTTTCACATCCAGCCGGCCGAGTTTGCCAAGTTGGCTACGGCGCTGGCCCTGGCGAAATATCTCAGCTATTATAACCGCTCGCTGGACCAGCTACGCACACTGGTAAATGCCGGCCTGATGATCTTTGCACCGGCAGCCCTGATCATGCTGCAGCCCGATATGGGCTCTGTCTTTATTTATGTGGCCTTTGTCCTGGTGCTGTTCCGGGAAGGATTGCCGGCGAGCGTACTGATCGTGGGTTTTTTGTTTGCCCTGCTGTTCGTGCTGACCCTGATGCTGGACAAAACCATTGTGATTATCGGCCTGCTGGGCCTGACTGCCGTCATTCATCTTTTCCTGGAAAAGAAACCCTCCTTTACCCTGAAAGGGGTGGGCATCATCCTGCTTACCGGTATGATCCTCTGGGGTATCACGAAAATCTTGCACGGAAGTTTTTCAGTATATACCGTCGTTTTTGTCTCTCTGATCGTGGCCGGAATTGTTTTGGTTCCGTTTTTTTACCGCTACAAGCTGAAAAGATCGGCCGTTTTGTATGGTGTGATGATGGGTTCGGTGTTGTTCGCTTTTTCGGTCAACTATGTCTTTAACAATATCCTGGAAGAGCACCAGCGGAAAAGGATCAACATCGTCCTGGGCATTGAATCGGACCCGTACGGGAGCGGCTATAATGTAAACCAGTCGAAGATAGCCATCGGATCGGGCGGTTTTACGGGCAAAGGGTTCCTGCGCGGCACCCAGACCAAATTCAATTTTGTGCCTGAGCAGAGCACCGATTTTATCTTCTGTACCGTGGGCGAAGAATGGGGTTTCCTCGGTACTTTCCTGGTGATCGTCTTTTATACGTTTTTTCTGTTGAGGATATTGATGCTGGCAGAACGCCAGCGATCGGCCTTTAACCGGATATACGGATATTCCGTTTTCTCGCTGCTGAGCCTGCATGTGCTGATCAATATCGGCATGACCATCGGGCTGTTCCCGGTGATCGGCATCCCGTTGCCCTTCTTCAGCTACGGAGGATCCTCCCTCTGGGCGTTTACCATCCTGCTGTTCGTTTTCCTGCGGATGGATGCCGACAGAATGGAAATAGCTTTTTAGTTGATCCGGGATATTCGTCCTTCAACCTTCAACAATCATCCTTCCTTGTCAGCTTCTTTTTTTAAAAACCTCGGCGAATTCGACCATGAAGCTTTCGGAAAGATATAAATGTACATCGAAGGTGGTGGTGACGTAGTGGACAATGTCGGGGAAGAAATCAAAAAACTCCTCCCTGAAATCATCGTAATGGAGGATCAGCGTTTGTATGGCCTCGTCCGTGTGATCGGGCAGGGTGGTCACCGTACTCATCTTTCTCAGCACCATGTCGATCCCTTCCACCGTGTTGTAGGCCTCCAGCCAGCGGTTGAAAATGAAAGAAGGGACCACCTTGCGGATGGCCTCGGGAAGAATATCATAGTTGTCATGAAGGTTCCTGTATGTGATCTCTGCCAGCTCGGCCAGGGAAACCGAAGAGATATAATCCCAGTTGGCCGAAAGAAAATGATCATAAAAAATATCAATGATAACCCCCGCGTATTTGTGATACCACGGAACAAGCCTCGATTTGCTCAGTTGCACCACCGCATGGCTGTCGGTGAAAGAGTCAATGTGCCTGTGGAGAATGATCCCTTTTTTTATTCCCTCGGGATAAAAATTAAAATCGCTGCCCTTTACATAATCGCCGATAAAATTCCCTATCCTGACCTGGTCAGAATCGCCGGAGAGAAATGTATGGGCCAAAAAATTCATAAAAAATATCTTATTTATAAAAAGACGAAAATCATGCCAAAAAGGTTGCTAAAAAAGAAAAAATTTTATGTTTCTGAACAAATTTTGTAATGTCCTTATTTTCAAAGGTTAGCTCTGTCCGTTTTTCTGTATTCAATTCGCAATTATCAAAACATTTTTTTCTTTTCATTAATATAACGTATATTTATGCGATTATTGTATATGCTGTTATCATCTAAATATTTAAATTTAAAGTTATGGCAAAAAGAAAAGTTATCATCATCGGAGCGGCGGGAAGGGATTTCCACAATTTCAACACCTTTTTCCGTAACAATGATCAATATGAGGTAGTGGCGTTTACGGCGGCACAGATCCCGGATATTGACGGGCGCAGGTATCCCCGGGAGTTATCCGGGTCTTTGTATCCGGAGGGGATACCCATCTATGCCGAGCAGGATCTTCCCCGGCTGATCGGGGAGCTGGGTGTTACGGATTGTGTATTTTCTTATAGTGATGTTCCTTATCAGAAGGTGATGGAAACAAGTGCCATTGTGAATGCTGCGGGGGCTTCTTTCCTGCTGCTCGGACCGGATGACACCATGCTAAAAAGCAGCAAACCGGTTATTTCGGTAGGGGCGGTGAGAACCGGCTGTGGCAAGAGCCAGACGTCGCGGCGGGTGATAGAGATCCTGATGAAAAAGGGTCTGAAGGTGGTAGCGGTGCGTCATCCGATGCCGTATGGCGACCTGGCGGCACAGAAGGTGCAGCGTTTTGCCCGGCTGGAGGATCTGGAGAAGCATCACTGTACGGTAGAGGAGATGGAAGAGTATGAGCCGCACATTGTCCGGGGCAATGTGATCTATGCCGGTGTGGATTACGAAGCCATTCTGCGGGCGGCGGAAGAGGATCCGGACGGTTGCGATGTGATCCTCTGGGACGGCGGCAACAACGATTTCCCTTTTTACCGGCCCGATTTGGCCATTACGGTTACCGACCCGCACCGGGCCGGCCACGAACGCACTTATTATCCCGGCGAGGTGACCCTGCGCATGGCCGATGTGGTGATCATCAACAAAATGGATACGGCCGCCCCGGAAGATATTGAGCTGGTGAGAAAAAATATCAGCAACCTGGTGCCCCGGGCGACGGTGATCGATGCGGCTTCGCCGATACGGGTGGACAACCCGGAGTTGATCCGTGGAAAACGGGTGCTGGTGATCGAAGACGGTCCTACGCTGACACACGGCGGCATGAAGCTGGGTGCCGGCATGGTGGCCGCCCGCAAATACGGGGCCGTAGAGACCGTCGATCCCCGTCCTTATCTGGCAGGCAAACTGCAACAGACTTTCAGTACCTATCCGGAGATAGGCACCTTGCTGCCGGCCATGGGTTATGGGGACGAGCAATTGCATGATCTGGAGAAGACCATAGAAAACACGGATTGTGATGCCGTGGTGATCGGTACGCCTATAGACCTGAACAGGATCATTAAGATCGGCAAACCCTCCACCCGGGTTTATTATGACCTGCAGGAGATCGGTGATCCCACGCTGGAAGAGGTGCTGGACGGATTTGTGAAAGGCCTCCGCGGCTGAAGGACGGAATAGTGGGTGCTATGGGAGAAGGAGCATTATAATAGGCTCTTTCCACAGGCCGGGTTTTATGGCCGGATTATTCTTTTTCCGGGGATATGCCTGGTTTATTCAGCCACTGTTTGCCCATGGTGATAAGTACCACCCCGGCCACCGTGAGTACACCGCCCCATATCTGCCATACGCCGGGCACCAGCCCGAAATAGACCAGCGCGCCCATCAGCACGAAAAATCCTTTGGCACTGTTGATGACCGAGGTGCGGGAGGCCTCGATATATTTGATGGCCGAATACATGGTGATACCCGTGAGGAAAGGACCCAGAAAAGAGCCGAGGGCAATGTTGAACAGGGCTTTTTGGGGGATCAGGAAAGATCTTCCGGAGACCGTCAGTGCCGCCAGCATGAACACCCCCAGGAAAACCACGCGTGTGGTGGCCAGCACCAGGGGATTGAGGCGGGTGATATATCTCTTGGCCAGGATAAAAGCCGCGGCATAGATCAGCGAAGACATGAAGACGAGGCCGGTGCCTTTGCGCAGCCATCCTTCGCCGCCGCCGGGGTTGCGGTAGCTGATGATGAAAGCCCCGCCCAGGGTCAGGATGATGCCCAGCATCTCGAGGCGGTTGTATCTTTCATGCAGGAACAAAAAGCCCATCAGCGTGATCAGCAACGGCGTCAGATTGGACAGGAAAGAGACCATGGCGGGGTTTTCCATGGTGTCAATGGCCAGAAAGAAAAAGATCGTCCCTGCCAGCTCGAGCAGGCCGATGACCGAGAGCCGCAAAATGTCCCGGCGGGGGATCCTGAGTGAGGGACGCACTCTTTTATTGATCAAATAATATAAAGAGAGCCAGATCAGGGCCATGCCGTACCAGTAAAGCCCGAACTGGAAAAGATGTACCTCGTTCAGGGCGGCTTTGCTGAAAATGAAGACATTGGCCATGGCCAGGGTGGAGATCAGAGCCAGGAGATACCCTTTGGTTCTGTTTTGCATGGAAAGACCCGTTCTCATCATGGCCGCAAAGGTAAAGGTTTTTGTCAATGCGGAAAAAAATCTATATTTGCGGGACAAAATTCCGGGAGAAAGTATATTTTGAAGGAGCTAACGTTCATAGGAACAGATAAAAACAAAATCAGATGAAGAAATTCAAGATCATTGTGCTGGCCAAGCAGGTACCTGACACACGCAATGTGGGGAAGGATGCCATGAAGGAAGACGGGACGGTCAACAGGGCGGTGCTGCCGGCTATTTTCAATCCGGAGGATCTGCATGCCCTGGAGCAGGCTTTGCGGCTCAAGGACAGCCATCCCGGCAGTGAGGTCATCCTGTTGACCATGGGGCCGCCGCGTGCTGCGGAGATCATACGCGAGGGACTGTTTCGCGGTGCTGACGGCGGTTATCTTTTGACCGACAGGGCTTTTGCCGGATCAGATACCCTGGCCACCTCGTATGCCCTCTCGCGGGCGATTCTGAAAATGGGGGATTTTGACTTCATCCTGGCCGGGCGCCAGGCCATCGACGGCGATACCGCCCAGGTGGGGCCGCAGGTGGCCGAGAAGCTGGGGATACCGCAGGTGACCTATACCGAGGAGATCATGGAGGTAAAGAAAGACCGGGTGGTGATCAAAAGACGCCTCGAAAAAGGAGTGGAGATCGTGGAGGCGCCGTTTCCGTTGCTTATCACGGTGACAGGCACCGCGCCGGCATGCCGTCCGAGGAATGCACGCCTGATCATGAAGTACAAACGCGCCACCACCATCAGCGAGCGGCAGAACGTCTCGGAAGATTATATTTTCATGTATGACGACCGGCCTTTCCTGAACCTTCCCGAATGGAATGTCGGGGATATAGAAGCCGAGCCCGAACGGCTGGGATTGTCCGGTTCGCCCACCAAGGTGAAAAAGATCGAGAATGTGGTGTTCCAGGCCAAGGAAGCCCGGGTGCTGGAACCCGACGACCAGAGCATAGACTGGTTGATGAAGGAGCTGATCATCAATCATACGCTGGGTTAAGACAGGTAAAAAAATTACAAACCTCAAAATCAGGAGAAAGTGGATAATTTATTTGTAATATGCGAACTGGAAAACGGCCGGGTGGCGGATATCAGCCTGGAGTTGCTGACCAAAGGGCGTAAGCTGGCCGGTCAGCTGGGTTGTAAGCTGGAAGCCCTGATGATCGGACATAAGCTGAAAGGCCTGGAGAAAGAGGCTTTTGAGTATGGTGCCGATGTGGTGTGGCTGGCGGATGATGCCCGTCTGGAACATTACACCACGCTGCCCTATACCAGCATTGCCGTAGAGCTGTTCAAACAGGAGAAACCGCAGATCGCTCTGCTGGGAGCCACCAGTTACGGCCGCGATCTGGGGCCGCGTGTCTCTTCGGCCCTCAACAGCGGACTTACCGCCGACTGTACGGCTCTGGAGATCGGGGAACATACCGACAAAAGACAGGGGAAGACTTATAAGAACCTGCTGTTACAGATACGTCCCGCTTTCGGAGGAAATATTATCGCCACGATCATCAACCCCGAGAACAAACCCCAGATGGCTACGGTACGGGAGGGGGTCATGAAAATGGAAAAGTGCAAAGAACCCCGGAAAGGGGAGGTGAAAACCATTGATGTGGAGCGGTTTGTCCGGCCGGAGGATTTTGTGGTGAAGATTCTGGAACGGCACATGGAAGAGTCGGGAGTGAACCTGAAAGGGGCTCCGGTGATCGTTTCCGGCGGCTACGGGGTGGGCTCGAAGGAAAACTTTGAACTGCTCTACCGCCTGGCTGAGCTGATCGGCGCCGAGGTGGGCGCTTCGCGTGCCGCCGTGGATGCCGGTTTTGCCGACCATGACCGGCAGATAGGCCAGACAGGCGTTACCGTACGGCCCAAATTATACATCGCCTGCGGCATCTCCGGACAGGTGCAGCACCTCGCCGGCATGCAGGAGTCGGCCATGGTCATCTCCGTGAACAATGACCCTGATGCGCCGATCAATAAGATTGCCGATTATGCCATCGTGGGGAATATCGAGGAGGTGATCCCCAGGATGATTAAATACTACAAGGAGAACACCAAGTAAATCTCCGCTACGATCCGGATAACTTAAAAAAACAGAATCATGCCAAACTTTTTTTCAGATAATCCCGACCTGAAGTTCCACCTGAACCATCCTTTGATGAAAAAGATCGTTGCCCTGAAGGAGCGGAATTTTGCCGACAAGGACAAGTATGACTATGCTCCGGTGGATTTTGAAGACACCATGGACAGCTACGAGCGCGTACTGGATGTGGTGGGTGAGATCTGCGGGGATGTTATCGCTCCCAATGCCGAGGGGATAGACCGGGAAGGTCCTGAGGTGGTTGATAACCGGGTGAAGTATGCCAAAGGCACGGAGGTCAACCTGGATGCCATCCGCAAGGCCGGTCTGATGGGGATCACGCTGCCGCGTAAATATGGCGGGCTGAATTTTTCCGTTGTTCCCTATACGATGGCTGCCGATATGGTCTCCCGGGCGGATGCCGCCTTTGTGAATATCTGGGGGTTGCAGGACTGTGCCGAGACGATCCACGAGTTCGGTTCGGAAGAGCAGAAAGACAAGTACCTACCCCGTTTTTGCCGGGGCGAGACGGGCTCCATGGCCCTCACCGAGCCCGATGCCGGTTCCGACCTGCAGTCGGTGCAGCTGAAGGCCACCTACGACAAAGATAAAGACATGTGGTACCTGAACGGGGTAAAGCGTTTCATCACCAACGGCGACGGTGATATCTCGCTGGTGCTGGCACGCTCGGAAGAAGGCACCAAGGACGGACGGGGACTTTCCATGTTTATCTATGACAACAAAAACAATCACAGCATCAAGGTCAGGCGCATAGAGCACAAGCTGGGGATCATCGGTTCGCCCACCTGCGAGCTGGTGTATCGCAATACGCCCGCCGAGCTGGTGGGCTCGCGCCGCATGGGGCTGATCCGGTATGTCATGTCGCTGATGAACGGCGCCCGTCTGGGCATTGCCGCCCAGTCGGTGGGCATCGCCGAGGCGGCCTATCGCGAGGCGCTCTCTTATGCCAAAGAGAGAGAACAGTTCGGGAAGCCTATCATTGAGTTTCCGGCCGTTTATGAGATGTTGTCCGTGATGAAAGCCAAGCTGGATGCCAGCCGTTCGCTCTTGTATGAAACGGCCCGTTTTGTGGATGTTTATAAGGCCTGGTTCCATATCTCCAATGAGCGTCAGCTTGAGAAAGAAGAGCGGATGGAGATGAAGAAATACCAGCAGCTGGCCGAAGCCTATACCCCTTTGGCCAAAGGCCTGGCCTCGGAGATATGCAACCGCATCGCCTATGATGCCCTGCAGATACACGGAGGGTCGGGGTTCATGAAAGATTACCCCATCGAGCGCATATACCGGGATGCACGGATCACCTCTATCTATGAAGGCACGACCCAGTTGCAGGTGGTGGCGGCCATCACCGGCATTGCCAAGGGAACCCTCCTGAAGCAGATCAGGGAATATGAAGAGACGAAGATCAAACCCGAATTGCATACCTACCGCCGGGTGCTGGTGACCATGACGGAGGAGTTCGAGCAGGCCACGGAGAAAGTGCATGAAACGGAAAACAAGGAATTCATTGACTTCCATGCCCGCCGCCTGGTGGAGATGGCCGGCAATATCATCATGGGATACCTGCTGTTGCTGGACACCAACCGCGAAGCCCGCTTCTGGAAGTCACTGGAAGTGTTTGTGCGCAACGCCCGTGCCGAGAACAGGGAGAGGGCCGGCTTTATCATGATCTCCTCGCTCAATGACCTGGGGCGCTTCAAGCAAGACGGGGAATAAGGAAAATGAACGGCTGAGGCGTTACATATTGGGGTTTTTTTCGTAACTTTGTATGTTCATCAGAGAAGAAAAGTTATGTCCTCATTACCCAGTTTTTTCGCCACAGCGAAGCCCAGACGGTTCCATTACACACCGCGGTATTATGACCCGGAGAAAGAAGCTCTGCAGCAGCGGATAGCCCAGATTGAGCAGGAGCTCGGTCTTCGTCAGGGAGAGGCATACGTGCCGAAGATCAGAAGAGGGCAGATGGCTACCCATTTCAAGAGAAAGTCAAAACGCCGGGAGAAGACATCCAATATACGTCTGCTGATCATTCTGGCGATCTTATTTTTCCTTTCCTATCTTCTGTTCTATAGTTAACTAATCTGCCGGCACGTATGCGTGATATCATCCGATTGCTGCCCGATTCGGTGGCTAACCAGATTGCGGCGGGGGAGGTTATTCAGCGTCCTGCTTCGGTGGTGAAGGAGTTGATGGAGAATGCCCTGGATGCGGGGAGCAGCCGTATCTCCGTGCATGTGGTGAATGCCGGCAAAACGCTGATCCGTGTTGTGGACGACGGTTGCGGCATGTCGGAAACGGATGCGCGCCTGGCGTTTGAGAGGCATGCCACCTCCAAAATACGCAAGGCGGAGGATCTTTTCTCGATCCGTACCATGGGCTTTCGCGGCGAGGCCCTGGCATCGGTGGCTGCGGTGGCTCAGGTGGAGCTGAAGACAAAACGCCGGGAGGATGAGTTGGGCACACATCTCGTGATCGCCGCCTCACGGGTGGAAAGCCAGCAGCCGGTGGCCTGCCCCGCAGGGAGTAACTTTGCGGTAAAAAACCTGTTCTACAATATCCCGGCCCGGCGGAAATTTCTCAAGACCAATAATACCGAGCTGAAACATATCATCGTGGAGTTTCAGCGTATCGTGCTCACGCATCCCGGCATAGCCTTTACCCTGCGCCACAATGAGACGGATATTTATCAGCTGCCGGCGGTGGCCAATCTGAGACAACGCATTGTCAGTGTTTTCGGGAAGACGGTAAACCCCCATCTCATCCCCGTGAAGACGGATACCTCGATGGTGAAGATCCGGGGTTTTATCGGAAAGCCGGAGTTTGCCAGGAAGACCTTCGGCGAGCAGTTTTTTTTCACCAACGGCCGGTTTATGAAGCATCCCTATTTTCACCGGGCTGTTATGGAGGCCTATCAGAAGATCCTGCCGCAGGAAGCGGTCCCCTCCTATTTTATCTATTTTGAAACCGATCCTGAAAAGATCGATATCAATATTCATCCCACGAAAACGGAGATCAAGTTTGAGGATGAGCGGTCGGTGTGGCAGATTCTTCATGCTTCGGTGAAGGAGGCACTGGGGAAGTTTAACATCGTTCCTTCGCTCGATTTTGATAACGTCTCCCCGATAGAGATTCCGGTAGCCCGTCCGGGGCAGCAGGTGTCGCCGCCCGAGATACGGGTGGATCCGGATTTCAATCCTTTTGAACAGGAGAAAAAGAGTGGCTCTTCGTTCCGTGGCGGCGACTTCAGGGCGGATACCCGGGCCGAGGCCCTGCGGCACTGGGAAAAGATGTACGAAGGGCTGCGGCAGGATGCCGGGACACCGCAGCAGGAGATCAAACACGAGGAGAGCGGGGAGGGCCCTTCCGGAGGGCTTTCATTTCTGCAATTTAAACAGAGGTATATATTGTTTGCCGTCAAGTCGGGGTTGATGATCGTGGACCAGAAAAGAGCCCATGAGCGAATCCTCTTTGAAGATTTTCTGCAACGGCTTGCTTCGGATAAGGGGGCGTCACAGCAGCAGCTTTTCCCCGTTGAGGTTGGTCTGGACCCTGCCGACCTGACGGTGCTGGAAGAGATACGGCCGGACATAGAGAAACTCGGCGTGTCGTTGGAAACGGAGCAGGGCAACACCGTCCGGGTCACCGGTATCCCGGCGAGTTCGTTGTTCCCGGATCCGGCCGGGCTGATGCGGGCCCTGATTACCGAATACAAGATCTCCGAAGCGGATCCTACGGTCAATGCGCGGGAGAAGATCGCGCGGGCCCTGGCGCGGGCGGCCTCCATCCCTTACGGCAGGACACTCACCAAAGAAGAGATGAGAGACCTGACCGACCGGCTGTTTGCCTGCCGCGAGCCCGGTTATACGGCCGGAGGGAAACCGGTGTTTTACATCCTTCCCCTGGCGGATATTGAAAAACAGTTTGAATAAAAGGGGAATGACATTATGTCGTGTTTCTTTCTTAATCCGCTGCTTTTGTTAACTTTGGCGCGGCGATTGTAAAAGGACAAAAAACATTTAACGAATATGTATGGTTATCAACGGCCGGCGAATGCAAATTTCCCGCCGGTAGTAAAAAATATTATTATCATCTCCACGCTGATGCTGTTCGTTACCTGGGTGGTGCGGCAGAGTTTCGGGGTAGACCTGACGCGTTATCTTGCGTTGTATTTTCCGGGGTCGCAATATTTCCAGCCCTATCAGTTTGTGACGCACCTGTTCATGCATGCCGGTCTGACCCATTTATTTTTCAATATGTTTGCCCTCTGGATGTTCGGGCGTGTCCTGGAGAATGTCTGGGGCAGCAAGCGTTTTTTTATCTTTTATTTTGTCACGGGCCTCGGTGCGGCAGGGATTTATACGCTGGTGCGCTGGTTTGAGTTTACAGCCCTGAAACACCAGATGTCGCCCGAGCAGATCCAACTGGTCATGGAGCAGGGGGCCCGGGCGCTTATGCACGGTCAGAATTTTACGGATCCTTTGATGGGGGAAATGAATATTTTTCTCAATACGCCTGTCGTCGGGGCTTCGGGGGCTGTCTTCGGGGTGTTGCTGGGGTTTGGCATGTTGTTCCCCAACACCCAGCTGATGCTTCTGTTCCCCCCCATACCGATAAAAGCCAAATACTTTGTGATCGGTTACGGTGCGCTTGAGCTCTTTCTGGCCCTCTCACAACCCGGCAGCAATATTGCTCATACGGCCCATCTGGGTGGCATGCTTTTTGGTTATATCATGGTGAAATACTGGAATAAACGAAGAACATATTTTTATTGAACGAATGACTGTGTGGGAAGGAATAAAGGATTCGTTTAAGGAAGGTTCGGCCCTGATCAAACTGATATATATCAACATAGGGGTATGGCTGGCCGTGAATATTGTTTATATCCTGTTGTTTCTTTTTTCTGTGCCCAATCCTTCGGACCGGGTGCTTGAGTGGCTTGCCGTCCCGGCCTATCTGCCGTCGCTGTTGACACATCCCTGGACGTTGATCACTTATATGTTCACCCACCAGGGGTTCCTGCATATCCTTTTTAACCTATTATGGCTTTACTGGTTCGGTATCATCTTCCTGCAGTATTTCGACGCGAAGAAACTGGTTGGGGTATATATCCTGGGGGGATTGAGCGGGGCTCTCCTGTACATCCTCGTGTTCAATCTCTTTCCGGTCTTTCACCCGGTGTTGCCGCATTCGATCGCCATCGGCGCTTCTGCCTCCATTATGGCCATCATTGTGGCCACGGCTTTTTATGTCCCCGACTATACGGTGTATGTCTTTCTGATTGGTCCGGTGAAGATCAAATGGATCGCCCTGGTGGCTTTTATCCTGACCACGCTGGTGGATTTCCCCACCAACACCGGGGGCAAACTGGCCCATCTGGGCGGAGCCCTCTACGGATATCTGTTTACGCTCCAATACCGCCGGGGAAAAGACCTGACAGGGTCGTTCAACCGTATGCTGGATACTTTCTTTTCCTGGTTCAAACCCCGGAAAAAAACATTGCATGTCAAATACCGTAAACCGGCGGATGATTTCGAATATAACCGGCAAAAAGCCGAAGAGCAAAAGGAGATCGACAGAATCCTCGACAAAATCTCCAAAGGCGGCTATGACAGTCTTACGAAGAAGGAAAAAGAGATCCTTTTCCGCATGAGTAACAAACATTAATCCCTGCATCCTGGTACGTTCGGCAAAATATCTATTACTGGCACTGACATATATCCTGTCGGCGGGATTGCTCATATCCTATCTGTCGGTGTGGATCCCTCCCGATAAGTTCTGGATCCCTGCCTTTTTCGGCCTGGCTTTTCCTTATCTTTTTCTGGCCAATGTGATTCTTCTCATTTATTGGCTTATCCGCAGGAACAGAGTAAGCTGGAGTATCCTGATCGTTTTGTTTCTCGGAGGGTATAATCTTGTCCATTATTACCGGATTCCTGTAAAAGACGGGAATAAATATGATAAAGCCGGCGGGATGAAAGGTTTTACGATCACCACTTTCAACGTCCGTTCGTTCAATGTGTACGCCCAGGCGCCGGATGCCCGGAAAGATGAAGCGATCATCCGGTTTCTGAAAGAGATCAAACCCGATATCCTGTGTCTTCAGGAGTTTTATACCGATAATTCACGCTTCCCCGAGAAGAGAATCCTCAGGGAGCTGAATTATCCATATCATTATATATCGTATATCAGCCGGGATCACAGGCCGTCGCATTACGGTCTGGCTATTTTCAGCCGTTATCCCCTGCTGAACAAAAAGAGTCTGCATTTCGGGGGGTCATCCAACCAGAGCCAGCATTGTGATGTGATCATCGGCGGGGATACGCTGCGTCTGTTCAACAATCACCTGCAATCAACCAATCTGAACAAACAGAAGATCCCGTTGTATTATTTGGATGAGAACGGGGAGGCCCTGCGTGAGGTAAAGGATATCTCCCTGCATCTGCGGGGAGCTTTCATAAAAAGATCGGAGCAGGCCCGTAAGCTGAAGCGTCATATTGACTCATCCCCCTGGCCGGTGCTGGTTTGCGGCGATTTTAACGACACTCCCGTCTCCTATACTTATCATATCCTGTCGTCGGGATTAAAAGATGCTTTTGTGGAGAGCGGCCGGGGTCTGGGAAGGACCTATCACGGGATTTTCCCTTCCTATCGCATTGATTATATTCTGCATGATCCGCGGTGGAAGGCGGTACAATACAAAACCTATCACAACGGTTTGTCGGACCATTATCCGGTATCCTGCCGTCTGATAAAGAACGAGTAAGTGTTCAAAAGGGCAGGTGATCCAGGTCAACGTTGCCTCCCGAGAGAATGATGCCCACGGTCCGGTCTTTGAATTTTCCGGGGTGTTCCATGACGATGGCCAGGGGGAGGGCTGCCGAAGGTTCCACAATGATCTTCATACGTTCCCAGATCATGCGCATGGCCCGGATGATGGTCTCTTCGCGGGCTGTCAGGATATCATCCACCTCTTGCCGGATGATGGAGAACGTGCGCCGGCTGAGGGAGGTGAGCAGGCCGTCGGCGATGGTTTGCGGATCGACGGAGGGGAGCAGTTTCCCCGAGTGGAAAGAGCGTGCCGCATCGTCGGCGCCGGCGGGTTCGGCGCCGAAAACTTTTGTCCGGGGCGAGAGGTGTTTTACGGTCCGGGCGGTGCCGCTCAGCAGCCCTCCCCCTCCTACGGGAGCTATCACGATGCCGGGGGTTGGCATTTGTTCCAGCAGCTCGAGAGCCGCAGTGCCCTGGCCGGCGATGACCCGCGGGTTGTCGTAAGGATGGATGAAGACAGCCCCGGTAGATCTTACCACCTGCTCCAGAGTCTGCTCGCGGGCTGCCAGGGTGGGTGTACAATAATAGATCCTGGCCCCGTATTCCGCTACGGCCAGTTTTTTGATGCGGGGAGCATTTTCGGGCATGACAATGTGGGCGGGGATGCCGTGCATGGCGGCCGCCAGCGCCAGCGCTGCCGCATGGTTGCCCGAGCTGTGGGTGGCCACCCCTTTCTTGCGCAACGTAGGATCAAGGGTGATGACGGCATGGGAGGCCCCGCGAAACTTGAAAGCGCCGGCTTTCTGGAAATTCTCACACTTGAAAAAAAGGGTCGCCCCCAACATCCTGTTTATGGCAGAGGAGGAGAATACCGGCGTCCTGTGGATGACGGAGCGGATACGTCCGGAAGCCTCCGCGATGTCCTGAAAACCGGGATCCATGATCATTTGTCCGCTTTGTCCTGCAGCAGTTTATAATTTTCATAAAGCTCTTTCACCCGCAGCAGGATATCATATTCCGAAGCATTCAGGATAAAATCCTCCGGCAACTGACAATAATGCATGAATTTATCCAGTTCGGCACCCTGCAATCCCGTCAGCTTGCTGATCATGGCTTTGTTGAACTTGGAGTCAATGATATCCTGTATCTTCTGCTCGGCCTGAACTTTGGCCAGCTTGCGGAGACTGCGCTCTTCCGGTGTACGGAGTGAGAAAGAGAAGCCGGTGGTTACTTTCTGGTACTTGATGGCTTCTTCGGTGAGCAGTTTGTCATAATAGTTCTGCATCCTGATCACCTTGTCTTTGGACAGATCGAGGGAGAGAACTTTCTGTTTGAACTGCTCGTAAGTGCCCAGCCCGTGAACGGTAACTCCTTCAATAAGAT
>CAZYPI010000021.1:0-23257 GCA_964649335.1 uncultured Rikenellaceae bacterium | reverse complement strand
TATTTATTTTTTAAATATCCGGTCATCGAGTGCCCGGAGCGCAGCGACGGGTGTATCGAGATGACCGGAAACTTCGCAAGCTCGATTGTTGAAGGATGAAGGTTGAACGTAATTATTTATTTTTTAAATATCCGGTCATCGAGTGCCCGGAGCGCAGCGACGGGTGTACCGAGATGACCGGCATTCTTTCCCTCCCCTCAATTGTTCCACGTGGAACATTAGCGACCCATATGTATCAGTAATACACTTATATCAGCAGGTGACACTCCACTTATTCTTGAAGCTTCTGCAATCGTCGCCGGCCTTATTTCATTCAGCTTCTGCCTTGCCTCCGTGGAAAGAGATAACATGCTTGTGTAATCAATATTTTCACGAATTCTAATGTTTTCAAGCCTTTTCAGCTTGTCTGCCATGATCTTTTCGCGGTTAATATACCCGCCGTATTTTATGGCTATTTCAATGGCACTGATCAGTTCCTCTTGGTTAATATCGTTTTCCTCTTTAATTTTATCTCTTACTGTCTCAATGTGTTTAATTATATCTTTTAAAGTAACTTGTGGCCTTAACAATACATCCCTTAACTTTACTTTCTGCTTCAGCTTACTCGTTCCCCTCTTTTCCAGCATGCCGTTGATCTCATCAGGGGCTACACTGTATTCCTCAATCATTTTTAATAACTCGTCTCTTTTTTTGTATTTTTTTTCTACTCTTTTGTACCTCTCCTCCTTTGCCAATCCAATACGGTATCCTTTTTCCGTAAGCCGGAAATCCGCATTATCCTGACGCAATAACATTCTGTACTCTGCCCTGGAAGTAAACATCCTATACGGCTCATTGTCCCCTTTCAGGACCAGGTCGTCGATCAGCACCCCGATATAGGCTTCGTCCCTTTTCAACACAAATGCATCGTCTCCCCTGATTTTCAAAGCCGCATTGATCCCGGCAATGATCCCCTGCGCCGCCGCTTCTTCGTATCCTGTTGTCCCGTTGATCTGGCCGGCAAAATACAGATCTTTTATTATTCTTGTTTCCAGCGTATGAAATAACTGGGTCGGATCAAAATAATCATATTCGATCGCATAACCGGGCCGGAAAATCTTCACCTGTTCCAGTCCGGGAATTTTTCTCATGGCATCCCATTGTGCTTTCCAGGGCAGAGAAGAAGAAAAGCCATTCAGGTAATATTCATGTGTGTTTTCCCCTTCCGGCTCGAGAAACAACTGATGTTTCTCCTTATCTGCAAAAGTCACGATTTTAACTTCTATGCTCGGGCAATACCTGGGTCCGATACTTTGTATGGTTCCGTTGAACAAAGGCGATTCGTCCAGACTTTGTGCCAGAACTTCATGAACCACCGGATTTGTATATACGATATAACAACTTCTTCTTTTCAGTTTTCTTCCCTTCACGGGCAGATAGGAAAACTGCCCTCCCTCCGGATCTTCCTTTTGCTCTGTAAATTTTGAAAAATCAATACTTCTTCCGTCCAGTCGCGCCGGTGTCCCCGTTTTCATTCTACCCACCCGGAAACCCAGGTCTTTCATTTGCTCACTGAGGCCGGTGGATCGCGGCTCCGATATCCTTCCTCCCTTCGCTTTTTTGCTGCCAATATGTATCAAACCATTCATAAAGGTCCCGGTGGTCAGGATCACCTTTTTCCCCATGATCCTGACACCCATTTTTGTTTCAACTCCGACAGCTCTTTCTCCTTTGATAAGGACTTTAACAACACTGTCCTGCCAAAAATCCAGGTTCCTAATGTTTTCTAGTTCTTCCCGCCAGTAAATACTGAATTTCATCCGGTCGCACTGCGCTCTCGGGCTCCACATGGCAGGACCCTTTGATTTGTTTAACATCCGAAACTGTATGGAACTTCTGTCCGTAACGATCCCCGAGTATCCTCCGAGTGCGTCTATCTCACGTACTATTTGTCCCTTTGCGATTCCTCCCATGGCCGGATTACATGACATCTGTGCTATTTTGGTCATGTCCATGGTGATCAACAGGGTTTTTACCCCCATATTGGCAGCGGCGGCAGCGGCTTCACTGCCAGCATGTCCCGCACCCACAACAATAACATCATATTCCTCCATACCGCTATCCCCTTTTCCGGATCTTCTCCCACAAATCCAGATACCTGTTTTCTTTTTTTCTCATTCCTTCCTGTTGTGCTTTGTCCTTATCTTCGTATCCGCACAAATGCAACACTCCGTGAATCATGACTCTTCTCAGTTCTTCTTCTGCCGATACACCGTATTTTTCAGCATTTTCTCTCACCCTCTCCACACTGATCAGGATGTCACCGTTGATTTTTACACCTTCATTGTACTCAAACGCAATGACATCCGTTAACCAGTCATGATGAAGGTATTTCACGTTTGCCTGATACACTTTCTCATCGGTATCGAATACAAAATTAATATCTCCTGGAATATAATGTTCCTTAACAATGGTTTCTTTTATCCATTGTTTAAGTAATTTTTTATTATTCAGTTTAAATGCGGGGGATTTTTCGTGGAAACTTACAGCCACACCTTTCAAAGTTTGAAGGTTAATTCCACTTCCGAACCGTTTTTCAAAAATTTAATCTCATCACTGAGCTTTCGCATAAGGAAAACCCCTCTCCCATGAATATTTTCAATATTTTCAGGGGCAGTTGGGTCCGGTACATTATTATATTCAAACCCGGGTCCTTCGTCCTTTACCCGTATCCTGACATTTCCGGTATCCGTGGATATCCGGATATCAATTTTTTTTGTTTTATCCGATTTATTGCCGTGTATAATGGCATTATTCACAGCTTCCACGGTAGCTACCAAAATCTTCCCGTACAGATCCGATTCTATTTTATGCTCTTCCGACAGCTGATCTATCAGGTTTTCTACAATTCTGATACTTTCAGGATCCGAATTAATCTGAAGGCTTTTTTGCATAATTCCTGTTGTTCTCCATAGATCATTTATACTGTCTCATTCTCTGTTTTGTTACATTTTCTCTGTTTTTTTTATTTTCCTTTTGCCAGCCAATCCTCCGGATTCATTTTTTTTGTTCCCTTCCAGATTTCAAAATGCAGTACCGTTTCATTATTTTCAGGATTTGTAAAGATCGTTCCGATCTTTTCTTTTGCTTTCACTTTTTCTCCAACCTTAACATTTACCTTATATACATTCTGATAAACGGTATAAAAACTTCCATGCTTTATAATGACCGTTTCATTGGCTCCCGGAATAGCAACGATCTTTCTGACCTCCCCTTCAAACACCGACCGTGCATAACTTCCTTTCTCTGTCAGTATGTCAATCCCGTCGTTTTTCACCGTAACATTCACCATCACCGGATGCCGGTGTGAACCGAATTGATCCACAATGATCCCTTTTAATGTCGGCCAGGGTAGTTTGCCCTTGTTTGCATCAAATTCACCTGCGATCAGTTTTTCTTCCGGGGTCAGCTTCATCCCTTTATTTCTCTTACGCTCTTCTTCCATCATCTTCCTCATTGCCTGCGCCAGCTTTTCCCGGATCTTTTCCTTATTTCTCAATTTCCGTCGCAGTTCTCTCTCTTTCTTTTGCAGCTCCCCTACATAACGGTTTTTCAACGCTTTTTCATTCCGGTATTTTTCTTCTTCCTTTTTCAGCTTTTTGATAGCATTAACCTGTACCTGTCTGTTTTCGGCAAGTTTTTCATTCTCTTTTTGAAGATTTTTTTCTGCTTCGTTCAACTCTTTATATATTCTGTGGCTATAATTCAGGTATTGCTGATAATACTTCAATCTTTTGTATGCCTGGTTTACATTCTTTGAGGCGAGAATATACGCAAAGACACTTCCCTTGTTCTTGTAAATAACATAATATTTCCTGATGATTCCGGCATAATCATCCTTTAATTTTTCTATCTGTTTTCGTATGGATTCTATTTTTTTCTCATTTTCAGCAATACTTTTGTCAATAATCTCAATTTCTCGGTTGTATTCATCTATCAGTTGTTTTCTTTTCTTTATCTGTCTGTTTAACAAATAAAGCTGATTGATCGTTCTGACCCGTTTTTTTTGTGTACTCTTCAACGCTTCGGTTGTTTCCCTGATGGTTTTATTCAGCTCGTCCTGCCGTTTTTTCAGATCTTTAAGGGATTTCTGACCCATCCCCGAAACTCCGGACAACAGAATAAATATCCCGAACAACAATATTTTTTTACATAAGCTCATTTATTCTACCAACCCTTTTATATCTGTTCACATAATTTATCATACTTACAGGGACATACTGATCCGTAACTATTTTGTCGGTAATGCCGTAAAAACAATATCCCCCGTTTTTCAATATCAGCTTTCCTCTGAACTCTGCAGGTACGAAATATCCCTTTGCTTCCTCTTTGAATTTTTTGATACTTAACTCTATCTTCCCATTTAATTCCTGCAATTCGACGCTCTTTTCACTTATTTTATATTTTTTCTGCAACAGGATGTTTCCGATTTCACGAAGTTCTTTCCCATAATAATCTTTCCGGCCGTTCAATTCAACTACATAATATTTTTTATTTACCCTGTTAAAAGCAAAAACGGAATCCCTGTAAATATACAGTCTTCCACCTTCCATCCCGGCATTATTTCGCACAATGACTACCATCACCGAGTCAGAAATATATCTTATATCGAGTTTTCCTATCTTTCTTTTTTTATTACAGCTATAGACATCTATCTTCTTGATCCATAATGTTCTTTGATATTTTTGAATCTTTTCCTTTTGTGCTTTTCTGGCTACAGAACATCCCTGAATCAAAATAACCGTCATCAGAAGCAGGAGCAATAATCTGTTTTTTCTATTCACTTTTTAGCGATTCTATTTTCTTTTCAAGTTCCTTTTTATTCCCTCCTTTTTCCAGGGCCTTCTTCCAGTATTCCATCGCTCCGTTTCTGTCTCCTTTCTTATAGAGTATATCTCCATAATGTTCCAAAATATCGGGGCTGCTGTCCCCTCCGTTATCCAAAGCCCTTTTGATGTATTTCCCGGCATCTTTGATCTTACCCATCTGGTAAAGAATCCATCCATATGTATCGAGATAAGTACTGTTATCCGGTTCTTTTTTCACGGTTTTACCACTCATCTGCAATGCTTTTCTGAGCTTTTCCTTCCTCAACGACAGATAATAGCTGTAATTATTCAGCAAATACGGATTGTCCGGATCTATCTTTAATCCTTTCTCATAGGCCTCATCGGATTTATCATATTGTCGGGCATTTTTATACGCCTCTCCCAAATAACCGTATAACTGGATGATAATCGTTTTATAATCGATCCCCGTTTCCTTTTCTTTATATGCTACACCTTTTTGCAAAACTTTCGTAATACCGTCCTCAGCAAACCGGATCACTTTCTGATTATCATTTTTAGAAATATAAGCAGAACAGAGATACACATCAAACAGCGGATCATCCTTAAAAACATTCATCCCCATTTTTGCATAATATATAACCGTATCCGGCTCCTCTAGGGTTTCGGCAATATAGAGTATTTGCTGCCAGCCCACTTTGAACATCGGGTATTTCTTTATCATGGAACGCAATATTGCCATGGCCTGTTCATATTCCTCTGTTTTGGAATAATAATCAACCATCAACAACTGTGTTCTCAGATCTTCCTTATCATTTTCATAGGTTTTTCTTACAAGTTTACCGACTTTTTCATTGTAGACATTCACCACCGGATCATCCAAATAAATGACTCCAAACATAATATCCAGCTTCTGATTCTGCGAAATCCCGTTATTTTCAATGATCTTATCAAGGATATTCAATGCTTTCTCATATTCTTTATCCTTCAGATAATACTTATATACCGCCAGGTTGATATCCGCGTCATCACCATACTTTTTAAGTAGTTTATCATAAATCATTCCGGCTTTTTCATTGTCTCCCTCTTGTGCATATATGCCTGCTTTCATCAGCAACAGGTTCCTGTCTTCGCCAAAAAGCGCCAGGGCTTTGCTTATTTCTGTAAGGGCTTTATTATATTCCTCATGATCCACATATGCCTGTATTACTTTTTTCTCAAGCTCCGGGGTTTTCCCGTATTCCTTAGCAATTTCCTCATATATTTTAATTGCTTTTTCCGGTTGTTTATTCTGCAGGTAAAGATCTCCTAATGTTACTTTATCTTTAACGTTTTCAGGAAATCTCCTGACAATTCTCCGGTAGATGTTCAGCAGACTATCCGTCTCGCCGAACATTTGGAATTCGCTGGCCAGTTGATAATAATACCAAATATTCCCAGGGTCTTTTTGCAGGGCCATCTCGCCATATTTGATAGCCTGTTTCGGCTGGTTGCCGAGGGCGAAAATACCGCTGATCTGATATTCCACTGCATCATCGGGTTTTATTCTCTCACTCTGGAGAAAATATTTCATCGCACTCTTGTAATCACCGAATATTTTTTGTTTCAGGGCTTCCATGAACAGATAGTTGAAATTCCGGATCTTTTCAGATTTTTCTTTTTCTGTCTCCGGTTTTGTTTCCTTCGCCGCTTTAACCGGCACTATCTGCTTTGAACATCCCACAGCCGCAATGATCATGAGAGTCCAGACCGTCACAACCATATTTTTTCCAAGCTTTTTTTTCATTTTTTCACTCTTTACCAGTATGTCCGAATCCGCCTTCTCCTCTCGACGTATCATTTAATTTTTCTACATTGATCCATTCCACTTTCTCATGCTTTGCAACAATCATCTGGCAAATTCTGTCACCGTTTCTCACGGTAAAATCACTTTCTCCGTGATTGATCAGAATAATGCCGACTTCACCTCTGTAATCAGCATCAATTGTTCCCGGCGTATTGAGAACCGTCAGGCCGTGCTTCAGCGCCAACCCGCTTCTGGGACGTATTTGTGCCTCATAACCAACCGGCAATTCAATATAAATCCCTGTCGGTACAAGCTTTATCTCTCCCGGTTTTATAACCAAATCTTGTTTGAGACAAGCTCTGATATCCATTCCGGCTGCATGTTCCGATCCGTATTCCGGATCAGGATTTCCTGATTTGTTTACAATTTTTACCTTTAGTTCGTTTGCTCCCATGTTCTGTTAATAATATTTTTTCTTTCTGTTTTTGTCATGATCAATACCAATATTGCCAACAACAGATCATATAATACAATCCTGAGAATATTTTCCTCGGGTTCAAAATACAATACCGTTATAACAAAGAAGACAAAGATAATGGTATGTACAGATATTTTCTTTATCTGATAAGAAATATAATATTTTTTACTGCCTATATACCATGACAGCAACACCATTACGACATAGGCACCGACATGTCCCCACGCCGAAGCAACATATCCCATCACCGGTATGAAAGATATGTTTATAACGACCGTCATGATCAATCCCGCACCATTTAACAAAATAGCGTAACGCGTCAGGTCGTTGATTTTATACCATACGGAAAGATTGATGAATATACCAAACAACAAATTGGCTGCAAGTACCACCGGGACGATCTTCAATCCACCCCAATAATGGGGACCGATCAGATATTTTACAATATCCAGGTTGATGATTATTCCAAGATAAATGACAAACCCGAACAGTATATAATAACGCATTACAGCTGCATACAACGGTTTGGCATTCTTTGTGCGTGCGTGCCTGAAAAAGAATGGCTCCACAGCATAACGGAACATCTGTATAAACAAAGTCATCAATACGGCGATCTTATAATTGGCGCCGTAAATCCCCAAAAGCTTTAATCCTTCATTTCCGGTATAAAATCTTTTCAAAATGATCTTGTCAAGCGAATCATTAAGTATCCCGAACAACCCCGCAACCATTAACGGCAACCCGTAAATAAGCATTTTCCTGATCACTTTCCCGTCGTAATACATCCTTATCCCCTTGTTTTCCGCCAATACAAGGATCAAACTCACCAGACTGCCGGCCAGATTAGCAATAAAAACATATCCTACCCCGATTTTTGAATTAAATACATACCTAACCCAACTGCCGGGGTTCTTTTCCAGAACAGAAGGGATGATGTATAGATATAAAAACACTATAATGATAATAATGCCGACATTAACCAACTTGATGATCCCGAATTTCAATCCTTTGTTTTCAAGTCTCAGACGGGCAAAAGGAACGGCAGAAAAGGCATCTATGGCAACGATCAGGGCAAAGTATACTATGTATTCCGGGTGATTGGCATATTCCATGATCGCAGCAAGAGGACGAAGAAAGAGAATGACACCCGTAAGAAAAAACACGGAAGTAAAAGCCAGTGTAATGAGAGAGGTTGAATAGATCCTGTCTTTTTCCCGGGCCTGGCTGGCATAACGGAAATAGGCCGTTTCCATGCCGTAGGTCAGAATCACCAGCAACACGGCCATCCAGGCATACAACTCCGTAACGATACCGTACGAAGTCAGGCCCAGTACACGTGTATAAAAAGGTGTTAATATGGCATAATTCAGAAACCGCGGGACAATGGTGCCCAAACCATACAGCAGCGTCTGTCCTGCCAGTTCCTTGATCGGGTTTCTTTCCTGGTTCACTTTTCGTCCTTTCTTACATACTTACTCTCGGTATCTACATGTATTGTCACTATTATCCCTGTTTCCTTTTTAATTTCGTTAAATAATTTTCTCGTTAACCCGGTGGATTCTTTCAGGGTGACCTGCTCGGGTAGAACGATATGAAAGGTCATTTCCGTATGCCTGCCGTATTTGTGAACATGAAAATGATGCATATACAAACTCTTCCCGTATATTTTTTTCCCGATTTCTTCCATCTGCTCAATGGTTTTTTTATCGACAGCTTCCCCCAGGAGCGGCTGAACGGCTTTCCGGATAATTTCATAGGAAACATAAATCAGGTACAGCGACAGGATGGCTGTCAGTACTCCGTCCATCCACCATGCCTTACTGCTGAAAAATATTCCGGCCAGTATGATCAGGGATGATATCGCATCGGATCGGTGGTGCCATCCATCGGCTATCAGTGCATCCGATTTTATCTTTTTGCCTGTACGTATGGAAAATTGTGACATGATCTCCTTCACCACTACAGATATTGACATAACAGCAACTCCCAGCCTGCCATAATGCGCTCCCTGGTGTGTCATCAGTCGTTTGATCGCTTCCTGGCCGAACTCAAAGGATACCATCACCAGGAAAAAACCAACAAAGATGGCGGCAATGGTCTCTGCCCGGCCGTGCCCGAAGGGATGTTCCGTATCGGCAGGTTTGCGGCTCCAGAGTATGCCGGCCATAACAAATATCGTGGAAATACAGTCTGACAATGTATGCCAGCCGTCGGCACGCAATGCCAGAGAATCGGTCACATGACCCCCCCATATTTTCAGGCCAAACAACAAAATGTTTATCCCGAAAGATACCCACACTACCGTCATTCCCTTTCTAACATCGTTCATTTGCAGGGAATATTATAAACCATTGCGTAAATATCGTATATATTTTGAAATTTTCAACAAAGGAGTATGATTGTTAACCCGATATTACCCGCGATTTTCTATGGTGCAATCCCGGATTATCTTAATTTTGCAAAAAAAATTCATCATGTTGTCCGACTGGCATGAACTTACGGAATATCTTCGACAAACCTTTTCTATGAAAGGGGACTTGTTATCCGCTCTTTTTCTCGTAGGTATCCATGAATCGGGCAGCGGCTTCAGACAATACTCCCAGGATGAAAAAACCGGCCTGGTAAAACTGGCTGAACATATCCTTCTCAGCCGTGCCGGTTATTATAAAAAAATTGAGATCGAAGGCCGTGATCCCACATTCGTTCCGAATGATGACCATCCTGTGCCCACAGATCCCGATAAGCTTGATGCCTTACTTCAAAAGGAAATTCTGACCTATTTCAACCAAAATATCACTTCGTCATGAAAATCTATCTTTCTTCTGTTATTTTTTTTCTTTCTTTCCTGATATTCAATACGGGATGTAAAAACAATAAGTCTGCCACCATGGAAAAAGAGCTTTCCCCTTCTGAAAATTATTATGTCACCTTTCACACGACGATGGGAGACATTACGGTAAAGCTTTACAACGAGACCCCCTTACACCGTGACAACTTCGTCAAACTGGCCAGGGAGGGTTATTACAACGGTGTTCTCTTTCACCGGGTGATCAAGGATTTTATGATCCAGGGCGGGGATCCCGACTCAAAAAATGCCGCCAAAGGGCAACGCCTGGGTAACGGCGGACCGGGTTACACCATCCCGGCAGAGATCCGTCCCGGCCTGTTTCATAAAAAAGGAGCTCTGGCCGCCGCCAGAACCGGCGACCGCACCAATCCTGAAAGAGCCTCTTCCGGCTCACAGTTTTATATCGTTCAGGGCACTACCTTTACGGATGATCAACTCAATCAGATAGAACAAAGGATCAACCAGACCAATAAAAACAACGTTTACTATTATTTTCAGAAAATCATAACCACCGAAATGAAAGACTCTTCCGGTCAGGCCGATCCCGGCCTTATCAACCGGGAGGTCATGGTCAGGGCCACCGACTCGCTCGACCATTATATTCCTTTCAGGTTCAGCGCAACAGAAAGAGACATATACAAAACCTCCGGCGGCGCACCTCATCTTGACGGAGGTTATACGGTCTTCGGCGAAGTGGTCAGCGGCCTGGATATCGTGGATAAAATTGCCTCCGTTGCCACCGATCAAAACAACAGGCCGTTGCAAGATGTTAAAATATTGAACACAAAAGTAACCCGTAAATAATAAAATCCATTCCATGAATTTTCTTTCCGACATCGAAAAATACACTCGTGAGATAACCTCTTTCTCAACCCGTAATATTGACGAACTGGAACAATTCAGAATAAAATTCCTGGGAAAAAAAGGGATCATTCCGGAATTTTTCAAACAGTTCAAAGAAGTTCCTCCCGAACAAAAAAGGGAGTTCGGACAGCAGATCAACCGTTTGAAACAACTTGCACAGGAACGGGTAAACACCCTGCGCAGTTCTTTGAAAAAAAGCCGGTCAGGATCCGGTTATGCTGACCTCACCCTACCGGGCGATCCTTTTTCCACAGGCAGCCGTCATCCTTTATCCGTGGTCAGAAATGAGATCATCTCCATCTTTTCCAGGATCGGGTTTGTGGTCTCCGAAGGTCCTGAAATAGAAGATGATATGCATGTTTTCTCCCGGTTGAACTTCCCTCCCGACCATCCTGCCCGCGATATGCAGGATACCTTTTTCATAGAAAAAGATCCCTCGGGCGACTCCCGCAACGATGTTCTTTTACGCACACATACCTCGTCGGTACAGGTGCGCGTGATGGAAAAACAACAGCCGCCCATACGAACCATATCGCCGGGACGCGTTTTCCGCAATGAAGCCATTTCGGCACGTGCCCATTGTATTTTCCACCAGATAGAAGGATTATACATCGACACGGATGTCTCCTTTGCACAACTGAAACAAACCCTTTATTATTTTTCCCGCGAGTTTTTCGGATCCGGGACAGAAGTACGTTTCCGTCCTTCCTTCTTTCCTTTCACCGAGCCGTCGGCCGAGATGGATATCACCTGCATGCTCTGTGGCGGAAAAGGATGCAACGTCTGTAAATATACCGGCTGGCTGGAAATCCTGGGATGCGGCATGGTGGACCCCAATGTTCTGGAATACAACGGTATAGATAGTGAAAAATATACCGGCTTTGCTTTCGGTATGGGCATCGAAAGAATCGCCATGCTTAAATACCAGATCAACGACCTGCGTCTTTATTTCGAAAACGACCTGCGTTTTCTGGAACAGTTCTCATCAGACTTCTGAGATACCGGTTTTTTTACGCCTCATACACTTTGATCTCATAAGTCAATTCCATCACCTTACGGTAGGTGTAGCTTACGCCGCAATAGCGGTCCTGGCTCAGATCCACCGCTTTCTTCAGTTTATCCATGGGAAGATCCCGGCCCCAGAATTCATAAATGAGATGCATTTTAGAATAATGCTTCGGATGTTCCTCCGTAACTTCTGCTTCAACCCTGACATTAAATTTCTTAATATCTACCCGCATTTTCTGCAAGATAGAGACAACATCCATACCGGTACAACCGGCAAGCGAGACCATCATCAGCGGTTTCGGTCTGGGCCCCCGGTCTTTGCCGCCAACATTATCTTCCGCGTCCAGGACTATTTTGTGCCCGTTTAATTCGGTTTCAAAAGCCAACCCATCAATCCATGATACATTTACTCCATCTTTCATTGTTTCGGTTTTTAATTAATTTCTGTTTGCTCAATATATATCAAACTTCTACAAGATTGTAATGTTATGATATTCTCATAAAATTTTTTCATGTCCGGAGCTGCAAAAATATAATTTTTAGTTGTAAATTGCGGAAATTCGTTCCTTATCCATGTTTTTTTAATCTGATTCATTATATGAAAAGACAGGACGAAACACTTACCTGTAATAATTGTCTTAAGAACATCAATTCTATTTTCCGGCATCTGACACCCGAGCAGATGGATTTACTATTACACTCCACTACACCCCGTTTTTTTGACAAAGGGGAAACTCTTTATCATGAAGGCAGACGTATCAACGGGGTTTACTGTATAGAGAGTGGTATAGTAAAGATTTTCAAAACCGGCTTTGACGGAAAGGAACAAATCATCATGTTCGGAAAAGAAAGGGATATCATAGGATACCGTTCTGTTTTAGCCAATGAACTGGCCTGTACTACCGCGAAAATCATAAAAGAGGGTGTTCTTTGTTTTATTCCGGCCACCCTCTTGTTACAGCTTGTTAAAGAAAATCCCGGTTTCAGCTATGAAATCATGAAACTTGCCTGCAAAGAACTGGGTGATGCCAATCAGTATATTACCGATCTGGCACAAAAATCGGTACGGGAAAGACTTGCCGAAATACTACTGCATCTGGTTGAAAAATTCGAACTGGATGAGGAAAATAACCTGAATATATCCCTTACACGCGAAGAGCTTGCGAACATTGTCGGGACAGCCACCGAATCGGTGATCCGTCTGCTGTCGGATTTCAAACACTCAGGATTGATTGATCTTCAGGGCCGTAAAATAAAAATACTTGATATGAATGGATTAAAACATATCAGTAATGCCTTTCCGTAAAGACTCTCAGTCCTCCACGAAACGGTTGGTGACAATATAAGTAACCAGTCCAACAAGAATTACGATCATACTCCACATAAGCAGCGTATTGTTATTTCCGCCTCTTCCCATGGCAAAAAGAACAATCACCACGCCTATCAGCATAATGATAAGACCGAGTTGTTTTATTAATTCATTCATAATCAACCAGTTTATTTTATATTCTTTTTAATTTTCCGGCAAATAAATATATAAAAAAAACTTTTGCCGCCACAATGCTAAAACAAAGTCCCGGAATCTGCAAAAAAATCCTTTCCAAAATGCTTGTAGGCACGTTCGGTCAGTTCCCTGCCTCTCGGCGTTCTTTTCAAAAATCCCTCTTTGATCAGAAAGGGTTCATACACCTCCTCGATCGTTCCGGGTTCTTCTCCCACGGCCGTAGAGATCGTATTTAACCCTACCGGACCCCCTTTGAATTTTTCCAGGATAGTTCTCAATATCTTATTGTCCATCTCATCCAGACCATGTTTATCTATATTCAATGCTTCCAGGGCAAATCCGGTGATATCCATGTCGATAATGCCGCTTCCTTTTACCTGTGCAAAATCCCTGACTCTTCTCAAAAGGGCATTGGCGACCCGGGGGGTCCCCCGGCTTCTGGAGGCAATTTCTCCAGCAGCATCCCCGTGTATTTCCACCCGCAATATTCCGGCTGAACGAATGATGATCTTCTTTATGACCTCTTTATCATAATACTCCAGATGGAATGTGATCCCGAATCTTTCGCGCAAAGGATTGGTCAGCAAGCCGCTGCGTGTGGTAGCACCTACCAGCGTAAAGGGATTCAGGCTGAGGCGGACACTGCGGGCACCGGGTCCCTTGTCGATCATAATATCGATCTTGTAATCCTCCATCGCGGAGTATAAATACTCTTCCACAACAGGAGATAACCGGTGTATCTCATCGATAAACAACACATCGTTCGGCTCAAGCGATGTCAACAATCCGGCCAGATCACCGGGCTTATCCAGTACCGGGCCCGAGGTGGTCTTGATATTCACCTTCAACTCATTGGCCACGATCCTGGCAAGGGTTGTTTTCCCCAGGCCCGGCGGGCCATGAAACAGGACATGATCCAGGGCTTCATTACGCATGGCAGCAGCCTGCACAAAAACCTTCAGGTTTTCGATAATATTCGGCTGGCCGGTAAATTCCTCAAAACTGACAGGCCTGAGTTTGTTCTCATATTCCCTGTCTTCAGGAATCGAGAGATCATGTATATTTACTTCACCTTCCTCCATTTTATCCATAAAACTATTTGATCACTTTAACATCTTTCTGCAGGTTTACTTTCACACCGTTTATCCTTTTTTCCACATCATCTTTATACATAATGGTAATGACCAGGTTTCCGTTTTCATCATACTTTTTCCATGTTTTTTCTTTCAGTCCGTTCGAATAATATCTCTCTTCTTTTATCTTCCCGTTCGGATAGTACAATTTATGTTTCCCTTCAGCATTGCCCTGTACAAAACGTCCTTCATACATCAGTTTCCCGTCGGCATAATAAAACTTCCATAAACCGTCACGTAAACCGACAATATACTTTCCTTCCGATTTTTCATCCCCGACATTTATTTTCCATAAACCGTCCTTTTCCCCGTCAATATAATTCCCTTCGGCTATGATGTTTCCCTGCCGGTCATATTCCACATAATGGCCGTCTTCTTTTCCGTTGTAATATTCTTCTTCTCTTCGCAGGGATCCGTCATCATAATACCATCGCCATACACCATTGGCCTTACCGTTCAGATAATTGCCCACCTGCTCCGTTTTTCCGTTCCGGAAATAAAATTTCCATACACCTGTCTTTTTGTTATTACTGTATTTTCCTTCTGCTCTGACAGCTCCGTTCTCATAAAAATATTTCCATTTACCTTCTTTTTCCCCTTTCTCTGTAACGATTCCCTCAGCGATGACATGTCCCGAATTATCATAAATCCATGAGTCAATAACCTTGCCGTTTTCATCATATTTTCTGTGAATACCTATGGGTACACCATTGCGGTAAGCCCCGCTTTCTATGATATTTCCGTTTTCATCATATTTATTTCTGATATCCACAGGACTGGCGATTGTATCATTTTCTGCTGCCGGATTTACCAGCTTTCCATCCCGGTAAAACAATACCACCTTGATATTTCCGGTCTTATCAAACTCCTTGTAGTAACCGTTTCTTACACCGTTTTTATAATATTCTTCAATATACTTTTTCCCCCCGGGATAAAATGTGACCCACTTCCCTGTCTTAAGTCCTTTATTATCAAACCGGTTGATTTTCTCTCTGGAGATAAGATAATCTTTATGGTATTCATTGATCGTGATAATATTTCCTTTTTCATCAAACTCCTTTCCAAGGCCTTCTTTTTTCCCCTGTCTGTATGGGATGATCTCTTTCAGCTTACCGTCCGGATAATAAATATAGGCTTCACCTTCTTTCTTCCCGTTTACGTATAACTCTCTTGATTTGATATAACCAACAATACCATCTGCTTTATTTATATAATCATATTTTATATCCCATCCGTTTTTCTTTCCATATTTATAATCTATTTTCTCCAGCGTGTCACCCACCCGGTTATAGAACACCCAGGTACTGTCCAGCTGATAATTGACCCTTTTCCCTTCCGACTTTTTTATCCCGGTAACATAATAGGTGATCCAGTAACCGTCCGGCTTGCCGTTTTTCATCATCCCTTCACTTGAGATCTGCCCGTTGGGATAATAAAACCTGTTATAACCGTTGGGATTTATCTTCTTCTCCTGAGCATTTGCTTTATGGCCGGTAAAAACAAAAATAATGACCAAAAAGCTCATGTAAATTTTTACAAACCGGATATTCATTTCTGCGACACCTTTTCGTTTTCAAGTGCTTAGTTCCATCATTCTTTTAATAGATCTGTATGCCATACGGATTTTTTCTTCCTCCATAACTATTTCCGGAGCTTCATATTTCAACGTATTGTATATTTTTTCCAGTGTGATCATTTTCATGAATTCACATTCACTGCAGGCACAGGTGGCATCATGGCCGGGAGCCGGGATATATTCTTTTTCCGGATTAAATAATTTCATCTGATGTATCACACCCGGTTCTGTTGCGATGATATACCTTGTCGCCCTGTCCTTTTTTGTAAAATTAATCAATTGTGACGTAGAACCAATAAAATCAGCCAGTATTCTGACCGGTTCTTCACATTCCGGATGAGCAATCAATTTGGCATCGGGATATTTGCTTTTCAGTTCAACAATTCTTTCCAGCGAAAACTCCCTGTGAACATGACAGCTTCCGTCCCAGATCAACATATCACGCCCGGTAAGACTTTTGATATAATTACCCAGATTTCTGTCCGGCGCAAATATGATTTTTTCATCTTCCGGCAGAGACTCAATAATTTTAACCGCATTGCTTGAAGTACAAATAATGTCCGAAAGAGCTTTTACTTCTGCCGTGGTATTCACATAAGATATCACCGTGCGTCCTGGATGATCTTTTATGAACTTTTCAAATTCATCTGCAGGGCAGGAATCTGCCAGGGAACAGGTAGCATTCAGGTCCGGAAGGAGAACTTTTTTTTCTGGCGATAATATTTTTGCCGTTTCCGCCATGAAATGAACCCCTGCAAATACAATAATGTCAGCATCCGTGGTGGCTGCCTGTTGTGCCAGGGCCAGACTGTCTCCCGTGAAATCAGCAATATCCTGTACCTCATCACGCTCATAATAATGTGCCAGAATAATTGCGTTTTTTTCACTGCACATCCTTCTAATACCCACTTCCAAATACCTTCCTGCAGGCGTTTTTTTATCTATGTATCCCTTTTCGGTTATTAACTTTTTTATATCCATAAAATATATTAATAATAAAAATTTTTTTCTTTATGATAATAATAGTAGCCTGTTAAAATTGTTGGTAAAATTGCTGAAAAATTTTTCGTTAAGCAAACCACAGGATATTCTCATTCAATTAACAATACCAAATTTTATAAAATTCAATTAGTGAATGAAATAATATTTTTTTAACAATAACGAAAATTTTGTTAATATAATTTTTCAGATAATGTATTTTTGAAACCCTGTAAATTAAATGTTCATTATTTAAGGAATAAAATTGTAATTAAAATTTTTATAAGTGGAAAAAAAAATTATTTGAAAAATATTATTAAAAAAAAGAGATATTTATAAAAAATTATTTCAGAATAAATAACAATTTATTAACAGACGATCATGGATGAAAAAGAAACCAGAAAAATAGCCATTACCTGTGATCATGCAGGATACAGGTTAAAGGAAGGATTGATTGATTATTTCAGAAATCAGGAGGGCCTGGTCATGGAAGATCTGGGTACCTGGTCGGAAGAAAGTGTGGATTATCCGGACTTTGCCCATAAGATTGCCGCGCGGATAGAAGAGGGAAAATATGATCTGGGATTTACCATATGCGGCAGTGGCAACGGCATCAATATGACGGCTAACAAACACCAGGGAATACGCTCGGCGTTGTGCTGGAATGTTGAAATATCCAGACTGGCTCGTGCCCATAATGATGCGAATATATGTGCCATGCCCGGCAGGTTTATCAGTCTGGATGAAGCGATCCTGATCGTGAAAACATTTCTTTCCACCTCATTTGAAGGAGGCCGGCATTTACGAAGAGTAAAGAAAATCCCTTTGGTTTGATCCGGGAATTTGCTGTTTTGAAAAATCATAAAATTTTATTACTTTTTACACTTTTAAGAAAGTGCGTTTTCCTGTTTTTCAGAAAAATGACAGACGGTTTCTTTATGAACAGCCAAATACCTGCAGAAAATGATCGAAAATAAAATGAAAGCCAAAGAGACCATCCGGTTTCTGGAAAATGAAAAGATAAATACATGGTTCGACCTGGGATTGTTTCTGGACAGACTCAGGGAAAACAAACCGGTGCCGGTTTCTCCTTTCGAAGGGGATGTGGAAGAATATTTTGAGCATCTGCAAACCAGAAGCATAGCATTTATGACCTATGCTTATTCGGTGGACGGAGTGACAAATGAAATATTGAAATACATCAAAAGTCTGAAATATTGGCTTCATGACCTTCAGATACATTTGATAGCAGGTGAATTCAAACCCGATTCCTTTAAACTAATAAAAAAAGAATGGAAAAAATACACCATTGAAGAGGCTCAGGCATTTGATAAATGGAAATATTATAAGGATTTATTTTATACCAGACTGGAGCGGGGAAGTAAAAAATATAATCAGCTTATCCTCGACCTCTGGAATGAGACACTGGTCATTGCCGGGAAACTCGCCAAATACATAGAAAGAAACCGGATTTCTGCTTTGTATATCGTTAATATTTGTTCCAATCCGGGGAATATCTCGTTATCGCTTGCCACAGTACTGGTTTCCGAGCTGATGGGAATACCGGTGATCAACAACAGCCATGATTTCTACTGGGAAGGAGGAAACCGCCCCCAGGATATTAAACAAAAGAAAGCAAAACCGGGACCGCGGGATTTCTTTTTTACAAACTCTCATCTGGGAGAAGTGTTCTCGGTTATTGAGGTATTGTTCCCCTGGGAATCAAGAACCTGGCTGTCGGTAACCATCAATAAACAACAAAGCGATCATGTGATAAAATACAACGGTCATAATCCGGTCAATGTGACCGAAATAGGAACATCGGTGGATGTGGACCCCTATATGAATGTTTCCAAAAGGGACAAGATCAATACTTTTTATCAGTTCGAAAAGGTGTTGAGCAGGTATGAAGATTCCCTGGTGGCATATTCCGTAAACGATGTCATCAAACGGGGACTGGTAAAGCAGGGAAACGCGAAACCCATATTGATAGGTTATAACAAAACGAGGATCGTGGAGGACTTTCTGGCCGAAAATATTATTTTCCTTCAGCCTACACGGATCATAGCACGCAAAAGAATAGAAACGGGTTTCCGGCTGATACATAAACTTTTTGAGAAGAAAGAGTTTGCCATGAAGTTTTCCGAGACCGGAAACCTGAAAATAACCCTGATCGTTACCGGACCGATCGCTGACGGACACCATAATTATCTGGAAAAACTGCTCAGAAGATTTCAGATATTGCTGGATTCACTCAAAGAGGAGTACAGAAACAGGGTCTTTCTGGCTTTTCTGTTCAGTGAGCTGGATAAAGAGGAATTCAAGAAAAAATTCAGAAAACCCGTCGGCATAGCGGAATTATACAATATTTCTTCCCTGATTTTACTGCCCAGTGAAACAGAAGGCAGGGGGCTGCCCATTATCGAGGCGGCAGCCAGCGGCAAACCGATCTTTTGCCGGAGATATTATCCTGAACATGTCTATTCGGAGGTGATCGGGGAGCATCTCCCCGAAACGGAACGCCTGAGGGTAATAGAATATGACGGGAAAAAAATATCCAACAACCAGCTGAATGATATTATCAAAAGGGTTTTCTTTCCGCATATGTTCATGGAAGAAATTGAACGTAACCGTTCTGTGGTGATGAAACGCTATAGCCAGGATACCCTCAACCGGAATATGTATTACATACTGCAATTGTTATATTACCAGCAAAGGAATAATGATCATTCCATGGAAAAAGTGAAGAATGCTTTTGCGGAGTATAAAAAAACCTTTGATAACAATAATAAAAACCTGAAGAAAATTTTACAGGCCGATAACAGGGAATATCTGCCGGGATTCAACCGGCTGGCGTTCATGATCTACCTGAAATCCCTGATAGACCCGAGTGCTTTCAGAATGGAAGAACAGAATATGCGGGGCATGGTTTTTGACTTTGCCATGGAGATATGCAATAAAAATCCTGTGCCCCTTTCCCTGGAGAAAAGATTATTGTTCTTCAACGCTGTGGATAATATCTTCCGGTATCGTGAAGGAGAACTGAAAATACGCCATGACCATTCCATGGCTTACCGGCACAGGAACAAATACTACTATCCTTACCGCGATTACACTTTTCAGGAGATCACGGGCCTGGTGAATTATCTGTACCGTAAACTGCTGAAAAGAAAATACAGTGAGACACTCAATACCAATACCCAGTTTTTCACAGACTGGAATCTGGCCATAGCCCAGTTGACAGGGAGTGATTATCTGAGTATTGACAACCGGGATATCCTGATGCAGAAAATGAAAGACAACATTCCCATTGTCATCTTTCCCGGATCGCAGATTTTGTATGCACTGGAATTTTTTGCCCTGCAGTCGATCAGGGCCCGGCTCGGGCTTAAACTGGAAGAGGAGCTTACAGAGAAAAAGCTTTTGAATTATCTCGACAAAATTGCCCCGGTGTATCTTTTCTTACAGAGCAATCCTGTCAGCAACTGGGTCTCTACGGATACCATTGTCAAATTTATTAAAAGTGCCAGCGACAAAGAGATGTATCTGCTGTACAGGCACGGACTGTTGAAGTTTGTAAACACCAGCCAGTGGACTGTTGGGATACACTTGTCACAGCTTGGAAAGAACGCCCTGAGTATTCTCAGAAAGGTCAGTGAGGCGCAAGGTTTGCTGATCACCGACAGACTGAATGCTTCGGTAATGACCGATTTTGCCGGGATAGACAGGATACATATTGGTAAGGCCGAAAACCCGCTGATAGCCAATATGCTGGGCATACCCGAAGGAAGCGGTTACATCCAATATGTCCCGGCCGGCGTCAGGGCAACACTATCTTATCCCACACCGGTGCAGACAGCGGCTGAGTTTGACAGGATCCTGCATAGCAAACAGGTGAAAAAACTGGTGGAAGAGAACGGATGGAACGATTTTATGAATGTGGTCAGAGAAGATGCCCGGAAAAACGGATCGCCCTTAAAACATGTCGTCAGTCTGATGAACCATTCCGTGAAAATGCCGGAGAAAGTGAACTATCATTTCATCAGCGGGGTGTATCAGGACGGTTATCCCTGGTCGGGAGCCATCGCCTCGACGGACATCCCGGAACAGGGAATGAAATGGCAGTTTGAAACAGTGTATGATACGGGCAAAACAAAGAAAGTCACTACTTTCGTAAAGGAGTATCAGAAAAAAACAGGCAGGAAAGTGCTGATAGCCTGGAACGGAGGATATATCCTCAACCCCGAATTGGTAGGTAAACTCGGGTTGCCGGAGTCTTATATAGGATCTCCGCTGGGCTTTCTGGTATCCGCAGGCAGGGTGATATGCCCGCCGCTTTTCAATAAACCTGCCTTGCTGATCTTTAAGGACGGTCGGCTGGATATACAAAGGGTGAACCTGGATAATGGACTGGTGATAAAAACCGGAAGCAGGGAAATTGTGTTTTCTCCCGGTCATCACAACCGTTGCCCTGAAAGTATAAGTCCCTGTTATTATGATTTGATGTATGAAGAAGAAAACGTTCCGGGAAACGGAAGGGTGATCGTAAGACTTGCCGGGAATGTGGTAAAAGAGGTTATCAGAACACAGCCCGGCGAAGTGGTACCCGTGATACCCGTAGGACTGACCCTGTCATTCCATCCCGGTCATTTTCCTGAAGAGCTGAACCAAAAAAATTCGGAAGTGGAAATCCTTATCCCGGAATATAAAGATGTTTTTCACGCCGTAGAGGCAGGTCCCATGCTGGTGGATAACAGGGAAGTATGTATTGATATGGAGAAAGAAGGATGGAAAAAACGAAACTCCATAAATACCCAGGCGGCACGGCTGGATTTTACGGATATGAGGGGGCCGAAGATAGCGGCGGGCATTGATGACCGGGGAAGACTGAGTGTGCTGACGGTCAACGGCAGGATCAGAGAATCGGTGGGAGCAACGCATTATGATATGGCGGAGATTCTGAAAAAACATGGGATTGTGAAAGCCATGGGCTTTGATCCGGGCGGCAGCAGCACCCTGGTGGTCGACGGGAAGGTTTTAAATATATCCCCCTATAACAGCCGGTATGAGGAGAATATATATGCAATGCCACCCGAACCCAGAGCCGTGGCCAACGCAGTGTTGGGTTATCTCGAAAAAAAATGAATCAGTGGCCGGGATATATATTCATATTCCATTTTGTAAAAAGATCTGTTATTACTGCGATTTTTTCAAAAGCAGAGAACTGTCGCTGAAAGAGGATTTTTTAAACGCGTTGCGCAAAGAGATTGCCCTGCGCAGGGATTATCTGCAGGATGAAGCAGTGGAAACAGTTTATTTCGGAGGAGGTACGCCGTCGGTATTGTCCGTGCCGGAGGTCTCGCAGATACTTGAAACGCTGGCCGGAGCGTTTTCAATTACAAAAGATGCAGAGATCACTTTCGAATGTAATCCGGAAGATCTCACCGGGGATTATCTGAAAGGGTTGAGGGAGACAGGAATAAACCGGCTGAGCATAGGTTGCCAGTCGTTTTATGACAAACATCTGAAGTTGATGAACCGTCGCCATGACGCTGCCAAAGGCCGGGAAACCGTTACGTTGGCAAACGAGGCGGGTTTTGCGAACATCTCGGTGGATCTGATCTACGGTTTTCCGGAAATGACCCTGAAAGAGTGGGAAAACAATCTTGATGAAGTATTGTCTTTACCGGTCAGGCATTTATCAGCATATATACTGAACGTTGAAGAAAATACGGTTTTTGACAAATGGCTGCAAAAAGGAAAGATTTCCCTGCCCGAAGACCGGGAGGTGGTAGCACAGTATCAAATGCTGGTTGAAAAAACCGGGGATGCCGCGATGATCCACTATGAGATATCCAACTTTGGAAAAGAAAGGTATTTCTCGAGGCACAACATGCTTTACTGGAACCGCCGGAAATATATCGGGCTGGGACCGGGTGCTCATTCCTATGATCTGGAATCACGTCAATGGAACGTTGAAAATGTAACGGCCTATATTGAGGGGCTGGAGAGGGGAGAGGTGACCGGTGAAAAGGAAAAACTGGATATTAAAATGCAGTTCAATGATTACATCATTACGGCGCTGAGAACCATGTGGGGTGCCGATATTGAATGGATGAAAAGTTTCTTTCCGGAAAAAATGGTAAAAGATTTTATAAAAAACATGAACAGGATGAGACAATCGGGACTGGCCAGGGAAAAGGACGACCACCTGATACTGACGGATCAGGGGATCATGATATCCGATACCATTCTT
>CAZYPI010000020.1:0-23295 GCA_964649335.1 uncultured Rikenellaceae bacterium | reverse complement strand
ATACGGCTCTATCATTTTTCTCTTTTCTCCTACACTTTTTTCTTCGTACATACCTCCCATATAAAAGGTGGTAGTCCCTCCGGAGACGATACCCCATGCTGTAGCCTCTTTTATATCAAGGGGGATAGCAGATTTTTGCATTTGCTCAACGATAGAGGCTATTACCCCTCCGGCAAAGTTATCGCCACAACCGGTAGTGTCGCCGTTTACTCCTTTCCCGTTTTTAAGATCTTCGGAAACGGACTGTGAAATGGGCATTTCTGCATACTTAACATTTTCAAATAATTTACCTTGCGAGAACAACCGGACATGATCGGTTCCGCTGGTAATAATTACAGCTCCTGTCCTCATGTTTCTGAAAAACTCAATGGCATCGTAAATATTCTGTTTTCCGCTTAAACGCAGTGCTTCTTCCAAATCGGTTATTAAAAGGTCTATGTTGTAATAACTGTCGTCACTTTTTCCGAGAGGCCATTTTTTTGCAGGATTTTCCTTTTCATTCCTGAAATCATAAACCGTATTTACTATGGTAATGGCACCCCCGGCTTTTGCTTTGGCAAGTAATTCGGTAAGATGATCATGAATCCGGGGTACCAAAGCGGTGCCTCCAAACACGATGATATCGGAATCAAAAAAACTATCGTTCAATTCATCAGGCGAATACTCCCAGGCAGCAGCAATTGAATTAATAAATATTCTCTCTCCGTTGCCATTGTCGTATTTGGGATCGGACAATACTATCGTTGAAGGTGTTTCCAGATTTGTTACGATATAATTATCAGTACAAAGAGGCGTTTTCTCTACCCTCGATTTAATAAATCGGCCGTCACTGTCGTCACCTCTTGTCCCGTAAAACCGGAATTCACAATTTTCATTGGCTGCCAGCTGGGCCGCATGAATCATAGGGACAATCCCCGGTCCTCCGATATTAATTTGGTCATAGGGCTTCCCTTTTACCAATTCATTTAATACAGAGGGAAAATCTCTGCCGGTAAATTTTTCAAAATCTTCACGGAAGACCAATTGTCCGGGGACTAACCCTCCGTCGCCGCGCTTTTTTGAGAGATAGGGCAAAAACAAATGATTATCAAATGATATATTATTGTATAAACGGTCAATTAAACTACAACCAACACCAGAAACAATAATTTTCTTTGCCATAGAAATAGATTAAATGTATTGTTTATAATCAGACACCAATAAATGCAAAGGAGCCTCATCTTCTTCTATTTCCGGGAAACGGCCCACCTTTTCATAAAACCTGTTATCCGTGCTATCATCATTCACGGAGCTAACTTCTCCCACCAACACTTTCCCGCGGCCTTCTTCTCCATAAAAACGATGATAGATACCTTGTTCCAGACAGATGCTTTCACCGGGTTCAAGAACAACTTTACTTCCTGGTGAAAGAGTGCGTTTAACCCCATCAATACTTACTTCGAAATTTTCATCGGAGAACCCCTCGTTTTCATCGGATTTGTACAGTTCAAGTACCAGATACCCACCACCTCTGTTGATGATATCTTCCATCTTGCTCCAATGAAAATGCATCGGTGTTTCCTGATTCTCTTCAACGATCATAATTTTTTCGGCATAAATCTTTTTATCTTTTACCGGATTGCCATTTCTGATTGCAAAAAGGATTAATCCTCTTTTATGGAAGTCTCCACTCCCGAAATCGGTAAGATCCCAACCTAACATATTGTCTGCAATCTCTCGGCACGATTCATATTTTCCCTTCCATTCTTCAGGCTTCCAATAGGCCCATTTAGGCAGTTTAAAATTCATGGAGTCAAAAAACTCTATCGATTCACTTATCAACCTGTTTATTTCACTTCTTTTCATAGTACAATAATGTTAAATTAATAAATGTATGGTTTCACTTTTTCAAGTATCACTGTTCAAAGCTGTTTAGATTATTATCCTTCCATATCTTACTAAGTTCATAAGCCGCCGGCTTTGGGTTTCCTTCGAAATCGATGACAGAGGTGTTTACCATACACGGGAAACAGTCGTGGCCCATCCAAATCAGGAAACCGCCGCATTCCGGGAACTTATCTTTCATACTTTTTACAGCTATTTTTAGGCCTTCGGCCTGACGATTCTGACTCCATTTTACGTAATCTTCCAACGATTCAGAAGCACGGTCCCCTTTTTCCGCAATATATTCATCCCAGTCTATCCACCAATTTACATTACGCCAGACCGGGTTTTCAATATTTGCAGGGAGGGGATTGTAATCTCCGGCATATTTTGTTATCATTCCGGCCGACATTGTCCCCGGCGCACCGGCTTCCGAGATAAAAAGCGCATCGTTTTTACTCCAGAAATCAGAGAGGGCGTTCATTGTCTTGTCCTTGCCTGTAAAAGGGAAATTCCAGGGACCGTGCGTATCCCAATTTTTCCCACTTCCAAAATTATTTCTCGTAGCTGAGATATTTGGTCCGGAAGGACTGCCAAAAGTAAATCTCCGTGACGGGTCTAATGCATTGAGAATCTCTTTCATTTCTGCAATCATCTCATGTTTATCGGTGATGGTTGTAGAGTTATCTTTTGTATATAATTCATTGCCGCCGCACCATAGCAAGATACTTGCATGATGTTGAAGCCTGTAAATATAATGCCGTACGATTTTAGACATGGTATATATTTCCGCTTTTCCTTCAGGCGGATAATTGTCAATACCCGATGAACTTAAAGGAAAATCCTGCCATATTAAAATCCCCAACTCGTCGCATATATCGTATAACCACTCTTTTTCCGGGAAACCCCCGCCCCAAACGCGGATTGTATTGACGCCAAGTTTTTTATAAGTATTTAATCTTAAGCGATAGTCTTTTTCTTTTAAGTCGGCAAAGTTGGGACGAATGGGTGTCCAGTTAACTCCCTGTAAAAAGAGAGGGGTATTGTTTACGCTACAAATCCATGGATCGGCTTCCTTTACAGCTCCCTTACAAGGGAGCCATTCAATATGCCGGAATCCAATTTTTCTGGATATAATCTGCACGGCGGCCCCTTTATTATCTAATAGAGTAATTGTAAGAGAATAAAGTGGTTGCTCCCCAAAACCATTAGGCCACCAACGTTTAATTCTCAGATTATTCCAAACCTTTTGCTGAACAATATCCCTGCTGTCAACAACTTGGTTTAAGATGGCTTTGTTTTCATTATCTTTTAATGAAATATGAATCTTTCCATAAAAAGCCATTCTGTTAAGGTCTGTTTTTATTTTCAGAATTCCTTTGTCTTTAAATTTATCGGCATCGGCAATAATCCGGACCTTCTCGATTTTAGGCTGTTCTTTGTTTTCAACGCTTATCCAAACCTTATCCCAGATTCCGATCTGAACAATGCGCGGCACCCAATCCCAACCGTAGTAGAAGCGAGGTTTCCAATCGGTTATCTTAGAGGTAAACCCAATCTGTCCGAGGTCATCCGGTTGGGTAACAAATACAAAAACCATGGTATTGTTTTTGTCTTTTAAAAAAGGGGAAATATCGAAAGTGTAAGGAATAAATGTGTTATTGAATTCACCCGCTTCTTTTCCATTTATCATTATGATGCCGTTACCATCGAGTCCGTCGCAATGTAAAATAACTTTTCTGTCGTCAGTTGGGAGCCAACGGTCGGGAATTTTTGTTGAAAAAAGCCAGTGTCTGTTTTCAACCCACTCGGAAGCAGTACAGTTTGTTCCGTAATTCCAATCGGGAATACTTTTCTTTTTCAGTAAAGCGTTTCTTACCGAACCCGGAACATCAACGGGGATATTAATAACCTCGGCCCAGGTACCGGTAAAATTTGTAAAATCAAAGTTTATCCTCCAGGTTTCCGGCTGGTAACCCCAGAGTCTCCACTCCAGAGAAGAAGCATTGTAAATATTGGCAGCTTGTTCAGATTTTAAGGGTTGGCTATAAATCCCGGTCAGGAAACTCTGAAACAGAATAAGATATAAAAATACGACACTATTCCTCACAACATTATTGTTTTTTTACCGATTCAAAATAGTCTTCCATGCTTGTTGGCGGAGCATCATCTTCTTCCGCTCCCCATTCTTTGTTTGGACGGTCACCCATAATCAGTTTTAATGTACTTCCACTTATAATATCTTTATGGGTAAACCAGGGTCTGTTTAATTCTTTTCCGTTTAAATAGGCTTTTTGCACATAAATATTTTTAACGGATGCATTTTGGGCAATTATTTTAAATTTCTTTCCGTCGGGCAGATCAATAACCGTTTTTTCAAATACAGGACTTCCTATGGTATAAACGGGGATTCCCGGTATAACCTGAAAAAATCCCATCATTGAAAACATTACGTAAGCCGACATGGCACCTCCATCTTCATCTCCGGGAATCCCAAACAAATTGTCAGTAAAGAAAGCATTGAGAAGCTGACGGATACGCTTCTGGGTTCTCCAGGGTGCTCCAAGATAGTTGTACAGATATGGAATATGAAAACCGGGTTCGTTACCCATAACAAACTGACCGACCAATCCGGAAGCATCGGGTTGCGTATACCAGAACCGGAATTTTGTTGTTCCCAGCGGCTCCCTGAACAACTGGTCAAGAATCTCTCTTGCTTTTTCTCTGCCTCCCATTAGTTCAAAAAGTCCTTTTAAGTCATGTTTTACATCCCAATTATATATGTACGCATTATTCTCGGTAAAGTACATTCTGTCGGCAAATCGCGGGTCATAAGGCTCGATCCATTTGCCGTTTTTATCTTTGGGCCACATTATTCCTTTATCAACCCTGAATACATTTTTATAGTTTTCCGCTCTTTTCCGGAATATTTTTTCATCATCTTTCTTATTCAGTTCGGCGGCCAGTTGAGCCAGACACCAGTCGCTGTAACTATTGTCAAGTGTGACGGAAACCGCCTGCCTTCTTTCCCACGGTAAACTAACCTCTTCTACCGTTTCCTGTTCTCCCTCGTAAAGTCCCGGAAAAAAGCCGTATTCATCGTAAAAAGAATCCAATTCACATTTAGGTCCGTTGCGCCACGGAAGGAGTGTCTGTTCCAGTGAGTTCTTTTTCAGCCCTTCATAGGCTTTTTCTATATCGAAGTCTCTAATTCCTTTATTCCAGGCATCCAAAATCCAGGCTGCGGCAAAATTACCGGTCATTGCGGGCCAGTCACCAAAAACCAATGCGAATTGGGGGATTGTCCCGCCCTGCTCGTACATTTTAATATATGATTTAATTTCCCGGGTTTCCTGTTCCGGATCCAATATCATTCCCAAAGGTTCGAGGGCGATATAAGTATCCCATATCCAGTTATCAACATAGAAAGGCTCTCCGGAATCATGCACTTTATGATCGTAAGCACTGAAATACCTCCCGTGTTCGTTTATATTTACCATTCTTTCATAAGTACGATAAAAAGAGGTATAAAACACTCTCTTTTGTGCAACCGTACCTCCTTCAACATTGATTCTGGATAAAGCTTTTTCCCATATTTTCCGGGCATTGTTTTTCACTTTTTCAAAATGGAAAGCCGGGATCTCTTTTTCGAGATTATTTTTTGCCTGCTCAATACTGATGTATGAAAAGCCATACCTGAAAGAAACTTTTTGTTGTTTTTTCCCAAAGCCTATTAATACCGTTTTTTTATCCGATTCATTCTTATACTGAACTTTTTCGATTTTTTTATCTACAACAGCATAAAAATATGCGGTCATTCCGGCAAAATCCTCTCTGCCTGTAATAACATTTTTCCCCCTGATATGAAAGCTGCCCGAATCATTAAACAGCCTTAGTCTTACGTAATGATCATTATTGTCTATGAAACTCATTTTGAAGTAACCACTTGTTTGACTCGGAGTGAATTCAATTGAGTTGCCTGAATTTTCAAAGGAGGTCTTATAATAATAAGGGGTCAACACTTCATCGCAATATTCAAGCTTTTTATTCCAGATTTCAGGTGTCACCGATCCGCCGACAGGCATAAAAGCAAATACTTTATACAATCGGAGGGAAGTTACATTGAGCGGAAAATTGCTTATTTGGTCATCCAACTGGTCTTTTCTGTTCGGAAATACCCTGATCATACTATTTGGCAGATGTACTGTTGGCCGGGTTGGTTCCAAAATAACACCAACTCCTCCTATTGTGGGATCAACATATTCAATATGATTCTTCTTTGGAGAGCATGAAAAAAACACTACAATTAACCCAAAGGCATAAAAATATTTAGAAATAAAACCCATAATCAAAGAGTAATATAAGAAAGATCTAACAAAAACAAAGCACATGAAAACATCATTATACCTAAGCGGAATATATTTTTTTCATATTAATATACAGATATAAGTCGGAGGTGAATACTGATTGTAAGACGGTTCGACTTCAGACTGACAACAGAGTAAGTCGTTTAATTTATTTGATTTCTTGTCATATGGTTCCGGAGGGAGAAATGGAATGTTTTCAGTCATAAATGTATGAAAAACAATTAAGTCAGAGGTGTTTCGAAAATGGCCAAATATTATGAAAAAAATAGGTGCCAGATAAAATACATTTTCCTGGCACCCTTAAGTCCGTTACATCAATTGATTATTATTAACGTTTTAAAACTTTTGTAACCGACACACCATCCTTTGATTTTACCTTAACCAGATAAATTCCGGCAGACAAGCCGGCGAGATCGACTTGAGCCGTAGCCCCGGTATGTATATCCATAGATTTAACGACTTTACCAGTCATATCACAAATATGAATATCCTGGATATCTGATTTAGAAACAATCTTTATATGATTATTTGCGGGGTTCGGATAGATTTCCACACTCTCATTAAAATATGTATCATATATTGCTGTTGCATTGGCAGGAGGCCCGACAATTTTCACACTATCTATGTCGACTACTACTGGTGATTCGTCTTCAGTGGGCCACCTTGCTGCTTCGGGATTAGTATTCTCATCGTCATCGGCAGCATAATCAGTTGCCAATTGATTATATACCCTAAAGCCAATATATATACTTACTGCATTGGCCGGTGAGTGTACAACTTTTTCATAGTGTTGCCATTGTGGAGGGAAAGCATCTTTATCTCCCGGATTTTTTAAAGTATAATCTTTCACGTCACCAAGAAAGCCTCCATTTTCATCAAAGAAACCAAAACATACCACTAAAGTGCCATAACCACTTTCCATATAGGAACTAAAACTAACGGTATAATCCGCATCAGCCTTACATGGTGCAGCCAATGGATCCCACTTGTCGAAAACCATCTCGACATGATTCGCAGAATATTTCTGTGTCCATTTAGCATAATGATTATCGCCATCGGCAACAATCTCAAGTGTACTTAAGTCATCTACAACAGCCCCATTGTCAATCTCAATAAATCTCCAAAGGGTGTCCCCGTTTTCGAAATCTCCATTTAGGTCCTGCAACAAGTCAACATCTTGTGCAAAAGACATTGTTGCAAAAAGCAACATAAAAATACTAAGTAGTTTTGTTTTCATAATGATACGATTTAAGTTTATAAATAGTTAAATAACAACTCTCAAAGATAATAAAATAAAATTTAAAAATAAAAATTTACAAATGAAATAAATAGTATTATTTAGATTCTGTTTGATATTGTAAAGGAATCTTGGCAGGGAGGTATTTATGATTTGTTAATGACAGTATGACAGCATAATACATAATGCTTGTCTGTTTGATAATAATAATAAGTTATTAATAACATAGACTAAATCGATTAATTCCAAATTCGGTTAATAATTTCCAGTACCCGGAGAGTACCAATAAAATTAATGTTTGGGTAAAGAATAAGGATCTGCTCTAATCGCTTTACACCAATTATACTTAGCCTGAGGTATATCCATCAAGCCCCCCACCCGGACATAATACATTTTGCCTTCCTCTATACCCGACAAGTCCAGGTATAATAACAATTCCTCATCCGGATTAACATTCTTATTCATAGGACGTTTAAAATACTTTTCATTAATAATCAATCCTACATTAGGATTTTCATCAATGGCAAGCATTAGTTCTTTAACTTTCACGTCTGCCACCTGCTCCAGCTTAAAAAATGCAAGCAGCCATAGTTTATTTCCAGATTCGCCTAATTCCAGCCTTACATCATGAATTCTGCAATATGGCGAAACATGAAAATCTATCTTATTTTCACCTTTATTTATATTGGTCAGTAATGTATCCGGCGGGAAAAAATTGCCCCGTGTAGGTATTATCTTATATTTTCCGGAGAACATGAGATTATTTCTGTAAGAACCGTCCACATGAAATCGCAAGGTCTGAACTTGAGGATTTCTGAACCCTAGTTCTATATAATCTATAGATGATCCTTCGATGAGATCCTGAGGAATTGTGTCTCCTGTTTCATTATCTATTATCGCCCCATATAGTTGGGCATCAGGGGCATCATAATTATCTAACTCACATGAACCAAATAAAAGGATCAGGAGTGTTATTGCAGGCAACGTTATATACTTCATAATATTTTATTTTTTCGATTAATATTGAGGATTTTGTATCAAATGATTTGATGATATACCGGGTATTCTTTTATAATACCATTGGGTTGGGAAAGTCCAGGCATGCGTACGACTGACATTCTTACGGATAAATATATATTTCATACTTCTCAGGTCTAAAACCGGCACCAATGAATGACGGTAAGAATTATTAAATACCTCATGATATTCTCTTCTTCTGATAAGATCCCAGATTCTTTTATTTTCAAAGGCCAACTCGACTCTTCTTTCTCTAAGTACATTTTCAAGGGTTAACGGAATATCGGTAGTGTGACCTGCCCTATGTCGGAGAGCATTTAAATACTCTTCCGCTTTTGAAGCATCGCCTTGCCCGCTCTCAGCCACAGCCTCCATATAATTCAGGTATACCTCTCCAAGTCTGATTTCAATCCAATCATTGGTACATGTCCCCACATCAGCTTCCGGCTCGTAATCCTCCTGCAAATATTTCCTTACGAGAAAACCGCTTCTTGTTCCTATTACGGGATAGAAACCGGAGATCAGATTTGGATTGGCATTTCCAAAAGAGTGATACACCTTTCCGTCAACGGTTTCTTCACCGGATTCCTCAATGACAGGCGTTCCATCGGTTTTTATAATACCCCCCTGAATGATAATTTTAGTACCTTTAAACGTTGCCATAGGCAATATCACAGAGGCTTGCAAGCGGGCATCTTTATCGGCAAAGATATCCATGGGGTTATCATATTCGATATAATTTCTAGAAGGATTATAGCCGCTGTAGTTATTATAATTACCGTCAACAGTAGTTATAATAGGTGCACTTTTACCAGGATTGGAATAGGTTTCGAAAGCATCAACAAAATCAAGAACAGGGTCGAAACGACCGGGATGGGGCCAGGTTCCTTTGGTTTGATTAGGCTGCCCCCAATCCTGATACATGTGCCCATGCTTTTTTGTGGTGTATCCTCTGATAAATATTACTTCACTTGATGCTGCATTGGGGTTTGAAAACATTTCGTAAAAGTTCTGTGCTGCCTCGGCGGGATTGGCAGGATTGGCTTTATATAAAGAGAAACCTCCTTCAATGATCTGTTTGGAAGCATCGATACATTCCGCATAATATCTTTGAGCATCATCATTTGTCATTCCACCTACGAGCTTCTTATTTACTGCTTCTCCTGATAATGGGGCTTTATCCCAGTATTTGGCTACAGAAGCTGCAAATAAAGCTGCCCTTGATTTTAATGCCAAAGCCACCCATTTATCCACACTTCTTTTTGTTCCATCACCCTCGCCCAAATTAACGATGGCAGAATCGCAATTAGCCAAAATAAAATCCCATGTCTCTTTCTCGGTACTTCGTGGAGTAAAAAGGGATGCAGAATCATTTATATCTGCAATTTCGGTAATCAAAGGTACCCCACCAAACATTTTCGCCAATTCAAAATAGGTATATGCCCTCAAAAAATAGACCTGTCCTTTTAATGAAGCCTTTTTTTCTTCGGATAAGGACAAGCCGGGAATTGCATTCGCAAACATGGTAATATCCTTATTTAACCTATAGGCATCTTCCCACCATCCCATGAAGGCATTTTCCCCAAACACATGAATATCGTCATACTCTGAATTAACAGCTTCGTCTGTCCATACGATGGGATACATCCCGGCAATATTTCCGGTAAAGTTAAAAGGACCGCCGCCATACCATTGGGTACACCAGTTAAAGTCTTCTATGGGAGACCGGTAATAGAGATTTGCTAAAAAAGCCTTAACCCCTTCCGCTGTTCCTAAAAGGTCATCCGCACTTATTTTATTTGTCGGTTGTAAGTCCAGAAAGTCCTTACTGCATCCGGAAAAACCAACAATAATTGTTAATAATATTATCTTAAATTTATTCATAATCTAGATTTTTTAAAAGTTTATATTCAACCCAAAATTAAATGCTTTCATGATAGGATAAGTCCAGCCTGTCCCCAACCCTATGGGCTTGGTATTGGATTCCGGATCAAAGGGTTTAAGAAAGGGATCTGTCCATGTAAATAAATTACTTGCGCTCACAAATACTCTAACCCTTTCAATCCCGGCTTTGGAAATTATTTTATCTGATAAGGTGTAACCTAACTCAATATTCTTCAATCGCAAATATGTTGCGTCTTTTCGCCACACATCACTATTAGCGTAGAAAAGAGGTCCCACATCGGGCTGTCTTTGCGAAGCCGGCCATTTACCGGGAATCCACTCACTATTCATATCATAAGGATCTTCTTTATGCCACCTGTCGTAAAAATATGCGGGTAAGTTGCTTTCATTCCAGAACATAGTGGTATAGGCGTGCGTATATCTGGCTGAAAATCTGGCTGCACCCTGAAAGAGCAGATTCAAATCAAACCCTTTCCAGTCACAGGCAATTGTTAATCCATAGAATGTTCTGGGAGTTTCATCCCAGGTCAATGGTTGCATATCATTCCCATCAACAACCCCGTCGCCATTTACGTCATTAAATTTAAAATTTCCGGGGATCTCTTTTGAATTACCCAAGGTTCCATCCTGCACCGGAGAATTCAATACATCATCATAGCTCTGAAACTGGCCTGCACTTTGGTACATCCAAACTACCCCCTGCGTTCTATTGCTTTGACCTCTTTTATATTTATCCCAGCTGCTTTGAAACTCGGCTTCTTCAATTCTCATGTTCATTGAACGAAAGAAGTTAACATTTCCGGAAATACTATAATGAAACTGACCTGCAAAGTTGTTATAGACAGCAGAGAATTCGAGACCTTCTACGCGGTCGCTATTAAGATTTTCCTGAGGCATTACACCTCCGAACGTGTTTGGAAGGGTGACAAGTCGTGTTCCCAAAAGTCCTGTTCTGTCTCGTCTATAAGCATCGGCGACGAAAGATAACTTATTTCGAAATAATCCAACATCAAAGCCGATATCCGTTGTTTTTGATTCCATCCAGGTAAGGTTCTCATTTACTAAGCCGGGAGGATTAACCCCGATGGTTTCGGTTCCATCAACAAATTCCCACCATCCGCTGTTTCCACCAAAAGTGAAGCCCGGAATATATTGAAATGGAGCTCCTGCATCCTCGCCCGATATACCCCAGGAGGCCCTTAATTTCAGATTTGATAACCAGCCTAAATTGTCTTTAATAAAAGGCTCTTCGGAAATTCTCCATCCACCGGAGATTATAGGGAAAAATCCCCATCTTTGCTCCGGAGCATATCTGTAGGAACCATCATATCTTGAAGTAAATTCTATTAGATATTTTCCGCGATAATCATAATTTATCCTCGATATATAGGAAATATAACGCTCTTCCGACTTATTTCCTCCTGTTGTTTGACCCTGTTGTCTGGCATAATCCACCTGGTCACTGGTATAAAAATCATAATCTTTATTAATCGCAACATAGGTGTTTTTTACTCCTCGAACTTCATAAACAAAAAATGCTCCGAGATTGTGTTTGCCGGCAAACGTTTTTTTATAGCGAACATGCCCCTGAAAAAGATATTGTAAAGCAAAACCCCAGGATGTTGAAATATTAGGGGGCAGATTATACTTTGTAGGAAGATATTTATCATTTTCGATATCGTAATCATACAACTGAAAATCTTTTCTTAAATTTTTGTTTTCAATATGGGTCTGGTCATAAGAGCCTAAAACTTTGAATTGTAAACCTTTTAAAAAAGGAGCATCGTAAACTAAATCTAATGATGTCTGAATTACTTGATTTTCAATTTTCATGTATCCGGTTAAATCTTTGGACTGTAAGGCCACCGGATTTATAGATTGTCCATCGGTAACCCGATTGTAGTATTTTTCATTATTATTTGCATATACACTATGTATTGGTAAGCTCGAGACACTACCCCGCCAAATACTAAAGAAGCTGCCCCCGTCAGCAAACGGAGATTCTTTTTTGTCACTAAAGCCTGATAATAGCACATGAGTTGTAATATTATCGGTTAACTTAGCCGTAAGATTTGATCTGAAATTGTATCTGTTATATGAAAGATCGTTGCTTTTCAGAATACTTCCATCATCAACAAAGCCGACATTTATATGATAGGTGACTTTATCGGTGCCTCCGGAAGCGGATAAATTATATTCTTGACGAAAAGCATGATTTTTAAAAGAGGCATCATTCCAATCCGTGCTTTCATATCCGGGAATCCCTTCTTTCCATTTTTCCATTTCCTCTGGTGAAATGAAAGCTCCTAACCCGGCTAACATATTTGCGTCATTACGCATCTCAAGATATTGAATAGCATTGGCCATTTTGGGAACACCGGTGGGCGAAGAAAAAGCACCTACTCCACTGAGGCTAAACTTAACCTTTCCTTTTTCCCCTTTTTTGGTGGTTACAATTACAACTCCATTGGAAGAATTTATACCATAAATAGCAGCAGACGCATCCTTTAATACGGAAATACTTTCAATATCCTCAGCACTTAATCTTTGAAATTCGGATGCATTATTTCTGATTATCCCGTCAATGACAAAGATCGGCTGCCCAAAACCACGAATATTTATTACATTATCGTATTTTCCGGGTTCTCCGGTCATTTGTCTGATGTTTAATCCCGCCACTTTTCCTGATAATTTTTGCGCAATGCTGGTTGCCTGTGTCGTCTTGATGGCTTTGTCATCAATCTGAGAAACAGCCGAGGTTAAATTTTTCCGCTTATTTGTGCCGTAACCCGTAACAACAATTTCGTCCAACGATTGCACTTCAGGCTTCATTTTTACATCAATAACCGTTTTGTCACCCACTTTTATCTCCGTTGTCTGATACCCGATAAATGTAAACTGAAGAACGGTATTTTTATCGGGGATCTGTAACCTGTAATTACCCTGCGCGTCGGTAGTTGTGCCCCGGGTAGTTCCTTTTATGACAATATTAACCCCGGGTAAGGGCCCTGTCTCATCTGTAACGATACCAGAAACCGTAAGCTGTTGTTCCTGACCATTGACTAACAGTACATTAACTTGAAAAATGAACAATAAAAATATAGATTTAACCAATCTGTTCATTTTTAAATTCCCAAGATTTTCATTCATTGTAGTTTTGATTTAGCTTAAACAAAAAGGAAATTAATAAAATATTCTTATTGAGTTATTGCAATATATTTGATATAGTATTAATAATCACTTTATTATGATGCTTTGCATAATGATGCCTTACTGCAAATATAAAATAATTTTAATATACCACAAATCTAAATCGATTAAATTTTGATTATATATCGAAAAAATATAGATACATGAAGTCCACTACACCGACAATTAAGAGATAATTTCATTATTCGTTCAGTTTCCCGCCGCAATATTTACAATAGACGGCGTCGGCGTCGTGGCCTTCGCGCAGGCAGTGGGGGCACACCTGGGTGGTGACGGCTTTGGCCTGGCGGGCACGTGAGTATTCGACCGTGACGATGCCTGTGGGCACGGCGATGATGCCGTAGCCGAGGATCATCACCAGGCTGGCGATAAATTGTCCCAGGTTGGTGGCCGGGGCGATGTCGCCATACCCCACCGTCGTGAGGGTGACGATGGCCCAGTAGATGCCTTTGGGTATGCTGGTGAAGCCGTTCTCCTCCCCTTCGACCATGTACATCAGGGTCCCCAGGATGATCACCAGCGTGAGAACGGTCAGCAGAAAGACACTGATCTTGGCGCGGCTGGCTTTCAGGGCCCGGATCAGGGTGTCCCCTTCGCTGATGTAACGGCTGAGCTTGAAGAGCCGGAAGATCCTGAGCAGGCGCAGCGCCCGGATGATCATCAGACCGTGGGCTCCGCCGATGAACAGACCGATGTAGCTGGGCAAGACAGCCAGCAGGTCAATGATCCCGTAAAAACTGAAGATATATCTGGAGGGTTTTTGCACCACCCAAATGCGCAACAGGTACTCCAGCGTAAAGAAAAAGGTGATGACCCACTCGATGATCCTGAAGATGGCCGCATACTTTTCCTCCAGCAGAGGCACACTCTCCAGCATGACGGCCAGGATGCTGATGATGATCAGGATCAGCAGGATGATATCGAAAGCTTTGCCGGCAGGGGTGTCGGCTTCGAAAATGATATCGTAGAGTTTTTGGCGAAAGCGATTCATAGGGAACTGTTTTCAGGATAAAACTAACGGTTTTTCATGAAATTTCCGTGGATTTTGAAAATTAGTGAACATTTTATTATCTTTAAAATGCCTGAAACAGATTTTTTGGCAGCGGTTCGGGCATCATTGTATCATTGATTGAATATTCCATGTTAGTAAAAACTTTTGGTAGTGCTGTCCATGGTATCCGTGCCATCACGGTTACCGTGGAGGTGAATGTATCCACGGGCATCCGTTATTTTCTGGTGGGATTGCCGGACAGCGCCGTTAAGGAGAGTCAGCACCGTATCCAGTCGGCCCTGCGCAGCAACGGCCTGAAATGGCCCGGCAAACAGATCATCATCAACATGGCGCCTGCCGATGTGCGCAAGGAGGGGTCGCTCTATGATCTGACCATCGCGATCGGCATTCTGGCTGCTTCAGAGCAGTTGCCGCCGGGCAATCTGGATCGTTATATGATCATGGGCGAGCTGTCGCTGGACGGGGGGTTACAGCCCGTCAAGGGGGCTTTGCCGATAGCGCTGCAGGCGCGGGATGCCGGTTTTGAGGGGATCATTCTGCCGAAAAAAAACGCCCCGGAGGCGGCGGTGGTGGAAGGGCTGAAGGTATATGGCGCCGACACCCTGAAAGAGGTGGTGGCCTTTTTGGGCAGCGGCAACACCCTGCCGGAGACGAAGGTGGATGTGCAGGCTTTGTTTCTGTCGAAGATGAACCGGTATCCTTTTGATTTTGCCGATGTGCGGGGTCAGGAGAGTGTCAAACGGGCGCTGGAGATCGCCGCCAGCGGCGGCCACAATGTGCTGATGATCGGCAGCCCCGGCGCAGGTAAGACCATGCTGGCCAAGCGCCTGCCCACCATCCTGCCGCCGTTGTCGCTGGATGAAGCCATAGAGACCACGAAGATACACAGTGTGGCCGGCAAAATCGGCGAGGAAACGGCATTGATGACGCGGCGGCCTTTCCGCAGCCCCCATCATACGATCTCTGATGTAGCCCTGGTGGGCGGAGGCACATATCCCCAGCCGGGGGAGATCTCCCTGGCCCATAACGGCGTGCTCTTCCTGGACGAGTTGCCCGAGTTTAAGAGACAGGTGCTGGAGGTGCTGCGGCAGCCACTGGAAGACCGGGAGATCACCATCTCCAGAGCCAAATTCACTGTGCAATATCCGGCCAGTTTCATGCTGGTGGCTTCTATGAACCCCTGCCCGTGCGGGTATTATAACCATCCCACCAAGGCCTGTGTATGTACCGCCGGGATGATCCAGAAGTATCTGAGCAAGATCTCAGGTCCCCTGCTCGACAGGATAGACATGCATATCGAGGTGATCCCCGTGGAGTTCGACAAGCTGGCCGGAACCCGCCCGGCAGAGACCAGCGAGCAGATACGGGAAAGAGTGATCCGGGCACGGGAAATACAGGCCGCACGGTATGCCTCTTACCCCGGTATCCACAGCAATGCGCAGATGTCCCGGAAGATGATGGAGAAATTTTGCCGCATAAACGATGCAGGCCAGCAACTGCTGAAGAATGCCATGGAAAAACGGGGACTCTCGGCACGGGCATACGACCGCATCCTGAAGGTGGCACGTACCATCGCCGACCTGGACCATTCGGAAAAAATACAAAACAACCATCTCGCTGAGGCCATCACGTACCGCAGCCTCGACCGCGAAGGATGGGGAGGGTGAAAATTACGAAAGGGATGTTATTTTTACCGGAATATCATGCGAGCTGTGTATATTTGTGCTTTGAAATGTTGTTTATAGAGAATGAAAGATAAAGTGAAAGCACGAAATCCGGAATATTCCCGGCTGCGCAAAGCCGTTCTGTTTTTTGGGCTGCTCTTCCTTGGTGTGTCCGGAGCAAATGCGCAGAAGTTACAGATAGGACTGAATTTTACTCCGCAGCTAAGCTGGTTTCAGTCCAACATGCCCTCCCAGGTGAGGACCACCGGCAACTCATTCGGGTATGATGTAGGCTTGCAGTTCCGTTATTTTTTCCGGGAGAACTATGCGCTTACAGGTGGTGTCAAGATCTTGCATGCCGGAGGGGAAGTGGCTTATGTAGATACCGTGATACTGCAGGCCGGGGGCCGGGCCCTGACGGTGCCTGCCGCTACACCTGTCGGATACAGTAATGAATATGTTCATGTCCCTGTGGGTATTCACCTGCAGAGTGTGGAGATCGGATATTTTACTTTTTATTTTGAAACGGGGCTGAGTCTGCTGTTCCGCTTCAACACGTGGGTCAACGTGGACGGCATAACGGATGCAAAGGTAAACGGCGATGAAGATATGAACCTGTTCAACCTGGCCTATTTTGCGGTGTTGGGTTTTCAGTACTCGCTGGGAGGGAAGACCTCTCTTGCGGCCGGGGTGTCTTACATACACGGATTGATGGATATAACCAAAGATACCGGGGGAAAGCCGGATGACCGTCTGATCTTTCATTCACTTGGTCTGCGTATGGGTATCAATTTTTAACTGTACAGACATGAAGATCACGCTTGCCCAACTGGATTATTTCATCGGTGATTTCCGGGGGAATGCTGCCAAGATCAAAAAAACCATCCTGGAAGCGCGTAGCCGCGGGTCGGATCTGGTCATTTTCTCCGAGCTGACGGTGGCCGGCTATCCGCCGCTGGATCTGTTGGAGCGTAAGGAGTTTGTGGAGCAGTGTCTGCAGACGGTGGAGGAGTTGGCTCCCCTGTGCCGGGATATTGCTGCCATTGTGGGCGGTCCTTCCCTGAACCCGGCTCCGGAAGGAAAAAATCTTTTCAACACCGCATTTTTAATGCATGAGGGGAGGGTACAGGACGTGGTTCATAAATCGCTGTTGCCCACGTACGATATCTTTGATGAATACAGGCATTTTGAGCCGAATAAGGATGTTCATGTGATCACCCTGAAGGGGAAGAAGATCGCTTTGACGATCTGTGAAGACCTGTGGGACGAGCAGCCCATTGAGATGGAGTTCGGGAAGAGCCGTCTTTATACCTTCTCTCCCATGAAAGTGCTGGCGGCGTCAAAGCCGGATTTCATCGTCAACATTGCCGCTTCGCCGTTTGCCTATAACCGCATCGGTGCCAAGCGGGCGGTGTTTACCAAAAAGGCACATGACTATGGCATCCCTGTTTTTTATGTTAATCAGGTGGGCGCACAAACCGAGCTGATCTTTGAAGGGGGCTCGCTGGTGGTCAACCCGCGCGGGGAGATTGTGGCCGAGTTGAAACGTTTTGAGGAGGATGTGCGGGATTTTGTGCTGGAGGAGGTGATGACCACGGCAAAGAGTGTAAAGGTTTCCGATCCCGATGATTATATCCCGGAGGTATATGATGCCCTGGTGCTGGGGCTGAAGGATTATTTCGGCAAGCTGGGGTTTCGTGATGCCATCCTGGGGCTGTCCGGCGGGATTGATTCGGCCGTGAGCCTGGTGCTGGCCGGAGAAGCTTTGGGGGCTGATCATGTGCTCTCTCTTTTGTTGCCCTCTCAGTTTTCTTCCGAACATTCGGTGACGGATGCCGAAAAGCTGGCCCGTAACCTGGGCGTGCCTTATCATATCATCCCGATCAAAGCGGCTTATTCAGAGTTTGAAAAACTGCTGCATCCCTATTTCAAGGAACTTCCTTTTGATGTGACCGAAGAAAATCTGCAGGCCCGTATCCGTGCTGTTTTGCTGATGGCTTTTTCCAACAAGTTCGGACACATCCTGCTGAATACTTCCAACAAGAGTGAAGCGGCGGTGGGTTACGGCACCCTCTACGGAGACATGTGCGGCGGCCTGTCGGTGCTGGGAGACATTTATAAATCGGATGTATATAAATTGGCCCGGTATATCAACAGAGAGAGAGAGGTGATCCCTGAGCATATTCTGGAAAAACCTCCGTCGGCCGAGCTGAGCCCCGGCCAGAAAGACTCTGACACCCTGCCTGACTACTCTTTGCTGGATCAGATACTGTACCAGTATATTGAGTTACAGATCCCCGTGGATGAGATCATAGCGAAAGGATATGATGCCGGGATCGTGAAAAAAACGATCCGTCTGGTCAACCGGAATGAATATAAACGTTATCAGGCACCGCCTATTTTGCGCATCTCTTCCAAAGCTTTCGGTGCGGGCCGCCGCCTGCCTCTGGTGGCGAGCTACGAATAAGGGATAATAAATATGTGTTGTAAAACATTTTTTTTATCTTTGCTTTGGAATTAATCTTAACAACATTTACTGCACATGATATCAAAAAATCATGAAGAGGCCTGTGATTATTTTTTGAATAATCCGGCGTCTGTTTTTTATCCCCTGACGGAAGAAGAGAAAAAAGAGTTGTTTGGCAACCATGTATGTTCGATGTATAAGAAAGGGGAGATCATTTTTAAGGAAGGGGACAAGCCCACCGGTTTGATCTGCCTGGCCGGAGGCAAGGTAAAGATCTTCAAGGAAGGGGTAGGAGGACGGGAGCAGATCGTCAGGATGGCCAGTCCGCTGGGCTTTATCGGCTACAGGGCTTTGTTTGCCGAGCAGAATTATTCGGGATCGGCGGTGGCTCTGGAGGATTCCATGGTGTGTATTCTGGAAAAAGATTCCCTTTACCGGGTGATGCGTTCCAATGCCGACCTGACCATGCGGCTGATGAAAAAAATGGCGACTGAGTTGGGTATTTCGAATATGCGCACCGTGAGTCTGACACAAAAACATATACGTGGCCGTCTGGCCGAGTCGTTGTTGTTGCTGGTAGACACCTACGGCCTGGAAGAAGACGGCAAGACGATCAGGGCTTATCTGTCGCGTGAGGATCTGGCCAATCTCTCCAATATGACTACCTCCAATGCCATACGTACCCTTTCCACTTTTGCCTCGGAGAGCCTGATAGCCCTCGACGGAAGAAGGATCAGCATCCTGGATATGAAGAGGCTCGAACGGGTGAGTGATATGGGATAAGAAAGACAAAAGACAAAAGTAAAACACAGAGGCGCAACATGTTGCGCCTCTGTGTTTTATATGAATCTTATATTTTGATAAATATCTTTCGTTTATACATCCACCAGGTGATATACCACAGGGCTGCCCATACCAGGGTGGCCGTGAGGATGTTTTCCGTGTCGGTTCCGGTCCATCCGAACAGAGCATGGGAGAAGGGCAGGAAAATATGTTTGATGAATCCTGCCCCGTCGACATGGGCAAACAGGTAGATAAACAACGGGTTCATCCCCACCACGGCAAAAAAGATCACCCAGCTTCTGGATTTTTTGATGTCGATCAGCCAGTAAGAGAGGGCCAGTGCGAACAAGGCCCATCCACCGCTGACGATGACAAAAGAGGAGGTGGCGATTCTTTTAATGATGGGGGTTATGGGGTTCATGGCATAGCCGATGATGATTCCAATGATCCCGGCGATTGCCAGCGCCTTGAATTTCTTCATGGATTCTTTGTCACTGATCAGCAGATTGCCGGCCAGCACGCCCCAGATGGTGTGGGCGGTGGTGGGTATGGCATTGAAAGAGACCCAGTGGCCGTTCAGGTCGGCCCCGCCGTATTGCAGGTCGAGCCAGGTGCCGAAGTTCTCGTTGGGGGTAAAAGGATGATTGAACCCCTCGACAGGAAAGAAGCGGTAGATCATCTCCGTGATCAGCAGAAGAGCAAAAGAAAACAAAAGCTGGTAACGAAAAGATTTGTTACGTATCAGAAAAGCAATGATATAGGTCACAGAGAGTTGTGCCAGCACATTCTGAAAACGTAAAGTAATCCTCCCCGGGACGATGCAATAGAGGGCCCATCCCAGGATCAGCAGGAGCACTGAGCGTTGTATGGCATGCCGCGTCAGGTCGCGGTTCGACTGACCCTGTTTCACCCTTTTGGCAACGGAAAAAGGAATAGCCACTCCTACGATGAACATGAAAAAGGGTTGTACCAGGTCCCAGAAGTGCAGGCCCTGCCAGGGTTGATGATGGAACTGTATAAACACGGCGTGCAGGAAGGTGCCTTCCGGAAAAGTGTCTGTCAGGTATGAAAACAAATGGGTAAACTCGCCGATGAGTAGAAACATGGTAGCTCCCCGGAAGAAATCGAGCGAGAGCAGCCGGCCTTCGGGGACAAATGGTTGGTTTTTTTTCATTTTTTGAATATTTTAACGGGTTAGATTATCTTCCATAAATTTCCCCAGTGCCAGATAGTCTTTATATAGTTTTTCATATATTTTTACGTTTCGGGGGATGGGGCTATATTCTTTTTCCATGCCGTTGCCCATGGCTTTTTGTGCTTCTTCGAAGGAGCGGAAAATGCCGGATGCTGTGGCGGCGGCCATGGCGGCGCCCAGGGCCACGGCCTGTGTGGCGCGGGCTACACGGATGGGGCGGTTCATCACATCGGCTAGGGTCTGCATGACGAAAGGTGATTTTTGGGCTATGCCGCCCAGGGCGATGACCCCTTTGATCTCTATGCCTTCTTCTACAAAACGATCAGCTATTTTTCTTGAGCCGTAGGCGGTGGCTTCGACCAGAGCCCGGAATATAGCGGGGGCTTCCGTGCCGAGGGTCAGGCCGGTGAGGGCTCCCGTCAGCAGGGGGTTGGTGTCGGGGGTGCGGCGGCCGTTGAACCAGTCGAGGGCCAGCACCCCGCTTTTTCCCGGAGGGATCTTTTCGGCTTCTTCGGTGAGCAGGGTGAGGATATCTTTTCCGGCGATCTTTCTTTTCCTTTTCCGGGGATAAGGGGTCCATACCAGGAGGTTGCTAAACCAGGCATACACATCTCCGAAAGAGGACTGTCCTGCTTCGAGGCCCAGCATGCCGGGGAGGATGGAGCCGTCCACCTGGCCGCTGATGCCCCGCACCAGTTTATTCCCGTATTTTTCCCGGGGTAGGACGATCATATCGCAAGTGGAGGTGCCCACTACCTTGCTGAGGTATCCGGGTTTGATCTCTCCGCCCACAGCTCCCAGGTGGGCGTCGAAGGCGCCGGTGCCCACAACGGTGGCAGTGGTGAGACCCAGCCGCAGGGCCCATTCTTCCGACAGGTTGCCGGCGGGTGTGTCTGCCGTCACGGTGACGGAGTAAAGCCGTTGTCGCAGACCTTTCAGGAGGGGGTCCAGGCGGGAGAGGAACTCTTCGGAGGGGAGCCCTCCGAACTCTTCGTGCCACATGGCCTTGTGGCCGGCGGCACAACGGCTGCGTTTCAGCGTCAGAGGGTCGGTGTTGCCGGTGAGCAGCGCCGGCATCCAGTCGCAATGTTCCACCCACGACCAGGCAGCTTCTCTCACTCTCTCATTGGTACGCAAAATATGCAGTATCTTGGCCCAGAACCATTCGGGCGAATAAGTTCCTCCCGAGTATTTGGTGTAGTCCGTCCCGCCCCAGTTGTGGGCCAGCCGGTTGATCTCTTCGGCTTCCGCTACGGCGGTATGGTCTTTCCAGAGGATGAACATGGCATCGGGGTCATCCCTGAACCCGGGCAACATAGCCAGGGGTGTTCCTTCCCGGTTTACGGCCACAGGCGTGGATCCCGTAGTGTCTATGGTGATGCCCACCACTTCTTCGGGCCGTACATCCCCGGCAAGCCGCATCGCTTCAGGGACAGTGATCAACAGGCCCTCGAGATAATCCAGGGGATGCTGACGAAAACGGCCGGTAGCAGGGTCGCAATAGTGTCCTTTCTTCCATATTTTATATTCATAAACAGACGAACCGAGTTCTTGTCCGTTGGCCGTATCTATGAGGACGGAACGTACCGAATCGGTTCCGTAATCCACCCCGAAAACAAGTTTGCGGTTCATATTTTTTATTTTATGGTCTCAAGTAAAAATTCCTTTAGTTTACCGTAATCATTTGCCATGGGAATGCTTTGTTTTTCTTTTTCCATACATATGGTCAGTCTTTCCGGTATTTCGGGGAGCTTGCCCGTTTCTTCGGCCACCACCTCCATGAATTTTGCGGGATGGGCCGTGGCGAGACATATACCGGGACTGTCCTCTTTTGTCCGGGACAGCAAACCCAGATATCCGATGGCACTATGCGGCTCGAGGGTGTAACCGGTGGATTTATACACTTTCCCGATCGTTTCCCTGATCTCTTTTTCTTCGAAAAAATAACCTGTAATATCCTGACGTATTTTTTGTATATCGTCATCATACATGAATCTGATACGGGCCAGGTTGCTTGGGTTCCCTACGTCCATTGCGTTGGCGATGGTATGTATGGATGGCCGGGGGGTAAATATCCCCGTTTCAAGATATTCGGGGACAACCTTATTGATATTGGTAGCTGCCACAAAACCGGTCACCGGCAGGCCCATTTTTTTAGCCATCAGTCCGGAGGTGAGGTTGCCGAAATTGCCGCAGGGCACGGAAAACACGGGTTTGGCCTGCGGATCACCCAGTTGTGCCCAGGCATAGAAATAGTAAAAGGACTGGGGCAGCAGGCGTCCTATATTGATTGAGTTGGCGGAGGAGAGGTTAAGCTGTCGGCGCAGGGTGTCGTCGGCAAAGGCTGTTTTTACCAGTCGCTGACAGTCGTCAAAGGTTCCGTCAATTTCCAGGGCAGTGATATTATCGTCCAGCGTGGTAAACTGTTTTTCCTGTAGATCACTGACTTTTCCCGACGGATACAGGATCACCACCTGTATTCCTTCCACGCCGAGGAAACCGTTGGCCACGGCGCTGCCTGTATCTCCTGAAGTAGCTACCAGGATGGTTATCTTCTCTCCCTGTTTTACGGTGA